>JAVVDT010000012.1:0-28097 GCA_032250875.1 Desulfuromonadales bacterium | reverse complement strand
GGAGCGTTTCTGGCGCTATACACGCCAGCACCTGCTGCTGGTGGCAATCTCTCTCGGTGCGGCGATCCTGGTGGGTGTACCGCTGGGCATCCTTGCTGCGGCACGTCCCCGGCTGGGGCAACTCATTCTGGCTGTAGCCGGCGTAATCCAGACCATCCCGTCTCTCGCACTGCTGGTCTTTATGATTCCCCTGCTGGGTATCGGCGGTCCGCCGGCAATCGTTGCTCTCTTCCTCTACAGTCTGCTGCCGATTATCCGCAACACCTATACGGGACTGCATGATATTCCCCGCCAGATACGCGAGTCGGCAGAAGCCCTCGGGCTGCCGTCGGCCGCACGTTTGCGCCTGGTCGAACTCCCCCTGGTGGCGAGTACGATCCTTGCCGGCATCAAAATTTCCGCGGTTATCAATATCGGTACCGCCACCCTGGGCGCGTTGATCGGTGCCGGCGGCTACGGTCAACCGATCCTGACCGGCATTCGACTCGACGATATCGGTTTGATCTTGCAGGGGGCAGTGCCGGCTGCCGTTCTGGCACTTTTAGCACAGGGCGTTTTTGAACTGCTTGAACTGGCGATCGTGCCGCGGGGTTTGAGGCTTAAAGTGGAAGGATGAGGCCCCGTCAAATGATCGTTTGCATGATTTACACGACCCGGGACATTCAACATTGAGTGTCCCGGTTCGTTCCCGCTAACGCCAGATAATGTCGGGAGCTTTGCGCTCAGGCAAACGCTGATAACGGTATTGAGGGTATCCGACCATCATCGCCCCGAAAGACTGGCGGCCTTCAGGCAGGCCAAGAGCTGTGATCATCGGTGGGAAGGTGGTCGCGGCAGCGTTGAAATAACCGGCCCAGCAGGTTCCCAGGGACATGCCGGTTGCGGCCAGATCCAGATAGGTCAGAGCAATGGTGCAGGTCGACGACGCCATGCGGTCGTTTTTGCAGCCGTGGGCAACAATCACGGCCGGAGCGCCACGCAACACAACGTCCTCGCCTTGTTCGATCCTCTCAAGAGCACGATCCATATGCAGAGACCGGGCAAGGTCTGTCATGTTGGTCAGCATCCAGCGCATCCAGTCGGCCATAATGTCGAGCAGGTGATCCAGTTCCTCGCGGTTGTCCAAGACCAGCCACCCTGCCCCCTGAGTGTTATGACCGGAAGGCGCGTAGCGCGCCGTTTCGATCAGCTTCTGCAGGATTTGCCGGGGTACTGTTTGATCACGATAGTTGCGGATGGAGCGGCGGTTGCGCAAAAACTGACGGCTTTGCTCTTCGGACAGCAGCAACTCTTTGCGGATCGGCGGACATTGCTCCAGCGGCAGTTCGGCATGCAGCAGGCTGCCCGTCGGGCAGACCGTCAGGCAGTGGCCGCAGTGGATGCAGAGTTCCTCTGCGCCGTCAACGGGGCTTGGATATTCGCCATCGCAGAAAGCGATGATCTTCATGGGGCAGACGGCGCTGCAAAGACCATCGCGGTTGCAGGTTTGCTGATTAACGGTGATCAGTTCCATGGATAAACTCCTTAAGCTCATGATTTTGCGGTGACAAGAGAGAGAGTGATGAAAGCTCCGGCTTTTGCCGGCATCCAGGGCAACACTTAGCAGAATAGCCGGTCTGGTAAAAAACAGGCATTTCACTGCAAGCCAGCTGGTTTATTACGATAATTTCAGATATAACCTTCCAGATCAATACACTGTCAACCTTATTCTCCAGGCGGCAGGCGCGAGAGGTCAGGATATCAACCAGGCAGTTATCAGGAGCCTATTGACAAGCTTGCCATGCAGACGGACAATCCACTTTAAGGTGACGTGCTGCTCCGGACGTTAATGCATTCTTTGTAAAACTATCATCCTGAAAAAGGTTAACAATCTGTGGAAAAGAGACAAGATGCCATTTATGCCGCGCCATTAAATGAAATCATCGATTTTCATTTTGACGAGCGGGTAGCCGAGGTCTTTCCTGACATGATTCAACGCTCGGTGCCCGGTTACGCGACGATGATATCCATGATCGGCACCCTGACTGCCCGATATGCTCAAGCCAATAGTCATTGTTATGATTTGGGCTGTTCGCTAGGTGCCGTCAGCTTCGCGATGCGGCAGCGTATTCATCAGCACGATTGCGACATTATTGCCGTGGATAATTCCCGGGCAATGATTGAACGCGGTCGGCAACTTCTCGACTCTGATGCGTCTTCAAAGGTTCCGGTAAACATGCTGTGTGCCAGCATTCAGGATGTTACGATTGAAAACGCTTCGATAGTCGTTCTGAATTTTACTTTGCAGTTCATACCTCCAGCAGAGCGCTTAACCCTGGTGGCACGCATTTACCAGGGGTTAAAACCGGGTGGCCTCTTGATATTGTCTGAAAAGCTGGCTTTTGACAGCCAGGACAGACAACGTTTTCACCTGGAAGCACATCATGATTTCAAACGCGCCAATGGCTATAGCGACCTGGAGATCAGTCAAAAACGTACGGCATTGGAGCGGGTGCTGATCCCGGAAACCCTTGAATGTCATCAACAACGTCTGAAAGATGCTGGATTTGATTTTAGTGATGTCTGGTTCCAATGCTTTAACTTTGTCTCTCTGGTCGCTGTAAAATGAGGATGTATCAATCGCTATATCAGCAGCTGGGTGTCATGGGCCTCGATCTCTGGGCACAGCAATTACAGCAAAGCCTTCCTGCAAAGCTGGCATTGGAGAGCCATGGCAAAATGGCCGGCTGGCAAAAAGCCCTGAACGCTTTACCTCAGTTAGTGCCTTCGCATGTTGAGCTTAAGACCAAGGTTCAAGTCGGCTGCCCCGAGGATCTTGGCGATATCAGAGCGGATTTGTTTTCAGATCAACTTAAAGCCTTTCATCCGTGGCGGAAAGGACCCTACAACCTGTTCGGGGTTGACATCGACACAGAGTGGCGCTCGGACTGGAAATGGGATCGACTCGTGTCGCACATCCAGCCCCTGACGGGCAGAAGGATTCTTGATATCGGCTGCGGCAATGGTTATCACGGCTGGCGTATGCTCGGCGAAGGTGCGGAGTTCGTACTGGGTATCGATCCGACCCTGATCTCCGTATTGCAATATCAGGTTATACAACGCTTTGTGGCAGATAACCGCCATTACGTATTGCCTTTGGGCATTGAGGATGTCCCTGCGGATCTGGCCTGCTTTGACAGTGTCTTTTCCATGGGGGTACTGTATCATCGGCGTTCGCCGCTGGATCATCTGCTTGAACTGCGCGGCTGCTTGCGTGCCGGCGGAGAGCTGATCCTGGAGACGCTGATCGTGGAGGGAGACGAAGGTACGGTGCTGATGCCGGAAGAGCGTTATGCCAAGATGCGCAATATCTGGTTTCTCCCCTCGGTTGCTACCATGCTGTTATGGTTGCGGCGTTGTGGATTTAAAAATATCACTTGTGTTGACACCAATCGCACCAGTCTGGAAGAACAACGCCGGACTGACTGGATGAGTTATGAGTCACTGGCAGACTATCTCGACCCAAAAGATCTGAATAAAACAATTGAAGGCTACCCTGCCCCACTAAGAGCGATCTTTGTTGCAACCCGACCATAAGAAGCAGACCGGTTCTGTACCGTGAGGTACGGAGTGTCTGGGCATTAAAAAATTTCGAAAAGACAGAACACACAGTTTAAGGTAAGTTTAGTTGTAACTTCAGAACATAAGCGAGGGCATGTGGTCTGCAGCCATTGCCTGCGTCCAATGTTGTCACTTAACTTCCCGCAAGCCACAGCTGCAGCCCACATGCTGTGCCGCTGAGTAAGGGAGCCGAATAGTTACAATTTATTTTTAAGCCGCGACAATTTTGCCGTGGTAGTGGCCGGTATTTTTATCTCAGGAATAATTTATGGACACCAAGGTTTTACAAAAAAAATTCGACGCGAGTTTGACCGATCTGCCTCCCCTCGGTATCGATGTATTCAGCCTGGTAGAGGATTTTAGACAATACTATTCTCACACACTGGGCCGCGATCGACATTCGCGGTCGGCACACTACGCTTACAAAGCTCTGGTTCTGACTCTACGGGACCGATTGATGGAGCGCTGGAAGAATACCCGCTACGCCTACGATGCAGCAGATGCCGGACATGCCTATTATCTCTCTCTGGAGTTTCTGATGGGGCGCACTCTGGGTAACGCCGCCCTCAATCTCGGCCTCGATGAGGTGACTGAGTTGGCCGTGCGCTGTCTCGGAATGGAGCTTGAGGAGTTAGCCGAGAACGAAAACGATGCCGGACTAGGCAACGGTGGCCTGGGGCGTTTGGCTGCCTGTTTTCTTGACAGCTGTGCGACCTTGCAGCTGCCTGTTACCGGCTATGGCATGCGCTATGAATACGGTATGTTTCGCCAGGTCATCGCTGCCGGCGAGCAGATCGAAGAGCCGGACCATTGGCTGCGCGAGGGCAACCCCTGGGAACTCGAGCGACCGGAATATACCCAGCGGGTGCGCTTCGGTGGCCGCATAGAATGGCAGCACACAAATCGTGGCAAACAACGGCCTCGCTGGGTTGAAACCCACGATGTGTTTGCGGTCCCCTACGACGTACCGGTCCCGGGCTACCACAACAACACCGTCAACACCTTGCGTCTCTGGCAGGCCTGCGCCACCGACGAATTCAACCTTGGCGAATTTAACGCCGGACTTTATCCTGAGTCAGTCGCGGCCAAGAACACGGCCGAACAGATCACCCTTGTCCTCTATCCCAACGACGCCAGCGAGAGCGGCAAGGAACTGCGCCTGCGGCAGCAGTACTTCCTCGCCTCGGCCAGCCTGCAAGACATCATCGCGCGCTGGATCGGTACCCATGGTCGCGATTTTTCCAGCTTTGCCGCGAAAAATCGTTTCCAGCTCAACGATACCCATCCGAGTTGTGCCGTTCCCGAGCTGATGCGACTGCTCATGGATGAACACGACTTTACATGGGACGACGCCTGGCAGATTACCTCGACCACTATGGCCTACACCAATCATACTCTGCTTCCCGAGGCCCTGGAACGTTGGCCAGTGTCGACTTTTGCCCGACTGCTGCCGCGTCTGCTAGATATCATCTATGAAATCAACGCCAGATTCCTGGCCGTCGTTGCACAACGCTGGCCTGGCGATACCGCACAACAACGGCGCATGTCGATCATAGAAGAGGGGCCGGTGCCGCATGTGCGCATGGCTTACCTGGCCATCGTCGGCAGTTTTTCAGTCAACGGTGTCGCCGCTCTCCATTCACACCTGCTTAGCGAAGGGCTGTTCAGAAATTTTTATGCGCTGTGGCCGGAAAAGTTCAATAACAAGACCAATGGCGTCACCCCGCGCCGCTGGCTCGCCTTGTGCAATCACCAGCTTTCCAGGCTGATCACCGAGACAATTGGTGAAGGCTGGGTTGCCGACCTGTCCCGGTTGTCCGAACTGGCCAGGTACGCGGACGATCCGGTCTTTCGCAGCCGCTGGCACGCAGTGAAGCAGGAGAATAAACGACTACTGGCGCAAATGGTCGAGGCTGACTGCGGTGTGGCCTTCAATCTGGAGGCGATCTTCGATGTGCAGGTGAAACGCATCCATGAATACAAACGGCAGCTGCTCAACGTCCTGCACGTCATTCATCTCTACGACCGACTCAAACGGGGCGATATTGCTGGCTGGACACCGCGTTGCGTGCTTTTCGGCGGCAAAGCTGCTCCCGGCTATTTTATGGCCAAGCGTATCATTAAGCTGATCAATAACGTCGCGGACGTCATTAATAATGACCCGGTCACCGCCGGCCGTCTGCGCCTCGCTTTCCTTCCCAATTACAGAGTCACTGCCATGGAAGCGATTGCTCCCGGCAGCGACCTTTCCGAGCAGATCTCCACCGCAGGCAAAGAGGCTTCCGGAACAGGCAACATGAAGTTTATGATGAACGGTGCATTGACGATCGGCACTCTGGATGGGGCCAATATCGAAATCCGTGAAGAGGCCGGCGAGGAGAATTTCTTTTTGTTCGGCCTGACTTCTGCAGAAGTTGAGGAGATGCGCAGCCATTATAACCCTGCAGCGATCATAGCCGCTGACGAAGATCTGCGCCGAGTGATGCAATTACTGGAGAATGCTCAATTCAACCAGTTCGAACCGGGGATTTTCGATCCGATCCTGCAAGCGATTACCAACGCGGATGATCCATGGATGACGGCGGCTGACTTCCGCAGCTACGTTGATGCGCAGCAGCGCGTTGCCGAAGCCTACCGCAACGAGGAGCACTGGACCCGCATGAGTATTCTCAACACCGCCGCCAGTGGCCGTTTTTCCTCTGACCGCACAATTGCCGAATACAATAAAGATATCTGGAGGCTGCAGGCGGTGGCGCCGGTTATCGATGTAGAATAAAACTTTGGCTCCGAGTACAGCTAAATGCTTTTCGAAAGGCGGAGATTGCCTGTATCAAAAGCGAGGGTTTTAGACAGGAGCTGGCTATTTATGGGCGGTAACACCCATAAGCTTGGTGACTTTCACAACCCTGGTAAAGCCTGCCGCTCTGAGCCGCTGCGCGGCATTCTCTATAAAGCTGGTGCCGCGTTTTAATAGATGCGGATTGCCCGTATAGTGGAACAGGCTGCCGCGCCGCTTCAGCACCCGGTATAGTTCCCGGTAGAACTCTCCGCCATAAAGTTCTCCGGCGAGGGAAAATCTGGGCGGATCATGAATGATTGCATCAAAAGACTCGGCCGCAAGCTCTTTGATGTAGATGTTGATATCGGCATGAATCAAGTGGACCTTCGCGTCATAAATTGCCTTTGACCACGGGTTTTTTTTACGCAATGCCATAACCGTCGCACTTGCTTCGACCGAGATGACTTCGCGCGCACCAAGTTGCAGCGCTGCCGAAGCCGCATACCCCAGCCCGCCGCAGGTGTCGAGCACCCTGCCCCCCTTTGTGACGACTTGTGCGGCCATCTGCCCGGCGCTTTCAAAGGGGTTGATCCCCTTCGAGATGTGCATTTTTACTCCGCTGATTTCCAGCAGCGGCGCCTGGTCGGTGGGGGCGAGCTTGTAGTAACCGGTGTTCCTGACCTCAAGCACTTCGAGCTGTCCGTCTTCGAGATAGAAAATTCGATTTTCTTTTCCTTCAATCTGGCGCAATTGCGCACGGCTCAGGCGATTGCCTTCATCAAGAATGATCTCTCCAGCAGAAATCGGAAAAGTGCCCCGGGAGAGACTCAGGTCTAGCGAGATGTCGATACTGGCGTCACCTCTGTCCATCGCATCGAGGATCTTACGGGCTGTTGGTGCGTGGAACCAGTAACCGTTTTGACTCATGGCAGTCTCCTGTGACATAACTTTTTTGGCTCTCTGCGGCTGAACAACCGGTCTGCCACGTCAAAGAAATATCACAAACGAGATTGTTCATGACGAAATAATCAAAACCGTAAGACCAGGAGCATGCAATCAGTCGAAAAACAGGTATTCTTGTATAAAATGAATTATATTAGTTTACGGGTTATGGGGGGACGAGGCTCAATCGGTGAGAAAATCGTATTTTTACCCGGAAACTGAGTAGCCAGTGCATGAAAGGAAGGTGGGACAATGAGTGATACCGCGAAACTGTTTGCCGAGGGGTTGTTCATGGGCTTTGCCCCCGATGAAATCGAAGCTTTCCTGCGCCGTTGCCAACAAAAGACCTATCCGGACGGTACCAACCTTTTTATGGAGCAGACCGAGGCAAACAAACTGTATCTGATCCTGAAAGGAAGTATTGTCCTTAAATTTGAAATGCCTCAACGGGAGAACGCCGACACCATCATCGCGACACGAAAAGCGGGAGACGCCGTTGGCTGGTCGGCAATCGTACCACCGCACCAATATCGGCTCTCAGGATACTGCAAAGGTGAGACGACACTGCTCGAGATTGACCGTGACACCCTTCAGGTGATCTTCGAGACCAATTACCATCTGGCCTACATCTTCATGAGGAACATCGCAGTTCTCACCGGTGAGCGTTTGCATCAAGTGCAGGACAAGCTGGCAAAGGTACTCGCCGACGAGGCAGTCAACGTCTGGTAGCCTGACCAGGGTGATAAACGTTAGGGCTTGCATATTTCAAAGTGACAACGTGCTTTCAAGCCATTTTTCCATCTTCTCATAGTGCGAGCCCTGCCAGTAAAGACGGTCGCAGTCGGTGCAACGGTAAAATTCCTGGTAGTATCGTCTGGTTTTAGGCTCCAGACGATGCAGGATTTCACTTTTTGCGACCGGTTCCAGTGTCCCGTTGCACAGCATGCACCGCCGCCATGGTTGGATCTGCCCATGCAGACGGTAGCGAGTGAGAATCTGCCGGACCTGCTTGTCCACGCAATCAAAACGTACCAGGGTTCCGAACTCCAGACTGCGATGCTTGAGAATCCCAAATCGCGCGTGAGCAGGATACGCCTCTGTTGCAAAGCCGTCCGGATAAGTTCGGCATTGGAAAAATCATTGCGATAGACGGATACCCCGACAAGTCCCATTCCTTTGCTTTTTCAGGTTGGCAATCGACATAAGTTTATAATAAATTGCCAGCGACATTTCAACCCATTCACCGACCGCTGGATTACACCGACATGATACCTGAAAAAGTCCGCTGCGTACTTGAAGAGCACAATTTGACGGCTATGGAATTTGCACCCGGCAGCACTCCGACATCAGAACTCGCGGCACAACAGCTCGGCGTCTCCGTTGGACAAATCGCCAAATCGATGGTGCTCAAAGCCAAGAGTGGACAATTTTATCTTGCTGTCTGTCCGGGAGACCGTCGCATCTGCAGCAAGAAGGCGAAACAGGCGATCGGCAGCAAGGTGCGAATGGCCGATGCTGACGAGACTGAAGCGGCAACCGGATTCAAGCCAGGCGGGGTCTGCCCGTTCGGCGTGGAGGGCTTGAAGATTCTGATCGACAAAGGACTCGCCGACTACGAAATCATCTATCCGGCGGCGGGCAACGATGCCTCGGGGGTGCCGGTGACGTTCACTCAATTGCAGGCAATTACCAACGCTCGGGTGGTTGATGTGATGCTGGAAAATGAAAACAGTCAGAATTGATGGCGTCACAGATCCTGTTGCCTGATGCCGAACGGGTTGGACCTTCAATGCTTGATACCGTCTCCTGCAAAGAAATGTTCTCATGAGATTCTTAACAGATATTTTAATTTTTTAGTAGCATTGACAGCCACGGGAGAGTCGATATAGTGAGATCAGACAGTGACGAAATAAGCCAGCATGGAGCACGGAAAAAACCTGCAGGCGACATGGCAAAGCCTGACGGCATCGCCAGACAGCCGGGACAGGACCTGAATCAAGCAGCAGAACTACTTTAAAAGGTAGCAGATGCAGCAACTGTTGAGCAAAGCAGTCGATTCAGGGTAGCTCAGCGGCAGTTTCGTCACTGTTGTTTTAAATTTCAGCGGAACTTGGGAGAGACACCCCAACCCATGCCTTTTAAAAACGAACCTATAACCCAAACAAAGGTCAGCCCAAAAATTAACGCAGAGACACGGAGACGCTGAGAAGAATGACCAAGGTGTCCGTCATTTTGCCCTCGAAATGTTTTTATTACTCTGCGTCCTCTGGTACGCCAGGCTCCGCGTTAAACCTTCTTTTGGGTTATAGAACATTAAAAAGGGACACTCATCAATGAGTGTCCCTTTTGATTTGACTCGCTTTTGGATAATTTATAGACGTGAGCAACCAAACAAGGCTATGATTGACGTCGTCATTCCACGAGCTTATACAGTAACTACAGAGATGTTAATTCCATGGGCTATACCGTTCTCATCATTGATGACAGCAAGTCTGTCCGACAGCAAATTCTCAACATTCTGAGTAACGCCGATCTGTTCAGCGGGTATTTAGAAGCAACCAATGGTATCGAAGGTTTCAAAATCCTGCTCAATGAAAAGGTGGACATTGTCTTGTGCGATGTCGAAATGCCCGGAATGGATGGCTTCAAGTTCCTGAGTATGGTCAATTCCCGCAAAGAGTTGCAGGATATCCCGGTTCTATTATTGACCAGCCATGAAGATGTCGCAACCAAAGTACGAGGTCTCGAACAGGGGGCCAGCGACTATGTGACCAAGCCGTTCAGTCCCGAGGAGCTGCTGGCTCGAGTCAAGGTCCAGCTCAAGATCAAGACTTTACAGGACCACCTCAAAGAGAGTAACCAGCAACTGCGAACGCTTTCACAGACTGATCCGCTGACCGGCTTATACAACCGCCGGCACATGATGACGACCCTGGAATCAGAGCTTGACCGCAGCAACCGCATCAGCAGCCCGTTTTCCCTGCTTATGATCGACCTGGATCATTTCAAACGGATCAACGATACTTATGGGCATCAACAGGGAGATAGAGTACTTCAATCGATTTCCCAGGAGATTCAAGCGCAGCTGCGGCAGTACGATTCGGCTGCTCGCTTCGGTGGTGAAGAGTTCGCACTGCTTTTGCCTGAAACCAATCTTAGTGAAGGAACCATGGTTGCTGAGCGGTTGCGACAGATCATCAGCAAAATTCAATTCAGCGATTCGATCTCCGATTTGAAGATTACTGCAAGCATAGGCATCGCCGCCATTCCTCACAAAAAAATCAACTCCACCGAAGATTTGATCCGCCTCGCCGACAATGCCCTGTATGCGGCGAAGAGCAACGGTCGGAATCGGGTTGAAACTCCTCCTTCAAACTGACAGAGCGAACAAATAACTTGCTCAGGTCGGATTATTTGAGCACATCCGCAAGAAAACGTTTTGTGCGTTCCTCGCGAGGATTACTGAAAATTTCTTTTGGAGGACCCTCTTCCACGATTTGTCCATCGGCCATAAACACCACACGATTGGCTACCCGCTCGGCAAAGTTCATTTCGTGAGTCACCACGATCATGGTCATCCCCTCGGCGGCCAGTTCCTCCATGACCTGCAGTACTTCTCCCACCAATTCGGGATCGAGTGCGCTCGTCACTTCATCGAAAAGCATCACCGAAGGTTTCATCGCCAGTGCACGCGCAATGGCCACGCGTTGCTGCTGTCCGCCGGAAAGCTGCACCGGATAGCTGTCCTTTTTTTCTGCCAGGCCGACTTTGTCAAGCAATTCCAGGGCATCGATAATAACTTCATCAGGGTTCCGGTGCAAAACCTGCGTCGGTGCTTCGAGGATGTTTTCAAGCACTGTTTTGTGCGGGAAGAGGTTGAAATGTTGAAAGACCATTCCCATATGAGTGCGGACACGGTTGATATGCTTCTGAAAAGCACGAGGCTTCAGGTCGGTGCGGTTGACGCGTTCACCGTCCACCGTGACCTCTCCCCCTGTCGGGCTCTCCAGGTTGTTAACGCAACGCAACAGGGTGCTCTTACCCGACCCGCTCGGACCGATCAGCACCAGCACCTCGCTGCGAGCTACTTCAAGATTGATCCCTTTAAGAACTTCATTATTGCCGAAACTTTTTCGTAGATTGTTCAGAATGATCATCGGCTCTTCGTTTTTTGACAAGATCTTTGTATCACTCATACGTGCCCCCAGGTAGTGCGTCGCTCGACCTGACGCAACAGCAGAGCGGCACAGGTGGTCAGGATCGCGTAAAGGACTGCGGCCATCAGGTACATTTCAAAAGGTTTATAGGTGGAGCCGATCAGGCGCTGAGCAGTCAGGGTCAGTTCGACCAGAGTGATGGTGGAAACCAGCGATGTGTCTTTGATGAGAATGACAAAATTGTTGCCCAACGGCGGGATGATCAGGCGCATAGCCTGCGGCAGAACGATGCGGCGCATGGTCAGTACTTTGCTCATACCGAGAGACCGGGAAGCCTCTTGCTGGCCTTTCGGTACGGCGAGGATGCCTCCACGAATCGTCTCGGCATTGTAGGCACCGGTATTCAGAGCCAGTGCCAACACCCCCGACCAGAAGGGATTGAGGCTGATTCCAAACTGGGGCAATCCAAAATAAATGATAAACAGTTGCACCAGAAGGGGCGTCGAACGAATAATCCAGACATAAAACCGGCCGGGCCAATGCAGAAGAGGGTTGGTTGAGAGTATACATAAAGCCGCAACCAGACCGGCAGCCAGACCGAGAATGAGGGAGATCACGGAGATCTCGAGAGTAATCAATGCCCCTTTCGCCAGGAAAGGAAAATAGTGGATAATGACCTGCCAGTCGAGCATGATTTAGTCTCCCCGTTCAGTAGATTACTGGATCAGATTCCTATTCATCCAACCGTTTCCATCTATTTACTCAATACATTTCGGATCTATAACGGAACAAAGGCTCGCCACCAAGTCACCAAGATACGAAGCCATAATAGCCAGGGTTCTGCGAACGGCACGCTTTAACAGGCTTGTCGAATAGAGACTATTCGGAAATCAAGCACGTCTTGGTGACTTGGTGTCTTCGTGGCAAGTATCACCTCTTTATTGGTTATAAAACCGCTGCTTTTCCGAAACGGATGATCAGCGTGCGTCGATCTTCAACCACTTCATGCTGATATCATGATAGGTGCCGTCTTTCTTCATCGCTGCGAGGGCCTCGTTAATCGCCGTACGAAGCTTGGGGTTGCCCTGGGTGAGGGCGATTCCCATGCGCTCTTCATAGAGCAGCGGGCCGGCCGTTTGAATCGGTGCACCTTTTTCATCTATGGCCATGGCGCCAACGATACGGTCGGTAATGAAGCCATCAAGGCGGCCGTTGGCGACTTCAAGAATCATATCAGGAACGCCCTTGTAGGTGCGTGCTTCCACCTCGGGAAGATTCGCGCTCACCCATTCTTCAAAAGTAGTGCCGAGGGTGACGCCGATTTTCTTGCCCTTCAACTGGTTTGTCGAGGTAATGTCCGATCCTTTGGGCACAAAGAGTTGGGCTCCAGAGCGATAATAGGGATCGGAAAAGTCAATGGCTTTGAGGCGTGCATCGGTGATCGCCATGCTGCCGCAGATCAGATCGTATTTTCCTGCCAGAAGACCAGCGACAATGCCGTCCCAGGCTGTCGTCAACGGCTGTGGCTTGACACCGATGCGGCGGGCGATATCGCTGCAGACATCCACATCGAATCCGGCCAGTTCATTATTTTCATTAACAAAATTGAACGGTGGATATTGCCCGCTCATGGAGAAGCTGATTTCACCCTTCTTAAGGACCTGGTCAAGCTCAATGGCGACACAGGGATTGGCAATCATGAAGATACCGGCGATAAGCAGGGTGGACACAAGAACTCTGTACATAGGTTATGACTCCTTTGTTTGAGGGTTGCCCAAAATTCCGGGCAGACCATTGACAAGACGGGTTCACTGCTGAGAGCGCTGAGAACCTGGGATTAAATATAGGCCTATAACCCAAAAAAAGGTTTTGTCTTGGTGCCTTGGTGGCTAACCTTTGTTTTGCTATAAGTCCTTTAAATGTAATATGTCTATCTATCGAAAACCATGCTTTAACCCGCTGTTTCTATGATGGTCGCAATCCCCTGTCCGCCGCCGATACAGGCGGTGGCACAACCGTAGTGAGCGTCGTTAGTCTGGAGGATACGAGCCAGCGTTCCCACCAGCCGAACACCGGTTGCTCCGAGGGGGTGGCCGATGGCAATAGCACCACCATTGACATTAACCCGTTCAGGGTCGATTCCCAGCTCTTTCATTGCGTTAAGCACCACGATGCTGAAGGCCTCATTGATCTCCCAGAAGTCGATGTCTGACGGATTGAGACCCGCTTTTTCCAGTGCTTTCTGTACTGCAGGAACCGGTCCGCTCCCCATCAGGGTCGGGTCGACACCGGCAAAACCGATGGAACGGATGGTTGCGAGGGGTTTCAGGTTTTTGGCTTCTGCACAAGCTCGAGACATCAGCAGCAGGCCGCTGGCCCCGGCGTTCAGAGGTGAAGCATTACCCGCCGTGATGAGACCATCGACACAAAAAACCGGAGCCAGTTTTGCCAGATCTTCCAGTTTGGCGTTTTCTCGGACCCCTTGATCGCGGCAGACATTCATCATGTTGCCATGATCCTGACGAGCCTCAATCGATAAAATCTCTCCATCAAAAAACCCGGCTGATTGCGCCTTTGACGCCCGCTGATGAGAGCGGACGCCCCAGGAATCGAGATCTTCACGGTTGAAGCCGCTGCCGATACAAAGCTTCTCTGCAGTAAAACCCATGTGCATGGTAGTCTTCATATCCCAGTGCCGGAAGCGTTCTTCCTGGTAAAGACGAGGATTGACGGAGAGAGCTCCCTTCTCGAACAGAGTCGGACCGACCGGTACCCGTCCCATGTGTTCCATGCCGGTGGCCAGAACCACATCTGCATAGCCGGCGGCAATCTCCAGAAACCCTGTGTGGATTGCCGCCATGCTGGACCCGCATTGTTGATCGATAAACTTGGCCGGCACGTGCTCGGGCAGGTTGGCAAGGAAAACCGCCGTGCGGCCACCAAAGGTCCACTGCTCGCTCACGCCCAGCGCCGAACCGACCAGAAGATCCTCCACCTCGGCGCCTTCAGTCTCACATCGTTGCAGTAACTGTGGAATGATCGCGGCTAATAGGTCGTCGGCGCGCATGGAATGAAACCAGTCTTTTCCTGGATCGCTGGGTTTGATTTTGGAACAGGCTGTGCGTAAATAACCGGCAATCACCACGTCCTGCATTGATTATTCTCCTCTGGAGGCTGTCATCAGCTCAGGATCATTCAGCCAGTTGACACCAGCGAGCAAGAAAGAGTGCATAGGCGCGTGCCACATGCAGGACACTGTCGATATTCACCCGCTCGTTGGCGCCATGGATATTCTCCGCCACCGGCCCGTAACAGGTACCTTGCCCTTTTCCGAAAAAATGGAAGGCTCGCAGGTCAGTGGTACAGGTTGAGATATAGGTTTGGGCATCATCGCCGGTGAGGGTGCGATGGCAATCGTTCAGGGTTGACAAAGCCGGAAGTTGCCGACTCACCATGTGCCCTTCTGAACGGAACCCGTAGAACTCCACCTCGGGCTGATTTTCTGCCAGCCATGGATCGGCTTGCGCTGCCTCGGCCACAACCGCCTTGATGCGCTTGCAAACGTCTTCATAAGATGTGCCGGGGAAGAAGGAGAGACGACCGTGGAACTCGGCTGCGGACGGTACCGTAGAGGGCCAATCGCCTCCCTTGAAGATACCGATGTTCAGATTGAGAGGATGGCTGATATCGCTATAGACATCAGGACGTGCCTCGCTGTTCATCGTCTCTTCCAGAAGGCGCAGAGCGGCAATAATGGGGTAACTCTTTTCGATGGCGTTGGTTCCCGCCGCGGTGGACTGGACGTGGCAGGACGCGCCATGCAGGCGGACCTTGAACCAGAGAACCCCGACTTGCGCAGTGTAGAGGGTCGGTCCGAAGGGTTCAGGAATCAGCACCGCCTCAGCGTCGTAGCCTGCCGCCATGCAGGCCAGTGCGCCGTTGCCGCAACATTCTTCCTCAATGACCGCTTCCAGGGTTACCGGGGCACGCAGGCCGAAGCCTGCCTTTTCCACAGCATGGAGGGCGTAGGTCATGGCAGCCACCCCACCCTTCATATCGCCGGCACCGCGGCCATACAGCCAGCCATCGTCGATCATCGGCAGGAAGGGATCAGTCGCCCAGTTTTCGACTGGCTCGGGGCTGACTACATCCAGATGCCCGTTGAATAAAGCACTTCGGCCACCCGGAGAGTCTGCCGGTCGCCTCGCCGCCAGGTTGTAACGTCCCTGGTAGTTCCACGGTACCGATGCGAAACCAGGATGCGCGGCAAGCTTTTCCGGATCGATTTGCACCCGCTCCGGCTCCCATCCGAAACGACTGAGTTCCTCTTCCATAACCAGCAGAGCGGATGTCTCATTTTCAAGAGTGCTGGGCTGTCTGACCAGGCGCCCTGTAAAGTCGATGATGTCATCGGCAAGGGCGTCGACGGTAGACAGGATTTTATTCTCTCTGTTCTTCATTGACTGGGGTTCGGCTCCCTGGAAGCTGTTAAAATCGGGGAATATCTCCCGGTGGGAAAAGAAGTGGCGCGTCGGTTTTTTCCTGCACTTCATCAAGACTCGATTCGACGGCGATCTCTCGCAGCATCAGCCCCTGGGGCGTGACATCGATCACCGCCAGTTCGGTGATGATCGTCTTGACACAGCCCCGCGCTGTCAGCGGCAGGTTGCACTGAGTCAGGATTTTAGGGCCTCCTTCTCGGGTTGTGTGAGAGGTGGTCACAATGACCCGTTTCGCTTTCTGGGCTAATTCCATCCCACCACCGATACCGGGCGCCATCTTTCCCGGGATAATCCAGTTAGCCAGATCACCATTTTGCGAAACCTCAAGAGTGCCGAGGAAACTCAAGTCGACCCTGCCCCCGCGAATCAGCGCAAAGGACAGCGCGCTGTCAAAAAAAGAGGCACCCTGATTGAGCGTCACATAATTGGCTCCGGCATCGATCAGATTGCGATCTTCGCTGCCGGCAGCGCTGCGGGGGCCGATACCGAGGATACCGTTTTCCGACTGGACGAAAATCTCAAGGCCTGCCGGTAGATAATCCAGGATCAGATTCGGGATGCCGATTCCGAGGTTGATCACCTGACCGGAGCGCATCTCCAGGGCCGCGCGCGCGGCTATCTTGTTTTTATAAGGCATGTTGAGGCAATATCCCATATTCCGGAGTGAGTTCATCAAGTGCCAGGATGAAATCGACAAAAGCTCCCGGCAGGTGGACCTGATCAGGATCGAGGCTACCGGTCTCAACCACCATTTCAGCTTCCACGATAACCTGGTCGGCAGCTGTCGCCATCAAGGGGCAAAAGTTGCGGGCGCTTTTGGCAAAGATCAGGTTGCCGGCTCGATCAGCGATTGCGGCATGGATCAGGGTCACATCAGCACGCAAAGCCCTTTCCAAAATCGCCTCACGACCATCGAGATGGATCACTTCACGGCTGTCACGCAAAATGGTATCGACTCCGATATCTGTCAAAAAACCGAGCAGGCCGGCCCCTCCGGCGCGGATTTTCTCCGCAAGGATTCCTTGAGGATAAAGGAGTACTTCCAGTTCGCGCCGGTTCATCATGGCGACAGCTGCCGGATTAAGGCCGATATGGGAAGCGATCAGGGTCTGTACCTGACCCGACTCCAACAATTTGGAGATACCCATACCAGGCTCATTTGCATCATTTTTTATCAGCGTGAGGTTTTTGGTTCCCTGCTGATGCAGGAATTCGATGAGGGTAAATGGGGTTCCCGGTCCACCGAAACCGCCGATCATGACGGTGTGACCATCGTGTACCCGGTTGAGGGCGTTGCTGATGGTTGTGGTCTTGTCAATCATGCTCAAAGGTCCTCTGGCTGTTCGTTAAGGAAGTCTTCGCGTCGATGGCAGCTTATCCTCGGTACGCTGCAAAGCGCGTTCAAGCAGTGCCAGAAGCTCATAAATCTCTTTGCGGGTTGAGATCAGCGGCGGCGCCACCATCACATGATCCCCTCTGAGACCATTAATCGGCCGCCGCGGGTAAACAATCAATCCCTCGTCGTAAGCTTCATCAGTGAGAAGGAAATGAATATTGTATTCAGCGGGAAACGGCTCCCGGGTTTTGCGATCCTGAACCAGTTCGATCGCTGTAAGCAGGCCCTGACCGCGCACCTGGCCGATGAATTCGAAACGTTTCTTCAGCCGTTCCAGCCCAGACTTGAGGATCTTCCCCATGGCCGCCGCATTTTCGCTCAAGAGGTTTTCGGTGATGACATTCAGGACCTCCAGACCGACAGCGCAGCCCATGGGATTTCCCGCCAGCGTGTGACCGTGAGAAAAACCGCCGTTGTCCATCATCTCGTCGACATACTCGGTGCGGGCGGCGATGGCTCCCAAGGGGTAAGCTCCCGAGGTTATCCCTTTGGACATGACGATGATATCCGCGTCCACATCCCAGTGCTCATAGGCAAACAGTTTGCCAGTGCGCCCGAAACCGGTCATGACCTCATCAAGGATAAGAAAAATCTCATACTTGCGGCAAATGTCTTCGATGACTCTGAAATAACCTTTTGGGGGAACGACCGCTCCGGTGCTGGCGCCACCGATCGGCTCGGCGACAAAAGCAGCAATACTTTCCGGTCCCTGCTCAAGGATGGCCTTCTCGAGTGCCCACGCACATTCGAGGTTGCAGCTGGTTTTCTTGGAGTAGGGGCAACGGTAGCAATAGGGAGCCGGTATCTTAGGGTAGGCCTGCATCATTGGTCGAAATGGGATTTCGAGCGGTGCATACGAGGTCAAAGCCAGTGCTCCCAGAGTTGAGCCATGATAAGAGGGTGTCCGGGAGATGAACTGATATCGGGATTTCTGACCGCGGTTGAAAAAATATTGCCGGCAAAGTTTCATCGCCGACTCGACCGCCTCGGAACCGCTGGAGACAAAAAAGACCCGCTGCAGGTGAGGGGCAAGATGCTTTACCAATTCGGCGGAGTAGCGATGAGCCGGTTCATTTTCAAACTGGGTGCGGTAAGCGAAGACAGCCTTGCGAGCCTGGTCGGCAAGTCGATTGGCAATTCGGTTGTTGCCATGGCCGAGATTACAGTTGACGGCACCTGAGCTGCCGTCGAGATATTTTTTACCGGTATGATCCCAGATATAGACGCCCTCGGCCCTTTCGATGAAAGGCATCTTTTTGCGCGACTGATAGAAAAGGTAGTCGGTGCTGAAGGTGTCCAGATTATCTGTTGTTAATGCATTGTCTTTCATTGTTTTCGCCTGATATTTTAAGTTGTTGAACCTCTCGAGTGGATTGACGGAAAATTGATGATGGGAACATGCGGTTGCGGATTTTGCCTGTGTTGCATGAAACATCTCTCCACGGGCTCATAAGCAAGACTAGACTTTAGCAAGCCACCTGTCAACCTTCAAGGCGGCTATCTTTTCCTGCACTTAGCTTCCTTACATGGTATTACACGTGACAAAGGAACAAGCCTGCCATGTCTGTTCACACTCTGGGTCGGATTCCAGGAGACTGTAGGAGGATAGTTGGACAGGCTGCCAGCAGTCTGTTGGACTATACGGGCCGAATTTGCAGCCGGCTCATGGATAGTCGAACAGGCTGCCATGGACCCGATGACTGTCTGCAGGCGCCAGAATATTCATACTTTCGACACGGTTGCGCAGGTTACTGATGTCAAGAAAGACTCCGGCTTGTTCAAGACCGGGTTCCAGGGAGGTAATAACCGTTTTGCCGATGAGCCAACGCCCTTCCCGGCCCCAGAGATTCCGTGTACGCAATCCCCAGATTGTGTGCAGCAACGCTGCCCGTCCTTCGTATCCTCCAATGTAAAGCATGATATGACCGGGGATCCTAATCAAGGTCAAAAAAGGGACTCCTTCTGAGAGCAGGTGTTTCTCACGTCCGCCCGGAGCCAGCTCGGACAGGGGAATCACTTTCCCCATGCGTGCCTGTTTGGATGAGTTGCGTGGCAGCCATAACCCGAAGGGGGCAAACGTGTCTCGAACCGTGGCCGAACAATCCCGACCGTTAAAGCTCTCGCCCCATGTATAAGGTTGTCCCATCATGCCGACGGCAAGACTTGCAAGCCGCCAGGCGTTCAATGGCAGTGGAAAGACTTCACCATGATTAAGAGGAACCATCGACTCGACCAGATGACCCCTTCTATCTCGATCCGCGACAGCAAGCAGAACCCGATATTTGCCGGATTCGGTGCTGATCAAAGGCAGGAGAGTCCCGATCCCGGCGCGGAAACGATAAATCCCGGCAGAATCGAAGAGCGGCACGGAATCGCGCGTAAGAGTCAGGTAATGGCCGGTAACAAACTCCCTGGCAAAGGCATCATCGATCCAGGCGAGATCGTTCACCGGCATCCAGCCGTAGACAAGCGAGGTCTCGGCGAAAACCCAGGAACCGTCTTTGGAGATATGTGTGACATGCAGAGGCGTATTCGCAGGAAGAGCAGAATGCTGCAGGTTGTCGAATGGGAACCCCTCACCTGCCTTGCGGGGATCATTAAAGAGTGGAGCACGCGAAGGTAGCGCCCGCAGGTTGGACCTGCGCACCGCAATAGCCCGACGGTTGAGGCTCGGGTAGCTTGCCGGAGCAGTCAGATCGATCAATTGCTGAAGCTGATCAGCCCCTACCGGTCGCAGATTGACGCCATATATCTCGTGTTCTTTAATCCAGTCGACAGCCCAGAAAGGGCTGCCTGTACTCGCGAGCGGTTTTTCGCTGTGCCAGGCAGCAAAATGCCGCTCGAGAAATTCGCTGGCCAGCACCTGCTGTTGTGCAGATGTAATTAACGGCTGATGAGCAGTGGCTGGATCAAGATAGGCAAGAGGGTCCTGAGGCATTCGCTCCAGATCAGAGATGACCAGATGCGACAGGTCGGCCAGGCACCCTGTCGTAAACAGAAGCAGTGCTAAAACGACTGCTGCCGTCAGGCTTTTCAGAAATTGTTGACACATGAGAGGCCCTGTCTGCCTTTTCCAGATCGAAAACTGCGATTATGCTATCCGTGATTTCATTCGTTACAGCTTGTATTTTACATATTTAAGCTTAAAGCGTTCCAAAAGACTTCTTCAGATAACTACCTCTTCATTAACGAATCGTCAAGTAGTCCGGTTGAACGAAAGCATACTATAAATCGGCGTTTTTATGCTCACCTGGAAAAATTTAATGTTGTAAATGATTATAGCTTGAATTCATATGGTATTAAAGTACCATTATACCATTGACGTGAACAGCCGAGCCTGCTAGAGTGATACTTACAGCGACAAGAAGATAACATTTTCGTGTGGCCGAGTCGGGTTTAAAGCTGAATTCAAAAAGCTAAAGATTCTTTACCTGCAGGCTTCAGGAGCATTTTGTTACATCCGGGAGAATTTTATGAGTTCAAAATCGGTCAAACAGATCGTCGATTTCTGTCAGGAGATCTTCGAGGATAATTCTTTTGCAAAAGCAAGGGAATGGAAAGATGCCGAACCGGGACGTAAGGTTGTCGGCTACATGCCTGTTTATGTGCCGCGCGAGTTTATACACGCTGCCGGCATGCTGCCGCTCGGCATCCTCGGCGGCGGTGCCGATATGGAAGTCATCCACGGTGATGCGTACTACCAGAGTTACATCTGTCGCATTCCGCGATCGACCATCGAGCTGGCGATCACCGGGAAACTCGATTTTGTCGACGGTATGCTGTTCCCTTCGATCTGCGATGTCATCCGCAATCTTTCCGGGATCTGGCAAATCATGTTCAAAGACAAGTATGTGCGCTACTTCGATCTGCCGCAGAATTTCGACGACAACGTCGGCGGCATTTTCTACGCGCAGGAACTGCGTGAATTCAAGGAAGGGCTGGAGAAGCTCGCAGGCCGTGAAATCACCGACGCACAGATCAACCATTCCATCGCCGCTTACAATGAAAATCGCGACTGGGTCAACAAGGTTTACGATTTTCGTTCCGCAACCCCCTGGAATGCCCCTGCCGCCGAAGTTTACCTGCTGATGCGAGCCGGTATGGTGTTGCCGGTCGAAGAGCACACCATGTTGATGCAGGATTATCTGATCGCGGCTGAGGCCGAGCAACGGCCGATGCGCGACAATTGCCGAGTCACCCTGATTGGCACATTCTGCGAGCAGCCGCCTCTCAATCTGATCAAGTCGCTGGAGATGGCCGGCTGCTATATTGTCGATGACGACAGCATGCTGGTCACCCGCTGGCTGCTCGAAGAGGTGCCGACCGATGGCAACCCGATCGACAATCTGGTGACGGCTTTTTTGCATCACAGTGCCGAGACGGCCGCCAAGTATGAAGCCGATCTCGAAAAGAAGGGCAACTACATGCTCGAATCGATCCGCAAGCGAGGCGCCGACGGGGTCATCTTTGCCGCGCCGAGCTTCTGCGACCCGGCCCTGCTTGACCAGCCGATGATGGTTCACCGACTGGAGCAGCACGGAATTCCCTATATCACCATGCAGTACGCAGAGAATTCCGGGCAGATGCAGCCAATCCGCGAACAGGCTGGCACCTTTGCCGATTCGATCAAATTATGGAGTTCATCATGAGCCAACCGAATGTCGTCAAATCGCAATCGCAACTGTTGCAAAAAGAGATGATCCGCCGCAATTATGATCGCATTACCAGCGGCCAGTCCAAGGTTTCCTCGACGTTTGTTCCGGGCAACCTGAACGAATTGCTGATGTGTTTCGATATTGCCAACAACCTGCCGGAGATCAATGCCATCCAGAATGCCATGCGCAAGAAATCCGGCGATATGATCACCGATGCCGAACGCTCCGGACATTCGGAAGACGTCTGCACATATGTCAAGGCGGATATCGGCATGATGGCCAAAGGGAACGTCGCTCCCAATGGCAAGCCGTTTCCCGATCCCGACATGCTGCTGCTTTCGTATACCGGCTGTTTCACTTTTATGAAGTGGTTCGAGCTTTTGCGTGAGCAGTATCAATGCCCGACCGTGATGTTGCATGTTCCTTATGCCGCCGATGGCAAACCGACCAAGAACATGCGCGATTACATTGTCAGGCAGCTCAAGGAAGAAGTCATCCCGACCATGGAGAAGGTTTCCGGGATCAAATTCGACATCGACCGCCTGCGCGAATATTTGCGCAAATCGGCCATAGCGGAAAACGACCTGGTCTGGATGCTCGAACAATCCAAGCGCAAGCCCTCGCCGATCGATTGTTACTTCGGCGGTGTCTACTATATGGGGCCGATCTTTACCGCATTTCGCGGCACCGATGAAGCCATCGAGTACTATAAACTGCTGCGCGCCGAGATCGAGCAGCGGATTGAACTCGGCCTTTGTGCCCAGACCCCTGAAGGCGACATGCCGGAGGAAAAATACCGGCTGGTGGTCGAAGGGCCGCCCAACTGGACGTCTTTTCGCGATTTCTGGCAGATGTTCTACGAAATGGGAGCAGTGGTTGTCGCCAGCACCTACACCAAGGTAGGCGGGGTTTATGACTACGACGATTTTCGCCACGATCCGGATCATCCATTGGAGTCGCTGGCCGACTACTGCCTGGGGGTTTACACCAATCGCAATCTGCCGACCCGGGTCGACATGCTGGCCCGCAACGTCAAGGAATACGAGGCTGACGGCCTGCTCATCAACTCGATCAAAAGTTGCAACAGCTTCTCTGCCGGACAGCTGGTGATGATGCGTGAGGTCGAGAAAATGACCGGTAAACCGGGGGCATTTATCGAAACCGACCTGGTCGACCCGCGTTATTTCTCGGCCGCCAATGTCAAGAATCGTCTGGAAAGCTACTTTCAAATGATCGATCAGAAACGCCGTGCCGGCGGTTCAGCTTCTGCCGCCTAAGGGAGCCAACGTATGCGCACATTTATCGGAATTGATCTCGGATCGACCACGACCAAGGCGGTGCTGATGGACGAGAACCGTCAGGTTCTCGGTCGCGGCATCACCAACTCCCGCTCCAACTACGATGTTGCGGCCCGGGTTTCCAAGCAGGAATCAAAGATCGCTGCCCGTTTCACCCTGTTCAAGAACGCCCTTGGCAGCGGCGGCGACGCAGAACTGCTGTTGGCCGACCTGGAGCGCAATTTCCGGTTGGAACAGTTTCTCTCCGAACTCAAACAGCTTGAGGAGACCTGCTACAACTATCTCGATCACGAGCGTTTCAAGGATCTGAAAGGGCCTTTGCGCGAAGCCCTGGATAGCGTGTTCAAGACCATTACAGCTGAAGCACCGGAGATCTACGCTCCCGGCGCCGAGCGCAAATCAGACTTCTTTCGCGACATTGCCGGTTCGCGCTTCATGAATCTTGCCGAATCGGTCGGCAAACAGTCGGGGCTCAGTTTCGACGTGCTGCTCAATGTTTATGACAAGTCGATCATCGATATCGAAAGCATGGTGTCGAGCGATGAAGCTGTCTCCGCGCAACTGCTGAATGGCCTGTCGCGGGCCATGCGCGAAGTTGAAGGCGTTGAATTCACTGAGGCTGAAGCGCAACAGGCTCTGGAGAAGGTGCTTGCATTGGAACTGGAAGAAAGTTACGTGGTCGGGACCGGTTATGGTCGGGTCCGCTTGCCTTTTCCCAAGGAGCATATCCGTTCGGAGATCCTCTGCCACGGTCTGGGGGCACACATGATGTTCCCCAACACCCGCACTGTACTCGATATCGGCGGCCAGGACACCAAAGGGATTCAGGTTGATGAAAACGGCATTGTGGTCAATTTCCAGATGAACGACCGCTGTGCCGCCGGCTGTGGCCGTTACCTCGGTTACATCGCCGACGAAATGAATATCGGTCTGCACGAACTCGGTCCGATCGCCATGAAGGCAACCAAAGCGACCCGCATCAACTCGACCTGCACCGTCTTTGCTGGCGCCGAACTGCGCGATCGCATGGCGATGGGCGAAAACCGCGCCGATATCCTGGCCGGTTTGCACCGGGCGATCATGCTGCGGGCGATGTCAATCATATCCCGATCCGGCGGGGTGACAGATGAGTTCACCTTTACCGGTGGGGTGGCCAAAAACGAGGCGGCCGTCAAGGAGCTACGCCAGTTGATTTTCGAGAACTACGGCGAGAAAACCATCAATATCAGCGCCGAATCGATTTATACCGGAGCGCTCGGCGGAGCGAGTTTCGCCCATAGTGCCGTTCACTAGTTTTCAGCAGCCTCACAGAATTCTTAAAATTGAGTATAAGTCAAAAGGAGAAAGATATGACGACCGCTATCGGTATCGACGTCGGCTCCGGCGTAATTAAGACCGCCCTGTTCCGGGTGGGAGAAAACAAGACCGAATGGCTGTCCCGCTGGGATGGGCGCATCCGTCAGCGTGATGCGCATACCCTGGTCGAGGAATCAATCGATTCTGTGCTGCATGAGGCAGGTTTGCAGCGAGAGCAGATCAACTATATCGCCAGTACCGGCGAAGGCGAAACACTCAAGGGAACTACAGGACATTTTTATTCAATGACCACCCATGCCCGGGGGGCCATCTACCTTAACCCGCAAGCCAGGGCAGTGCTCGATATCGGTGCCCTGAACGGCCGCGCCATCAGCATCGATGAGCAGAGCAAGGTGTTGACCTATCGCATGACCAGCCAGTGCGCTTCGGGCTCCGGCCAGTTTCTCGAGAACATTGCCCGCTATCTGGGAATCGGCCAGGATGAGATTGGCAGCCTGTCGCTGCAATCGACCACTCCGGAAAAGGTCAGTGGCATTTGTGCCGTTCTGGCCGAAACCGACGTCATCAACATGGTGTCCCGCTCGATCGCTCCCTGCGACATCCTGCGCGGTATCCACGAATCGATGGCCGACCGGTTGCTCAAGCTGCTTAAATCGATCGGCGTTACCCAGGGAGTGGTGATGATGACCGGCGGCCTCGCTCTGGATATTGGTCTGGTCAAGGCGATTCAGGATGGTATGGACAAGCAGCATATGGGTACCAAGGTGGCAGCACATGCCGATTCGATCTATGCCGGCGCTATCGGCGCTGCCTTGTGGGGAGCTTTCCGCTATGAAAAGCTCAAACAAAAAGGGATATTGCCCGACGTGCCCAAAGCGTCCTGACCTCCCTTTTAAGGCGGAGGGAGCATTTAACAACAGGGGAGTCACAGCAATGAGTCTAACATTCAGATCACTTTGTCCCGAAGATCTCGAGCAGGTCTCAGCCATAGACAGCCGTATTGTCGGCCAACCGCGACGCGGCTTTTTTGAGAAGCGTTTAAGAGTTGCCATGGCCAAACCAGAGGCGTTTTTGACCTGTGCCGCTTGCGTCGGTGACACCTTGAGGGGATACGCCTTTGCCAGGGTTCAGGACGGTGATTTCGGCTCCGAAGAAGCGGTCGCCGTCCTCGATGTGATCGGGGTTGATCCTGCTGCTCAATGGCAGGGTATCGGCAAATCGCTGCTGGCCGGGATCGAACAGCGCATGGTCAAAAAAGACATGACTGTCTTGCGTACAGAGATCGACTGGGCGGATCACGCCATGACTCGCTTTTTCTCCGCGACGGATTTTAAGCTGGCGCCGATTCAGATTGTCGCTCGCGACACCTCGGAACTTCCTGAAAAGGTAGAAGAGATGTCACAAGTCAAAATGGATGGCTACTGGCGGGTGCATGGTAGCGGAGGGAATGATTACGACACCCTCAGTCGTGACCGGGTGTCGATCCGTTCGCTGCGTGAACAGGATCTGGCTGAGGTGGTGCGCCTTGACCGCAAATTGTCCGGCATGGACCGAACCGCTTATTATCGCGGCAAATTCCAGGAGATGCTGGTAGAAACCGGTATTCGCGTATCGCTGGTGGCTGAGAAAAAAGACCTTCTGGCCGGCTTCATCATGGCCCGTGTTGATTATGGAGAGTTCGGCAAACCGATTCAGACCGCTGCTGTAGATACGATCGGCGTTCACCCGGCGGAGAAGGGCACTGGCGTAGGTCAGGCGCTGCTTTCACAGTTATTGGCCAACCTCTCGATTCTGCGAGTCGAGTCATTGCGCACCCAGATTCAATGGCAGCAGCACGATCTGCATACTTTCCTGCAAAGATGTGGCTTCGTGCCTTCGCAACGGTTGGTCTTGAGCAAAACAGTCAACGATCTGAATCAGAGCGTTGATATCTTCAAATAACCTGGATTTTCAGTCAATCCTTGTTAATCTCCGCCGATTGAGCGGTCGATGGAAAGCGCACCGCCTCCGCGTATGAGCAGTGCGATTGCCAGGCCGATGGCCAGGATATGGTATTCAAAGCCCTCGCCAGCCTGATTGCCCGACCAATTCATGAAAAAACCGATTTTCCAGTGCACCATGACAATCGCCCCGGTCATGACGGCGCCAATACCCAGTGCGCAGAGCCGGGTGCAAAAGCCGATAATAAGGCCCAGGGCTCCCGCAGATTCGGCAAGGATTACGAGCAGGGCGACAATCCAGGGAAAGCCCATATTCTCGGTAAAGTGTTGAATCGTTGCCTGGAAGCCGTTGCCGCCAAACATCCCGGCCACTTTTTGCAGACCATGCGGCAAGATGACGATCCCCAGTGCCAGGCGCATAATCGTCAGAGAGAAATCATTGTTCGTCCTGAAAAATTGTTTTATCATGACAACTCCTTTGTTCGGATGGCAACGCAACTTTGGATATTCTGCCCGGTTGTCGCGTTACTCTTTTTTTAATATCAGCACAGCCTCCTAGTAAAGTATCATTCTTTCAGTCAATTTCAATCGCTGAGAACCTTTACCGTCCGCGCACGAAAAATGGATACGTCCCAGCCTGCCGTAGTACCGACGATAGGATTTAATGATGAATAATTACCTGAAGCTGACCCCCCTCCCCGTTTCAGCCTGGGATCCCTCACTCGCTCATATCACTGAGGACATGCAGTCCCGACCACTCAATATCCATGCTTTGATGGCGCATCACCCGGAGCTGTTAAAAGCCTGGTGGAATTTCCGCAATCATGCCGTTGGCGGTGGCGAGCTGGGCAAGCGATACGGCGAGTTGATTATTCTGCGTGTGGCCGTGCATCTGAAATCCTGGTACGAATGGGCTTCCCATGTTGAACGGGCTCTGGCTTGCGGCCTGACTCTCGAGGAAGTTGAGCGGGTGAAGCAGGGAGCGCAAGCAACGGAATGGCAGCCAGCTGAAGCCTTGCTGCTCAAGGCGGTGGACGAACTGTTAACCGGACATGCGATTGACGCGGAGACCCTGAATGGGCTGTACCGGCATTTCAATGCCCGGCAGGTGATGGATTTGATCGCCATTCAGGGCATGTATGTATTCCTTGGCGGTATGATCAACACCTGGCCTCTCGAACTGGACAAACATGTGCAGGGAAAATTGCCCGAAACGGTCACCAAACAACAATTCGAGGCGGAATTCCAGATTGATCCCACTGCTCAGCGTTTGCATGCAGGGTATGACCAGGATTATCCATGAACCGGCTGCACGATTGGACACATTTAAGAATTTAATACTTTGTCATCACAACCCTATCAGCGGTATTATTTCTGGACGGAATTACATCATCATATTACCCTGTTGAACAATATAACCTACCCAAAAGGAGTCGACATTGGCACGTTTACCCGTAATCGTTGGATTCGGTGGGATCAATCCTGCAGGAAGAAGCTCGGCTCACCACGGC
>JAVVDT010000129.1:0-6777 GCA_032250875.1 Desulfuromonadales bacterium | reverse complement strand
CCGGAACCGGCGGCTTCGCTGGTGTTGCTGATCCACGATTGGGACGGCTTGACGGATTATGAGATCAAGCGAGCCGGAATGCTCGCTGAACTCGGCTATGCCGTGTTCGCGGCCGACCTGTTCGGTAAAGGCAAGCGGCCGACTGAAATACAGGACAAACGTCAGCATACCGGCGAACTCTATAAGGACCGGGCGAAGATGCGTGCTTTGATCCAGAGTGCTCTTGACGCGGCGAAAGCGCAGGGAGCCAATGTTGGCAACGCTGTCAGCATGGGCTATTGTTTTGGTGGCGCAGCGGTTCTCGAATACGCCCGTTCAGGTGCCGACCTAAAGGGTTTTGTGACTTTTCATGGCGGTCTGAGCGCTCCGGAAGGGCAGGATTACAGCGCCGCCAAGGGGAAGTTTCTGATCCTGCACGGCACAGCAGACAGCAGCATCACCATGGCGGACTTCGCCAATCTGGCAAGTGAACTTGAACAGCATGGCGTTGCCCACGAGATGGTCACCTACGGCGACGCGCCACACGCCTTCACCGTATTCGGCCAGAACAGTTATCGCGAGGATGCCGATCGTAAATCGTGGCAGCGGTTTGTCGAGTATCTGGCGGTTACGCTGCGATGAATTCGAGGCGCGATTCAATGAATTCTCCGGACGCGCAACACCCACCGGTAAGACCGGAAGAGGTCGACAGTTCAACGCCTTTTCCGGTCTTTCTGCAGGTCTTTAAAGCGACCCTGGAAAATGTCTTCCACTCTCGGGAAGATCTGGATCAGCTCAGTATCAAGCGTGGTCTGCCGCCATATGTGCTGCGGGATATCATGGCCAGTCGCCCGTTCTCGACGTTTATCCCGGTCGAGTACGGCGGTCGGGGAGGGCGTCTCGACGAGGGTGTTGCCCTGGTCGAAGCGGCCTCTTACGAATCACTGGCCCTGGCTCTGGTCTTCGGCATCAATTGGGCGCTCTTTATCCAGCCGGTCACTAAATATGGCAAACAACCTGCCCGTGATGAGGTTTTAAAAGATTTCGTGCAAAACCGCAAGATGGGTGGCCTGATGATCACCGAGCCGGATTACGGCAGTGATGCACTGCATATGCAGAGCTCCTGGGTTGAGCAGGGTGAACTCTGCCATTTGCGTGGCACCAAACACTGGGCAGGGCTGACCGGCTGGGCCGATTACTGGCTGCTCACCGCGCGCCACTTGATCCCTGGTAAAGGGCTCGCCCGCGACATCGACTTTTTTATCTGCAATAATAATGCGCCAGGACAGCAGGTTGTTGTCGAGGAGACGTTCAATAACCTCGGACTCTACATGATCCCCTACGGCCGCAATCGCATTCACGTCGCTGTGCCGGCATCGCATCGTCTGGTACCGCATACGACCGGTATCAAGATGATGCTCGATATCCTGCATCGCAGTCGCATGCAGTTCCCGGCAATGGCGATGGGTTTTTTGACACGCATCCTCGATGAAGCGACCAGCCATTGCCGCGACCGCCTGGTGGGTGGTAAAAACCTGCTCAGCTACGACCAGGTACAGGCACGCCTGGCCGCGATCCAGTCAGCGTTTACCATCTGCTCGGCAATGTGTGTCAATACCTGTGAGCGTGCCGGTCTCGGCAACAACCTGGCCATGCACGGTCTGGAGGCCAACGCCATCAAGACCTGCATCACCGATCTTATGCAGGAGGCCTCACAGTCATTGCTGCAGCTTGTCGGCGCCAAGGGCTACCGCCTCGATCATTTCGCCGGTCGCGCCATCATCGACAGCCGTCCGTTTCAGATCTTCGAGGGCTCGAACGATATCCTCTACGCACAGATCGCCGAAGTGCTGCTCAAACAGATGAAGGTGGTTCGAGAAAAAAATCTGTTCAAATATTTACACAGCTTCGACCTGACGCATCGCGCCAGCGGCATGCTCAAGCATCAGCTTGATTTCGAGCTTGATCCGGCGCTCTCGCAACGTAAGCTGGTGGAGATTGGTCAGGTAGTCAGTCGCATCGTGGCCATGGACCTGGTACTGAAGCTCGGCGAGAGGGGGTTCAGCAGGGGGTTGATTGATAACTGCCTGATAAATCTGCAGCAGGAGATTGCAAAATTCTTAAAGAGCTGCAGCTTCGATAACCGCAGCGTATTGATCGAAACGGACCGGGAACATCCCGCATGGCGCGAATGGATAAACGCATAAAATCTCATGAGAGGAGCATGTGATGACCTGATCGTCAGTGCTTGGCCAGAAACCGGTCCAGTTGATTGGCAAAAGCCTGCTTATCGCAAGAGTTGAAAGCAGGCGGACCGCCGGTGTCTATTCCACAGCCGCGCAGTTCATCGAGCATGTTTCGCACGGCCAGACGTTCCTGAATGTTATCTTCTGTGTAGAACTCACCGCGCGGGTTGAGCGCATGTCCTGCCTTTTTGATCGCTGCCGCGGCCAGTGGAATATCGGCGGTGACCACAAGATCTCCGGGCTGCAGCAGTTCCACAATCCTTTCGTCCGCCACGTCGAATCCGGCCCCCACGACCAACGAGCTGATGTAGGGCGAAACCGGAGAGGGCATCGGTTTGTTGGCGACCAGGGTGAGTTGCACTTTTTTCCTGTCGGCCGCTCTGAACAGGATATCCTTTATCACCCTGGGACAGGCGTCGGCATCGACCCAGATCTGCATCATGTGACTCCTTTATTGAATTCTGTACAAATCTCATTAGATCAGATAAGCGCGCTTATAACAACAGGGCAACTCTGAATCTCATGTAACGTTTCGTCAACACAAGAGAGTCATGTCAAATAAGGTAAATAGTTCCTCGTAAAGATTGACGGGAAGCCATTTAGACGATAGATTATTAACACATGTTAAGATTTAAAGAAAAATCCGGATTGCTTTTTGTGCCAGGTCTGCAGACTGACCATGCCATCATGAGATGAGTGTGACTTTAGCGAGGGTATCAATGAAAGAACTACCCTTTTCACATAAGATTCTGAAACCCTGGTTCACTGCCTTCCTCATCAGTACTACATATGCCATTATTGGCGGACTGTGGATCTTTTTCTCCGAACCGGTTTTGTCAAAATGGGTTGTTGATCCTGAAACCTTGCAAACCTCGAAAATTATCAGTCAATGGTTGTTTATTGTTATCTCGGCACAGTTTCTGTTCTTGCTGATCCGTCGTCGCGAGTTGGCATTTATCAACACCGAAGAATCGCTGTTCCGCGTTAATCGCGCCTTGAGAGTTTTCAGTGAATGTAAGAAGGCCACCACCAGAGACAGTGACGAAAACGAGCTAATGCGGAAAATCTGCCGGATTCTGGTCGCCCTGGGTGGCTATCGCCTGGCCTGGGTCGGTGTTGCGTTTGATGATGAAGAGAAGAGCGTCAAGCCGGTCGTCCACTGGGGATACGAGGAAGGCTATCTGAACGCTTTGAACGTTCGTTGGGATGAGTCTGACAACGGTCAGGGTCCTGCGGGTACGACAATCCGAACCGGCCAGACGGTGATCGTACGGAACATCATGACGAATCCAAAATTCAAGCCATGGCGTGAGATGGCCATGGCTCATGGATTTTCCTCGGCAATCTCCCTACCGTTGCATAATGGTCGCAAAGTTTACGGCGCTCTGGTGATTCTTGCCGCCGAAGCGAATTCTTTCGATCCTGAAGAAGCCAGTCAACTTGAAGAACTCACAGAAGATCTGGCTAATCGAATCCGCGTTATCCATAATGAAGCCGCACAAAAGAAGGAAAAGGAAGAGCAGTTGTTCGTTGCCAAGGTGATTCATCAGGCCTCGGAAGGGGTCCTGACTTTTGATCAGGACGGCCGTGTCCAATACCTCAACCCGGCCTGGGAGCATATCTGTGGAGTTCACGCGAAAGATGTTATCGGCAACACTATGCAAGAGCTGTCTTGCACCCAAAGTAACGAGGCCTTTTACCTGGCAATAAAACGCGTCATAGAGACCGGCGAAACCATCACAGGACAGTTTCAGAACGTGCGTCCGGACAACTCCCGGTACAAGATCGAAGCCAATATTTCACCGGTCATGACCGAGTATTCAGAAGTTGTCCGCTATGTTGCCGTCGTTCGGGATGTGACCTATGAAGCAGAACTGGAAGACCAACTACGAACCGCACAAAAGATGGAAGCTATTGCCACACTTGCTGGCGGCATCGCCCATGATTTCAATAACATCCTGGCGGCGATTCTTAATAATACAGAGCTGGCTCTTGACGATCTGCCAATGGATGACAAACTGCGCGATCATCTGGAAATCGTTTACCAGGCCGGCTGTCGCGGCAAAAATCTGGTAAAACAGATTCTGACCATCAGCCGTCAGAACAGTCAGGAGCGCATACCTATTCTCATCGAATTTGTTGTTATGGAATGCCTCAATCTGCTGCGTGCATCACTGCCTTCAACCATTGAGATTCGTAAAAACATCAAACCGAACCTGGGATTGGTGGCTGCAGACCCGACTCAGCTTCATCAGGTCATCCTCAATATCTGTACTAATGCGGCTGATGCCATGGAAGAGCAGGGTGGGGGTGTCCTCGAGATAAGGCTGGATGAAACGACGACCGTTTCTCGCCGCGATAATGTCCATGCCGGTTTGCATCCGGGGAGTTATCTGAAACTTTCTATCAGGGATACCGGTCATGGTATGCAACGTGAAATTCTTGACCGTATATTCGATCCGTTTTTTACCACCAAAGGTCCTGGCAAGGGGACCGGTTTGGGGCTCTCGGTTGCGCACAGTATCATCGAGCACCACGGCGGGCTCCTCAACGTTGAAAGTACTCCTGGCAAGGGAACCGTGTTTCATCTCTACTTGCCGAAAATTTATTGTGTCGAAGAACAACCCGTTGTGAACGACAGCCTGATGGCCGCAACCGGCCACGAGAAAATCCTCTTTGTCGATGATGAACCGGCGCTGGTTTTTGCCGGCAAAAAGATGCTGGAAAAACTTGGCTACGAAGTTGTCGCCAGCACCGACAGCCGCACGGCCCTGCAGCTGTTCATGGCGCAGCCATCCAGCTTTGACCTGGTGATCACCGATCAGACCATGCCGCATATGACCGGCGAGATGCTTGCCAGGGAAGTTCTTAAAGTCCGTGCCGAGATGCCGATCATCCTCTGCTCCGGCAATGCTCTGAACGATAGTTCTGCGGACTCAATAGCGAAGTCGCGGGCGATCGGCATCAAAGAGTTCATGACCAAACCTTATGAGCGAAGTGAGATGAGCCAGGTTATCCGTCGGATGCTCGATTAACCGACTCCGGAAAGATTAGCGATCAATGGCAACTGTCCTGATTATTGATGATGACGACCTGATGTGTGCAACTCTGTCGCATTTGGTGCAGCGGTGCGGTCATGAAGCCACTTGCGCCATGTCGATGCATGACGGGCAGAAACAGGCAACCAGCCGTTTGTTTGACGTGGTATTTCTGGATGTCCGCTTGCCAGATGGCAATGGTCTCGACCTTTTGCCCAGACTCGAAGCCCTGTCTTCGGCCCCGGAAGTGATCATAATTACCGGTTTCGGCGAACCTGACGGCGCTGAACTGGCCATCAAGAGCGGTGCCTGGGATTATATTGAAAAGAGTTCAACGGCCAAGGAAATCAGCCTTGCTCTGGAACGTGCCCTGCAATATCGCCACGAGAAGTATGCGGCCCGTCACAAAGGTAGCGTTGCTGCACTGAAACGGCAGAATATTATCGGCAACAGCCCTGAATTGCAGGTCTGCCTCGATATGATCGCCCAGGCTGCCGGCAGTGATGTCAATGTCTTTATCAACGGCGAAACCGGCACCGGAAAAGAGTTGTTTGCCCGGGCTGTCCATGAGAACAGCCAACGGACGCGCGGCAGTTTTGTCGTGGTTGACTGCACCGCACTGCCGGAAACCCTCGTCGAGAGCCTGCTCTTCGGTCATGAAAAAGGAACCTTCACAGGTGCCGAAAAAGCCCGCGAAGGCTTGGTACGCCAGGCGCACTGCGGTACGCTGTTCCTCGATGAAGTCGGAGAACTGCCGCTTAGCATGCAGAAAGCTTTCCTGCGCGTCTTGCAGGAACGCCGGTTCAGGCCACTCGGCAGCAGTTGTGAGGTTGAAAGCGATTTTCGCCTGGTCGCGGCAACCAATCGAAATCTTGACCAGATGGTTAAAGCCGGGCAGTTTCGTGAAGACCTTCTGTTCCGACTGCGCTCTTACGTGATCGAACTGCCGCCGCTGCGGAAACGCAGCGAGGATTTTCAGGAACTGGCCCGATTCTACGCCGATCGCTTCTGTGAGCGTTATGGGCTCCCGCCTAAAGGATTTTCTCCCGATTTCATCAATACTCTGCGTGCTTATGCGTGGCCGGGAAATGTCCGTGAATTTGTACATACCATGGAACGCATTCTGGCCTCGGCCCGCTATGAACCAACCCTTTTTCCCAAGCATCTGCCGACCAGCATCCGCGTCGAAGTGACCCGTGCATCCGTAACACAAGAGCGTGACTACGACATTACGCTCGGCAACAGTTCCATTCACAACTTGCCGAAGCTGCATGACTATCGTGACGCGGTCTATAATGAAGCTGAGAAGCATTATTTGCATGACCTGCTGGCTCTGTCAGAGCAGAACATTGCACAAGCTTGCCACCTCTCTGGTTTGTCACAGTCCCGCCTCTACGCACTGATGAAAAAGCACGATGTCAGTCGCGACAAGTAAGCCTAGTGCCCCGTGCGGTTAGTTCATTCCTTCTCATTGCAGCGCTTTTGGCCCCTGGCTGCGTTACGTCTCCTCGGCT
>JAVVDT010000128.1:0-6798 GCA_032250875.1 Desulfuromonadales bacterium | reverse complement strand
GCAGATTCCGCAGACAGCCGGTCGCGCTTTGCAGGCGCATCAGTTATTGATTCGATATTCTGCGGAATTCGGCATGGAAGAAACCGCCGAAGATCACAAAGCTTTCCTTCGTTGGCGTAAACGCTGGCAGGTTCAAGCCAATAATAATGGCTGGCATGACCCTGCCGAGATGCCCTGGCTGCTTTCTGAAGCGATTAAAGCAGAGCGCATATCCTTGCCCGGCAAAATTGTCTTCGCCGGCTTCGATGTAATCACCCCTGACCTGCTTCAATTATGCAAAATCATAAATAATCGCGGCATACATGTCGACTACTGGCAGCCACAACCTTGTGAAAATGTTCGACATCAGCGTGTTCCTGCTGATGATCCTGCTGATGAAGTCAGCCGATGTGCCCGCTGGATACGGCATCTGCTTATTGAAGATCCGGCAACAAACATCGGAGTCGTCGTCCCGCGACTGGAGGCCTACCGTTCTCTGATTGAACAAATCTTTATTGCAGAGCTTGAGCCGAATGCTTTGCTTTGCGGTGATGAGATGCCGAGCATGTTCAACTTTTCTCTGGGACGCGGTCTGGACAGGGAAGGGGTGATTCATGCAGCGCTGCGTTTGCTACGGTTTGGAATGCAGGTTAATCATGATGAAGTCAGCTGGCTTTTACTCACGCCATACCTTGGAAAGGCTGTCTCAGAAGGTTCAACGCGGGCGCAAGTCGATCGGGAATTACGCCGGACCAGGCAATTTGACTGGACATTGCCGCGCCTTGCAAGTGCCATCACCCGCCTTCCGGATAAGTACTCCAAATCCGTACCGGACTTGATCAAGTCAATCAAGGCGATCAGCGGCTCTTTGCGCAAGCCTGTTAAAGGTCTGCCGGGCTTCTGGTCTGAGCATTTTACCCTCTTGCTGGATCAACTCGGCTGGCCCGGAGAGCGTGGGCTATCCAGCCGTGAATATCAGGCGGTAAAACGGTTCAGGGAGTTGCTGGGAGAGCTGGCCAGCCTGGATGGCGTCTCGGCTCCTGTTAATCGTTCAAATGCGGTAAACATCCTGATGCGTATACTCAGTAACGAGAAGTTCCAACCGGAAGGGGCTGACAGCCCGGTGCAGGTGCTAGGCGAACTGGAATCAAGCGGCATGACTTTTGACCATCTCTGGGTCCTTGGTTTACATGATACTGCATTGCCCGGACCTCCAAGTCCCAACCCGTTTATTCCGTTACCCGTTCAACGCCATCACCGGATGAAGCGTGCAGATGCCGAGCGCGAGCAGAGTTTTGCCAAGCAGGTCGTGGCGCGGCTGTTCTCGGCTGCTCCCGATGTTGTACTCAGCTGGCCGGTTCAGGAGAATGGCGCCGAGCAGAGACCGAGTTCATTCATCAGGGATATGCCAGACGGTCAACCCATGCTGGCTGAGTCATGTGCTCCCGCCAGGGTTCTCTGGTTGAGCCGAACAGGCCTTGAAGAGTTGTCAGACAGTCTGGGTCCAGCGCTTTCCACCCGCAAGCCGTTTACCGGTGGCACCGGTATCCTCAAGGATCAGGCCCTCTGTCCGTTTCGTGCCTTCGGCCATCACCGACTCAGGGCTGAACGCCTGGACATTCCCGATATCGGTATTGACAATATGGCGCGCGGAACTCTTGCACATAAGGTCCTTGAGCTGCTCTGGGGCAAACTTGTCGACCAGGACACCCTTTTGTCCCTGGATGAGACAGCCCTCAACCGTCATCTGAAAAAAGCTGTTGATGGTGCGTTGGATCGACTCGAAAGAGAACGACGCTATGATCTCCCCGCAAAACAACGACAAATCGAGTGCCGACGTTTAATCGCTCTAGCAGAACAATGGCTTGAGTTTGAGCGGCGACGGAGCCGATTTCGTGTTGTGGCCTCGGAGCAGAGCCATCAGGTTCAGATCGGCAAACTGGTAATCCGGACGCGCATAGACCGGATCGATGAACTGGATGATGGTACTTGCGCCATTATCGATTACAAGACCGGGCGCGTTGAACCGCTGCAGTGGCTTGATGACCGGATTATCGAGCCGCAGTTGCCTGCCTACTGTCTCGGGTTGCCGCGCGAAAAGGTCGGTGCCGTGATGTTCGCCGTAGTACGCGGCAAAAAGAAGGAAAGCGGCTTTTATGGACTTGCGCGCAAAAGCGAATCCTGGCCAGGAGCAAAATCGCGTGCCATTGAAAAACGCCTTGAAGAAAAAGGTTGGGGCTCTTTTGATGAAGTGCTCGCTCATTGGTACAATGCCCTGCCTGCTTTGGGCGACGCTTTTGCCCGAGGCGAAGCCGCTGTTGATCCGGTAGATCTAAAGCTTGCCTGTCAATATTGCGATTTAACTGGATTCTGCAGAATTCTGGAGCGACACGATATCGCTGGAAGCCAATGATGATTGAATTTCAAAGCATGCAACCAGCTGATTGGCAGGAGCGCCGGAACGCTGTCGATATCAAGCGATCGTTTATTGTTCAGGCACCTGCCGGTTCCGGAAAGACCGAACTGCTGGTCCAGCGTATTCTGACACTGCTGGCGGTTGCTGATTCTCCCGAGGAAATCCTGTCCATCACGTTTACCCGCAAAGCTGCCGGCGAAATGAAATTGCGCCTGTTAAAGGCGTTGGAGTCAGCCGGCAACGATCAGCCTCCTGATACTCCCCATGCTGTCGAAACCTGGAAAAGAGCCCGTGCTGTACTCGCCCGGGACGAGGAAAAGGGTTGGTCACTGCTGCAGAATCCCAGCCGCCTGCAGCTGATGACTATAGACAGTTTCTGCGCATTCATAACACGTAGAATGCCATGGCTGGCTCGTTTTGGTGATCAACCCGGAGTGACCGATGATCCCGCTGAATTGTACAGACTGGCAGCGGAAGCATTACTGGCCAAACTGGAAGAGGATGGTGCTGTTCGGGGCGCCGTTGAACGATTGCTGATCCATCTGGACAATCGTCTTACTCTTTTGCGCGAGATGCTGGTCGCCATGCTCGGCAGACGCGATCAGTGGTTGCGTCACCTCATGACGCAGCGCGGCAAACAGCCGCGTCAGCTGCTTGAATCAGGTCTGCAACTCTATGTGACATCTTTCCTTAAAGACGCATACAGTGTTCTCGGCGACGATGACTATTGTGAACTCAGGGAGCTGGCCAACTTTGCTGCAGCGAATCTGGATGCTGGCCAAGCTGACCATCCGTTTGCTCCTCTGTTTTATGAAAAAGATGATGCTGACTCACTTCCACAATGGCAAGCCCTTGCATCTCTGGCGCTGACGGCATCGGGAGACGTAAGAAAAACTGTCAACAAGACCATTGGCTTCCCGGCTGACAAATCTCCTTTGAGCCAGGAGATGAAATCCCGTGCGCTCAATCTTTTTAATCGCTTCAGAGACGATGGCGCAGCCACGGAAGCTCTCCAGGGTGTACGTCGACTGCCGACAACCTGTTACAGTTCAGAGCAATGGTTGGTACTGCAGTCGTTGATCGAGTTATTGCCTCTTGTCGTGGTGGAACTTCAGGGCATTTTTCGTCTTCACGGGCAGGTCGATTTTATCGAGATTGCCGGAGCGGCCCATGCGGCTCTCGGTTCAGTAACGCAGCCGGAAGAGCTGCTTCTGCAACTGGACAGCCGTATTCGACATATTCTGGTCGATGAATTTCAAGACACCTCATATGCCCAATACGATTTGCTGTGTTGTCTGACCGCCGGGTGGCAACCTGGTGACGGGCGCACACTTTTTGTGGTCGGTGATCCGATGCAATCGATTTATCGTTTTCGAGAGGCGGAAGTCGGGCTTTATCTGCGCGTCTGTGAGCGTGGACTGGAAGATTTGTCGATGCAGCGCATTGTTTTGAATACAAACTTCCGTTCTCGCAAAAGGCTTGTTGACTGGGCCAACAACAACTTCAGCGAACTTTTCCCTGCGTTTGAGGATGAGGTGCGTGGTGCGGTGCGTTTCGCGCCGGCCAAGGCATTCGACCAGGATGAAAACGGAGCTGAAATTACAGCTCACTGCTTTTTGAACAGGCAGGACTCAGCTGAGGCGCAAACTGTCGTCGATCTGGTTCGCCGTTCCAGAAAGAACCACGCAGACGGTACTGTTGCTATTCTTGTGCGCTCCAGAAGCCATCTTTCGGAAATCGTTGCAGCTTTAAAAAAATCTGCCATGCGGTTCCAGTCTCAGGATATTGATCCTTTGATCGATCGCCCGGTTGTTCAGGATCTCCTCTCATTGACGCGCGCTTTGCGTCATCCAGCCGATCGTGTCGCCTGGCTTGCTGTGCTCAGGGCGCCATGGTGCGGATTGACCCTGGACGATCTCACCAAGCTTTGCGACAGTGACGCGCAATCGACTGTCTGGCAATTGTTGACGCAACCCGATGAACAGGTGGAAATGTTTGATCAGGTCAGCCAGGACGGCAGGCAACGTTTGCAGCGTCTTATGCCTGTTCTTGAGCGTGCCTTGACAAACAGGGGACGTCTGAGCTTGCGGCACCTGGTTGAATCAACCTGGTTGGCACTCGGCGGCCCGGCCTGTGTTGAAGAGGCAGACCTGCTGGATGTCAAGCAGGTTTTTGCACTGCTTGACGAGCTTGAGAATGAAGGGACTCTGGAAGATCTGGAAAGACAACTCAGCAAACTTTATGCTGCTCCGGATCCTCAGGCTGGACCGGAACTTCAGTTGATGACCATCCACAAAGCCAAAGGCCTGGAGTTTGACACCGTCATTCTGCCGGGGCTTGGCCGCGGAGTGAGGACGCGTGAACGCGCCTTGCTTCGCTGGCTGGAACATCCTGACTATGAACTTCTTCTGGCGCCGATACCACCTTTGTTAAGCGATCAGCAGGATCCTACTTACCAGGCGATTGGCCATCTTCTGCAGGAGAAGGATGATCTTGAAACAGTGCGTCTTTTATATGTCGCCGCGACCCGGGCCAAATCAAACTTACATCTTCTGGGTCATGTAAAGCGTAATCAGAAGGATGAGCTCGTTCCACTTTCAGGATCGCTTCTGTCGGTCGCCTGGCCTGCTTTTGGACATAAATTTTTAAAAAACATAATGACCACAGTAGATGAAGCCCGGCATGAGATGCCGAGCTTGACATTGAAGCGCTTGCCGAGAGAATGGGTTGCGCCAAAACTGGCAGGCAAACTGAATGTTAAGACGAGCTCCGTTCAGCTTGCATCAGAAAGCGGACACGTTCAGACTGAAACCGTTGAGTCTTTTCGCACAGAAGAGGGCAGGGTCATTGGCACCCTTATCCATTTGTGGTTGGAACGTATTGCAAATGAAGGTCTGAGTCGTTGGACTGAAGCTGGAATTATTGCCCAAGTCGGCATCTTCAAGACTCAGCTGAACAAGCATGGCCTGCCATTGTCGCGGCTCGAACCCGGATCATCCATGATCCTTTCCTGTCTCATCAAGACCCTTGCGAGCAAGCGGGGCCGGTGGCTGTTGGACTGCCACAGGAACGCCGTCAGTGAGCTGGCGCTTAACGGCATGGTAGACGGGAAGTTCATCCATGCAACCATAGACCGGACTTTTATCGACAGTGATGGGATTCGCTGGCTCGTCGATTACAAAACGAGCAGCCCTGCGTCTGGTGAGGAGCCTGGCCAGTTTATGGCACATGCGGCAGATCGTTATCGTAACCAGCTACAAGTCTATACCGCACTTTTTAAACAGCTTGAACCGAATCAAGCCCTCCGCTCAGCTCTTTATTTCCCTGCCTTTGACGGCTGGATAGAAGTTGACACACATCTGGAACTTCAAAATGGCCACTCGTGACAATATTGAGTTCTAGCAGCTGTCGGACTAACGTACTGGTCGACTTTGATTGACAATGACTTTATAAAAGACGTCTCTCCGCACCTCGGTAGTCTGCACGACTTGAGCTGCGAATCTGATCGCGACCGACTACAGCCCAACCCGTGCTGCGTTTAAAGCTGGTTACAGCTTTTTGATTGATGAGATTGTCGAGCATGTTTGGCTTGACCATGTCAAACTTGCCATCGCTATACATGACTCTGATCATCATGGTTCACCTCGCCCTTTAAGTTTTATAAATTATATCATATTCTGATTTGTTTTCAGCCATTGCCTGTCAGATATTGTCTGCCGGTTAATTTATCCCGGAATCTATCGGATTGTCCATGAGCCGGCAACAAATTCGGCCCTTATCGTCCGACAATCTCCTGAAAATACTTGCCGGGGAAACCCCGGATGGACAAACAGCATTAAACTGGGTTACATTATGTTTATATGAAAAATCTATATAAATTCCATATTAGGAGTCAGTCGAACTATCCCTGAACCGGATTTTTGCTTCAGGTCGGCCCGTATCGTTCGACTAACTCCTTGCTCAGCAAAAGGTGAATGAAAAATGTTCATAAATAAACGTTGGTTTCGTGCTCTTCTTGTAAGCTTGACACTGATACTGGCAACCTTGTTCGTCATGCCGGCTCCAATGAGCGCAACGACACCTGATGAGCTGGATCAGAATCGTGCTCGCCTCCTCTCTTACGTCTTGCGTCGCCAGGTTGAGAACCACTTCAGCGGCAAGGCTATTGATAATGAACTCTCCCGCGCCGCTTTTTCTCTCTATATCAAGCAGCTGGATTTCCAGAAACGGCTTTTGCTTGCTGACGAAGTTGATCAGCTTAAAGCTTTTGAAGATCGTATTGATGATGAGATCAATAGTGGGCGGGTCATACTCGCACCTTTGTCTTTCCGTTTGCTTGGCAATAGTATTGCGCGCGCCGAAAAAATAGCAGAAAAAGTGTTGGAGAACCCATTCACTTTTGA
>JAVVDT010000127.1:0-6803 GCA_032250875.1 Desulfuromonadales bacterium | reverse complement strand
AGTCCGTGGGACTGATCCAGAGAGAGATTGAGAAAGCCGGTATCGCTACCATCGGCATATCGATCGTGCGTGAATTCACAGAGAAAGTGCAGCCACCGCGCAGTGTGTTCCTGCGCTGGCCCTTCGGCCACCCTTTGGGCGAACCGAACAACGTCAAACAGCAGCGCGCCGTAGTGCTGGAAGCCTTGAAGGCCCTCTACACCATCACCACACCCGGAGAAATCATCGACCTGCCCTTCCGCTGGCGGCGCCACGATTACAGCCGCTACGAAGAACCGTGTGCTTTTGTACCGCGTGAGGAGTGAGGCTGGAGGCTGGAGGCTGGAGGCTGGAGGCTGGAGGCTGGAGGCTGGAGAAGAAAAAGCCAGTCTCAGGTTTAAAGAGACGTAATTTTATTCACCGCTGCGTTCGGGGAGCGGCAGGAGGAAGACCACCCTGGTACCTTGCCCGATTTCGCTTTCTATCCAGATCTTGCCGCCATGCGCTTCGATGATCCCCTTGCTGATGGTCAGTCCCAGCCCCAACCCCCTGACGGCGGTGTCAGAGGTATTGACCCGGTAGAACTTGTCGAAGACCATTGCCGCCTGTTCAGGAGTCATGCCGATCCCCTCATCGGCGATACTGATTTCCAGCCAGGGATAGACAAGCCTGCCTTCAATTCGGATCGTACCGCCTCGGGGTGAATACTTGACGGCATTGCTGATCAGGTTGTCGAACACTCTCTGAATCTTTGCCTGGTCAATGTCTATATCGAGGCACTCTACCGGACAGGAATCAACAAATTGATGGCGCTGGTTCTCCTGGCTGTAATGTAAAATAACCTGCTGAACCATGGCGATCATCTCGCAGGGCTGCCGGTCGAGGACGATAGTCCGACCGGTTTCGATACGGCCCAGATCGAGCAGTTCATCGATAATCTTCTCCAGGGCCTCACTCTTGGCGATGATGTACCCCAGATATTCCTCCCGCTGCTCGGCCGGGAACCCCGGCAAGAGCATATCGTTGGACAACAGCTCGGCATAGCCAAGGATCGTAGTCAAGGGAGTCCGCAGTTCATGCGCAGCGGTCGCGATGAACTCGCTCTTAATCTGGTCAAGGCCCTGCAGGGCCTCTTCGGCGCGGTGTCGCTCAATGCCGATGGCAATCATATCGGCAACCGAAGCAATCGAGGCCTGCACGGCCTCACTGAGAGGCTGTTTTGAGAAGAACGCAATGACTCCAACCAGTCGATCCTTGACCACCAGAGGGTAACCGGCGAAGCCGATGATGCCCTCCCGGCGCACCCATTCCTGATCGGTGAACAACGGATCGCCGGCTACCTGATTGGTCAGGACCGGTTGCCGTTGGCTGCCGATGATTCCCACTTTCATTTCACCGATCCGCTTGAAACGGTGCTTGCCGTCGGTACGGGTAGAGAGTCCGGCGCTAGCCTGCAGTTCCAGTAAGGTCGGATCAACGTCGGAAATAGTCCAGATGCGACCAAGAGCAGTTCCTGTCTGCCTGAGCAGAATCCGCACGCAGGCCTGCAGGGTCTCGCTGAGATCGCCACCCCTGGTTAAGACTCTGCCGATCTCGGCATCCAGATCGGCAAGTCGCACGCGCTCAGCCAGAATGCTTTCCGCCTTGCGACGCAGGACCATGATCCATATCAGCAAAAAGAGAGAAAAACACAACAGCAGAATGATGGTCACCCCGGCCCAGAATTGCCACTTGTCAAGGTGGTAGAAAGACGCAGGTTGGTTGATGACCGTGCTTTCGACAGGCAATCGATTCAGAGAGACACCGAATTTCTGCAGCTGATTATAGTCGAACAGGTAACGGTTGCTGTCGGAGATGGTGACCGGTATGTCGTCAGCACTCTCGCCGGCGAGAATGCGCAGGCCAAGGTTGGCCGCGAGTTCTCCCTGGGCATGAGAGCTGGTCAGGTGTCCACCAACGATACCTTCACCGAGGAAAAAATCCCAGAAGCCATAGATCGGCACCGATGAGTGTTCGCGCACATGACGGGCGCTCTCTTCAAATGAGAGCACCTTTCCGGAACGGTTGCTGATAACACTGGCCAACAGCACGACCTGCCCCTGAGTCAGCCGGCCGAGGACTGGCTCGAGCTCTTCAAGCGGGCGGTCATTCCAGAACTGGATGCTGAGTTCAGCCGGTAAGCTGTCAGTCAACTGGTGCAGAGTCATATCATTCTGTCGGCCTGTCTCGGTTAGGGTCTCGCCGACAAAGATAAGTTCGCGCGTTTCAGGGTGGATCGACAACGCCACTTCGACAGTCTCCTGGAAGGACGGGGCCTCAGCCACGCCGGTCATACCACCGAGAGGCGTGATCATCTCCGCAACAAAGCCATTGACACCGCAAAACACGACCGGTACATCCCTGAACAGATCGTTGCGGTGTCGTCGCACAAAATTGAAAGCATCGTTGTCGGAGGTGAGTATCAGATCGAAATGGCGTCCGGCGAGTTTCTGCGGCAGAATCCCTTCAACATAGCTGGTGTAGAATGCCGGGCCTGGATTGCGTTTGACGTCTAGATATTCGACGTGCAGGGAGAGATCCGGACGCTTTGCGGCCAGCCGCTCCTGCATAGCGTCCATAATGCCGGCGGTCCAGCCGAGGGATGGGTGATATGAGTGGAGGATTAGAACCGTCTCGTCGCCGTGACCGGCCAAAACTGGCGAAACACTGGACAGAAAGCACAAGCACAATACAGCCAGCAGTCCCTGGTAACGGACGTATTTCAGATAAATCTTCAGACGACCAATCATAAGAACACGACCGTATCTGCAGAGTAAACGATGGGAACCGCCTGGAGAGCGTCAAATGACGGCTTTATTGCTCTTGATGCAGTAGTTATCTCAGCTTAGTTGTTAAGCTGTCAAGGATTACAATAGCCGCATTTATGCAGAGCAGCAGATGATGTTTAAGCTGAGATCAGTGGAACTGAGCTGCGCCGGGGATGATCTGTTACGACTCTGTGCGACAAGAGGCGATGAAGAATTGTGAAAACCTGACAAATACTCCTTTATGTCTCGCCTGACCTTGGCTATCCTTATTGCATGCGCACTCTTCTCACCACTTTACACAGCAAGTTCATTCACAACAGCCTGGCCCTGCCCTGCCTGGCTGCCTACTGCGGCAATGAGTGCGGCAATGAGTGCGGCGAATTGCTGATCCGTGAGTTCACCGTCCATGAACCGCGCGAGTCGATTCTTTCCTTATTGTTGGCAGAAGAGCCAGAGGTCATAGCCTTTTCGGTCTACATCTGGAACCGGCGCGCGACCCTGGATCTGATTGATGTTCTGGCAGTTGCCCGCCCTGAGTTGAAGATTGTCCTGGGTGGCCCCGAGGTTTCTTTTGACAGCAATGAGCTTTTTCACCGTCATGCCGGCCTGACGGCCCTGATCCGTGGCGAAGGAGAAGAGCCTTTGCGAACATTGCTGCTTGCCTGGAATCAGGGACGGCAACCGGGTGCAATCGCGCGCACGGTCATACGCGAGGGAACAGAGCTTATCTGCGGTGATGACAGCCCTCCCCTGGCCGACCTGGATCGCATCCCCCCACCTTTCCAGGCCGGCTTGATCGATGTCGGCCGTGGCTTTGTTTACTACGAAACCAGTCGCGGCTGCCCGTTTTGCTGCAGCTTCTGTCTCAGCGCCCGCGACAACCGAATGCGCTCCTATTCGATGAAGCGGATTTACAGCGATCTGCTCTTTTTGATGCAGAACAAGATCCCCAAAGTCAAACTGGTCGATCGCACATTCAACTACGATGCCGATCGGGCCAGGGAGATTTTTCGCTTCATCCTGGAGCATAACCAGACGACGCATTTCCACTTCGAGATAGCGGCCCACCTGCTGGATGAGTCGACCCTGAAACTTCTGGAGACGGTTCCGGCCGACACCTTTCAGTTCGAAATCGGCGTACAATCCACACTGGAAAGCACCCTCGATACCATCGGCCGCAAGGTCAGTCTAAGCAAACTCGAAGAAAATGTGCGCCGTCTGCGCAAGGATGGTCGCATCAACCTGCATCTCGATCTGGTCGCCGGCCTGCCCGGCGATGACTATAACAGCTTCCTCGCATCGATCGACCGCGTGGTCGCTCTCGCCCCGCATCATCTACAGATCGAGCCCGTCAAGCTGCTGCCCGGTTCACCTCTTCGCGATCAGGCGGCAGAGCTGCAGATACGCCACGATCCGAATCCGCCTTACACGGTTCTGGCCAGCAAGGAGCTGTCTTTTGCAGAGCTGCAGCGACTTCAGGAGATCAGCCGGTTGGTCGACCTCACCTACAACAGCGGCTGTTTTCAGACTTTCCTGGTGGAATTAGCTGCAGTAAGCGGATCCTTTGCCACAGGCCTTGTCTGGCTGGCGCGGGAGTGGCGCAAGCGCGACCTGTTCCGCTTCCCCTTGAGTCGCCACTCGCTCTTCCAGCATCTTTACGACATCATTCTGGAGCGCGAGGAGAATTCATCGCAGACACGAATGACAGAACGCCTGGCCTGCGACTACGCCCGTTGTGAGCGCATCGTCACCAATCGTATCCCGGCGTTTTTCGACACCAGACTCACATCAGCAGAACAGCAATGGGTGCAGGAAACGGTTCAGGACAAGGCCGGAGAGATTAAGGGCCAAGGGATCAAACTGCAGTACTTTGCGACCATCTTCACAACCCTGCACGGTTCAGCACTACGCACGGTTTATCTCTTTTGCTATCTGACTGCAGCCGGGCAGAAGATGCGGGTCGAGGAATATCATTACAGCAAGGGAGGGCCATGTTAGCCACATGGAGACACAGAAAAGGATTTTAGTATCCAGCCGGAAGCTCCGCATGGCATCGGCGGGAGGCGCATTAAGAGGCAGCATGACACTCTGTGAACTGCCGGCAAATCCCTGACTCATTCAGGTTGGTGCAAACTAATTGTTTTTTGCTATTGACATAGCAAAAGTGTTGTTTATTAATTACTTATACGATGTGAAAACCATCCCTATCGCAAGGTAGGTGCAGAAAGCTGCGGGTCCGCCCTCGATCTCTGCCTCGGACAGCCGGGTTGCCATCACGCTTGGCGACGGTTTTGGGTTTTTGAGGGGAAAATGGAACGGGAAGGAGGTTCACATGGAAGTTTACCTGCTGAGCATCATCAGTGCTTTCCTGCTGTTTGCCGTGATTCTGCCGCTTGCTGGAATTGTCCTCGGTTTGTTTTGTTACTATGTGCTCCCCTATCTGTTTGGCGGTCTGGTCGCCCTGGTCCTGCTTATGTTTGCGGGTGTCAAGATCGTGCTGGCGCTGTGGCTCTGGATTATCACTCTGCTGTGGGCATCCGCGGTCTTGTTCGTCAAGATGAGATTCCGTCAACTTGGCGAAGAGATCGAGCATTATCGGGCGGCACACGCAATCTTGCTGTTCGGCATGCCCTATCGTCGCCGGCGTGACCAGTTGAGGATTGACTTGGCCGTTGAGGATGAGCTCTGATCTCACGAAGGGAGGCCACTACTAAAGGCCGCGTCGCCCGCATTGAATATGGGGGCAGAATGGGGCCTCCAAGACGGCAAGTTTCAAGACCCCCTCTTTAAGGCCTTCAAGCTTGCGTGCGAACACCGGCGGCAAAACCCACGTGAGCGATGTTGATGAAGAGCACGTCATCGGGCTTTTTGCATTTTTTCAGAACCAGAATGCACACGGGGATACCGGTGGAGAAAAACAGGTTGGCCGGCAGGCCGATCACGGTATCGATATGGCCGTCCTTGAGCAGCTTGGTGCGGATGCGCGCTTCGGCGCCACCCCGGAACAAGACGCCGTGGGGCAGGATGATGGACATGGTGCCTTCATCGCCAAGGAAGTGAAAGCCGTGCAGCAAAAAGGCGAAATCCGCCGCTGATTTAGGCGCCAGACCATGGCTTTTGAAGCGGAAGTCTTCGCCCATGACCTCGTTGGGATCCCAGCGGTAGCTGAAGGGCGGATTGGCCACCACCGCATCGCATTGGAGCTTCTTAGCCGGGTTCATCTCATTAAGGATATCCCAGTCGTTTTCCAGCGTATCGCCGTGGTGGATGTCGAACTCGCTATCCTTCAACCCATGCAGCAGCATGTTCATGCGTGCCAGGTTGTAGGTGGTGATGTTCTTTTCCTGACCATAGATCATGCCGATACCGTGTGGCCCCATCTGGCTGCGCACGTTGAGCAGCAGCGAACCGGAACCGCAGGCAAAGTCCAGCACGCGGTTGAGCTTTTTCTTTTTGCCGGTGGCCGGTTCCTGGCTGTCGAGCGTGACAATACGCGAGAGGATGGTGGAAACGCTTTGCGGGGTGTAAAACTCGCCCGCCTTCTTACCGGAGCCGGCGGCAAACTGGCCGATCAGGTATTCGTAGGCATCCCCCAGAATGTCGCTATCGGTGGAGAACTGCGCGATGCCCTCGGCAATCTTGCTGATAATGGTGCAGAGTTTCTTGTTGCGGTCCGTCGGACTTCTGCCCAGCTTTTCGGAATGCAGGTTAATTTCCGAGAATAAACCCTAAAAGGTGCTGGCAAAGGATTCATTTTCAATGTATTTGAAGCCGCGCACCAGGTTTTGCAGCAGCTCCGCGTTTTGGGTGCGGGCCAGCTCGGCAATGCTGCTCCACAGATAATCCGGGTGGATGACATAGTGCATCTTGCGGCGCATCTGCTTTTCGAACGCCTCCACGTCGCCAGGGTTGTCGTCGTACCACACCGATAGCGGCGTTCTGCCGCCGTTGCCCGCCGTATCCGCATCGGGGTAGTCCCGCCCCAGTTCCTTCCGCGCCGCCTGCTCGTAGTTGTCC
>JAVVDT010000126.1:0-6812 GCA_032250875.1 Desulfuromonadales bacterium | reverse complement strand
GTGTGAGAATCCATTGGTTGCAAAACTTCACAAGGATAGTACCATTTTTTTGAAATTATGCACCGGCTAAATGAACGAACCTGATACGGACAATTCGTTGATCTTAATTCAGATCCACAGCATAAGTCAGTCCGCCATGTCTCAGAGACATGGCGGCCTTGTGTCAGGAGGCAACCTGACTTTAAAGTATGCCTTTAAAATTTAGAATGTCAGGGTCAGCGTTACTCCGGCGACCATTTCACTGTCGATTGATTGCTTGGCTTCATCGCTGATTCCGGAAGAAAACAGGAAAGACGGTGTAACCGAGAGCTGATCGGTTATGGCGTAGTCGATGCCGACGCTTAATTCATAGTTGTGCCAGTCAGTGTAATCGCCAACGGCGTAGTCGCTCTCCTGGTTATAGCCGACCAGGGCACCGATATTCAGACTCAAAGCCTCGCTCAAGTTAAAAGCATGTCCTATGGAAGCAGTGATGTAGAGACCATCACCCTGCGCCTCATCCCAATCGTAGTAAACTGTCACGGCAGGTTCGAGGACAGTCGAGAGAGCCACTGTAAAATAAAGTTCGTTCGTATCATCCAGGCTGTCGAGGATGTAGTAGATATTACCGACACTGATGGAGACCAGATCGTTGAGATCGCGCGAGTAATCGAGCACGATATCGGTCTCGGTGGCTTCTCCGCTCTTGTAACCTTCACCTGTGTCACTGCTGAGTTGCACGTTAGTCCAATAGCCGAGGGAAAAATTCCCGGTGGTCAGGTCGACACCACCCTGGGCGACCGGCTTGCTGCCGCTCAGGTCAAAACCGCGCCACAGGTACTTGTCATAAAAACCAACATAAGCATCGCCTTCAACTTCAATGGCAGCAAGTGCCGGAGTGCTTACGGCCGCCGAAGCCAAGATCAGAACACATGCGATCACAATCAACTTTTTCATCTGTTTGTTCTCCTCAAAGGATTGGTTTAAAGTTCACATCCCGCAGGGCATGATGCCCCGCGGGACACATAAGTCGCTATCAGCTCTGGCGAACCTGTGCAGTTGCAGTATGTGCTGCGGCATGAGCACCAGAATAACCGGGCGTCGCTGATCCCATGCCACCGAGATGAACGGTCTGGAAGTCGGGATAAGCTTCCATGCCGATCTCGGCAAGGTCGAGGCCGCGGTATTCATCTTCTTCGCTGCAGCGCAGGCCGATGGTGTACTTGATGGCCAGCCAAACGATCGAAGAGGTTACCAGTACAAAACCGGCCGTGGCGGCAATCCCGATGAACTGAGTCAGAAAGCTGGCTTCAGCGTTGGTAAAAGGAACGGCCATGGTTCCCCAGACGCCGCAGACCAGGTGAACCGAGAGGGCACCGACCACATCGTCAATCTTGAGCTTGTCGAACAAGGGAACGGCCAGGACGACCAGCACACCACCGACAGCACCGATCAGCGCTGCTGCGCCGAGGGAAGGACTATCGGGACCGGCAGTGATCGAAACCAGGCCAGCCAGAGCACCGTTGAGGGCCATGGTGACGTCGACCTTCTTATAGAGAATCTGTACCGTGGCCATGGCAGCAATCATGCCGCCACAAGCCGCCAGATTTGTATTCACCATGACATTTGACATGGCAATGGCGCTGGCAGCATCTCCCAGAGCGAGCACTGAGCCCCCGTTGAAACCGTACCAGCCCATCCAGAGGATGAAGGTGCCGAGGGTTGCCATAGGGATATTGGAACCAGGCATCGGATTGACGCGCCCACCCTTGCCGTACTTGCCTTTACGGGCGCCAAGGATGATGGCACCGGCCAGGGCCGCCCAGCCACCCACGGAGTGAACGATGGTTGAACCGGCGAAATCAACAAAGCCCATTTCTGAGAGCCAGCCGCCACCCCAACCCCAGGAGCCCTGAATCGGATAGATGATGCCGCACAGAATGGCGCAGAAAAGCAGGAAGGACCAGAGTTTGATGCGTTCTGCTACGCAGCCGGAGACGATGGAACAGGCTGCGCCGCAAAACACCATCTGGAAGAACCAGTCGGAAGCAGCTGCGTAGCCGCTGGAGTAATCGCCGGTGAGGGCGGCGGCATCATCAGCAGCCCAAAGGCCGAAGGAACCGACGAAGCCGCCATCCACACCGGCGTACATCAGGTTATAGCCGCTCAAGTAAAAAAGAATGCCGGCGATACCGAACAGAGAAATGTTTTTCAGGCAGATGGTTGCGACGTTTTTGGAACGCACCAGACCGGCCTCGAGCATACCGAAGCCTGCAGCCATCCACATGACCAGAACACCCATAATCAGAAAAGAGAAGGTGTTCAGAATGTAGGACATCTCAGAGACTGGAGCCTCTTCGGCCATGGCGAGAGCCGGAAGGACCATCATCAAACTTGCGAGCAGGGCGATACGTAACTTATTCATGTTTTTTCTCCTTAATTTTTATCGGTCAGTTTTGGTTTAGAGTGATTCAAGACCGTTTTCACCAGTACGAATCCGAATCGACTGCTCGACATTGCTTATGAAAATCTTGCCGTCGCCGATACGTCCGGTACAGGCTTCCCTTTGCACTGCTTCGATAATAGAAGGGACCTGCTCTTCCGTAACCACCAGATCGATCTTGATTTTGGGCAGAAAATCCACCTGGTATTCGGCACCACGGTAAAGCTCCGTATGGCCTTTCTGACGACCGAAACCGCGTACTTCACTCACGGTCATGCCGCTGATTCCCAGTTCAGTGATTGCGTTCTTGACATCATCCAATTTGAACGGCTTGACGATGCATTCCACTTTTTTCATCATGGCCAGAATTCCTTTCCGGAAAGAGAAATAAAAAAGCGCCTCAGCCTCCGCATGCGGAAGTTAAGGCGCCATTGCCTAGCAACTGTATCAAGACATCGTTGTCTTGTTAGTGTGTGCTGATATGTGAGTCGGGCTCACTGTTTAGTGAAGATTGTCCCGATCGTGTATTCTCTTATAGCACCAGCCGTGCCAAAACAGGAGAGCCTTAAATTTCAGAATGTTAGCCCGTCGCGTGTTGACGTAACGGAACGTTCTGCTTAAATAATCAACAGCAATGCACAGATTAAAAGCTCACACCAGAGGCAGACGGATCCGGAAGATCGTCCCCTCTCCCGGCTGACTTTCCAATGTGATAAATCCGCCATGTCCGTTAATGATGTTCTGGCAGATATAAAGGCCGAGACCAGTCCCCTCTCCTTCCGATTTGGTTGTGAAGAAAGGAGCAAACACGCGTTTCTGCAGTTCAGGTGCAATCCCCGGCCCATTATCCTCAACCTGCAGTTCAAGCATCCCATCCTGTCTGAGCAACGTTCGCAACACGACCTTGCCCTGGCCTCGCATGGCATGTGCAGCGTTCATCACCAGATTGATGATCACCTGTTTGATCTTGTTAGGGTCGGCTGTGATAACTGGAATTTCAGCAAGTTCTGTCTCAAGCTGTATTGATTTTCGCTGTAGCTCAAAACGCAATAGTTTAAGGACATCGGTAATCAGATCATTGAGATTGACAACCCGATTCTGGGTTTCCCGATTACTCGAGAATGAAAGCAGCCCCCCCGTCAGAGTCTTCAGACGCTCAATTTCCATTTCGATCTTTTCGAGCATCTCCTCCTGGAAGTTGGAAAGGGGCTTTTCACGTTTCAATAATTCGGTTGCATAAGACACTATGGCCAGGGGATTGTTGATCTCGTGAGCTATTCCGGCGGTAAGTCGACCTACTTCTGCCAGTTTTTCGCTCTGAATGGTTTGATCCAGAAGACGCTTGAACTCGGTTATATCTTCGACAATGACCACGACACCAGTGGTTGCATCGCCATCTTTCAATGGGGTCAGTCTGCGCTTCTGAAAACGACTGGTCCCGTCCGATTGCCTGTGCAGCAGACGTAATTTGGCTTTGGTCCCGCTCTGCAGAACCTGGTGAATCATCTCGATGACCCCTTCGCCGGCCAGGTTGGGAAAAAGGTCCTGCAGCCGGGAACCGATTGCCTGTTCTGACGAGACGCCGCTCATCTCGACCATTCGGCTGTTCCATGAGGTGATAACTGTTTCACGGTCAACCGTATAGATACCGAGACTGACACTCTTCAGAATCCGATTGTTGAATTCGTGCAGACTGCGATAACCTTCGGTCATTTTCCTGAGTCGGCCATAGAGTCTTGCATTATCGATGGCAATGGCAGCCTGGCGACCAAGAATCATGAGAGGTTCGATATCTCCGGCCGAAAAAGCTCCTGGCCGAGGACTCTCAACATTGAGGACACCGACCAGCTGCTTCTTACTGATTAATGGCACAGCCAGTTCGCAGCGGGCACCTGGAATACCCGGAACGTAGTCAGGCAGCTTGCGGACATCTTCTACCAGGATCGGTTTTTGAATTTCAGCAGTACGCCCCATGACGCCATGGCCAATCGGAATAGGACCCATGGCATCCTCGGTGTAACCATAGGACGCGGCTGCGACCAGATGCAATCCGTCATCATCGAGCAGGCGAATCATTGCATTCTCAAAACGGAAGACTTCGCGGGCCGCCCGCAGCACCGAATCAAGCAGCTCTTCAAGATCTGTCGTTGAGGCAAGCTCCTGGCCGATCTCGATCAGAGCGTTTAATAAGCGCTCTGTTTTCTGTTCCGACATATTTGATAAATTGGTAGCAATTGTCATAAGATCTTCTATCGCACAAGCCATGCCATCTGTCTCGGCTCAAGAAAACCAACAATATCAGCATGTTTTGAGAAACATTAACTGCAGGCAAAAACCAGCTGACTTTATTTGGGCAACGCTTGCCGGGTTTTTAAGCAGATTAAACTTTAGAGGCTGGGTTTCCTCTTGAGTTGCTTAGACATTTTCCATATACTGAAGCTGCATTGAGTTTTCACTCAGCTCTCTGCCCTGCAGGTGAGGTCGCTATGTCCACGCGGAATATTTCTTCATCGGGAAGGTTGCTTATAAGCGTGGTGTGCAAGCCCGCCGCGTAGCGGGACGCCTGAAGCGCTCATAGACCCACCCACTTAGTTGGTCGTCGTCGTGAGACCACGGACCCACCGCAGGTGTGGAGAGCTACAGAGAAGACGCCGGGAAATCCGGCGTCTTTTTATTTCGTTAACCGGCAGGACACTGGCAGTCATACATTGCCTTCAACATGTTCTGTGCTACCTTTCTCCGGATTTTTCAGAAGGCCGTTATGAGCACTATTGAGAATACCGACATACATCGCGTGACCATTGACAATCGAGAATTTGTTCTGGTCGGCACTGCGCACATCTCCCAGGATTCCGTGGAAACCGTCAAAGCCGTCATCCTCGACGAAAACCCGGATACTGTCTGCATTGAACTGGATGAACTGCGTCACCGGGCATTGCGCAACCCCCGTCATTGGGAGTCGCTCAATCTGGTCCAGGTCCTCAAACAGGGACAAACCCCTTTTCTGCTGGCAAACCTGGCTCTGGCCTCATTTCAAAAGCGCATGGGCCTGCAGACGGGCGTTAAACCCGGAGCGGAGCTGGCGGCGGCGGCGGTGGCTGCCGAGGAACTCGGCAAAGACGTGCGGCTGGTCGACCGTGAGATCCGCACGACGCTGCTGCGCGCCTGGCGCAAGGCCAGCCTCTGGAAAAAAATGACCCTGCTGTCAACACTACTTGCCAGCATGTTCGACTCCCAGCAGCTCAACGAAGAGGAACTCGCCAAACTGCGCCAGTCCGATACTCTCTCGGCCATGTTGGACGAAATGGCGGAGATCCTGCCGACGGTCAAAAAGATTCTGGTTGATGAACGCGATACCTACATGGCCCATCACATCAGCCAGGCCCCCGGCAAGAAAATTGTCGCGATCGTGGGTGCCGCGCACATGCCGGGCATTCTCAAAAAACTGGGGCAGACCTTCTCCAGCGCAGAGATTGATGAACTTTCAGTCATCCCTGAAAAGACCGCACTTTCAAAAGCTTTGCCATGGCTGATACCGGCTATAGTCGTGGGGTTGTTTATCGCAGGGTTTCTGGCTGGCGATACTCAGCAACTGGCTGATGCCGCGGTCGCGTGGATTCTCGCCAACGGCGTGCTCTCCGCGCTGGGGGCATTGATTGCCCTGGGGCACCCCCTGACAATCCTCGCGGCGTTTGTGGCCGCTCCGATCACTTCACTGAATCCGACCATTGGCGCCGGTTTCGTCACCGGGATGGTCCAGGTCTTTGTCGCCCCTCCGCAAGTCAAAGACATGGAACATGTTTCGGAAGACATCACCAAGGTGAGCGGCTGGTGGCGCAACCGTTTGACCAGAGTCCTGCTGGTCTTCGTCCTCTCTTCTATCGGTTCGGCCATCGGCACTCTGGTCGCCTTCACCTGGCTCAAAGACCTCTTCTAAATCTCTGGCAGACCACATGCACTCCGCTTATTGCTGAATCGTCAACTTTCTACAAAGCTAACCGCCGCCTCGGTCAATCGTTCCAGCTCCTCGCTGCTTCCAGCCTCGGTATAAACCCTCACGACAGGCTCAGTCCCTGACTTGCGGAACAGCGCCCAGGAGCCGTCTTCAAGGATCAACTTGACACCATCGGTGGTGACCAGTTCCTTGACGGTTTTGCCAGCCAGTTTATCGGGTGGTGAAGTCAGTTTGCCGCCGATTTTTGCTGCCAGATCCAAAGAGAGTTTAAGGTTCTTGCGGGCAGTATGAAACTCGCCGACGCGACGATAGAGATCTGCCAGCAGTTGAGCAAGGGTCTTGCCTTCGACGGCCACCATTTCAGCGACCAGCAGACAGGCCAGCACCCCATCCTTGTCCGGTACATGCCCGCGCAGGCTCAATCCGGCACTCTCT
>JAVVDT010000125.1:0-6850 GCA_032250875.1 Desulfuromonadales bacterium | reverse complement strand
AGACCAGCCCGTAGTCTTCGCCGCAGGGAAACCGAAACCGGCCCTGGTTCTGATACAGCCGTGCCTCGGACCAACCCTTGGCCATGGCTTCCGCACGGATGGCGTCAACCTTGGCGATGGACAAGGAAGTCACCGGCTGCTTACATTTCCAAGCTTGGTTCCCGGGATAAATCCAGTCCTTTCTGGGAACTTCGACGGGTTTCTCCTGGGGCTCGGGACGAAGCACGGGGGGTCGGTAGTTTTTTGGGGAAAAGGAATGCAGGACCTCCTGCAGGCTTTCCTTGCCGAACTCCCGGATGGCCAGCTCCTGCAAGGTGTTGAATCGCTGCCGCAGCGTGTTCCAGGCATCCTCGGGGAGTTTTCCGGCCTTGTGCGCGGTCTGGGCGGTGACCATGCGGGAACGTAGCCAGGCGAAGTATTCAGGCGACAAACGGCGAAACACTTTGCCGCCGCGCTCGATATCGGTCTCGTTGGTCCGGACCCAGGCGTATTCTTTGATTTCAAGGTCTGTGGCGACGAAGACCACATGGCGGGATGCTGGTAACGAAAGGACTTCGGGACTTGTTCGATTTGCGGATTTGGCGGAATCCGTCCCAAGATGACGGATCATGGTGGTCAGCAGGCTCATGGCAATTCTCCGGAAACGGGGTAGTCATCGTTTCCCGTTACTTACCGGAGTTGGGCCATGGGTGTCGGATAGCCGAAAGCGTAGAAAGGGGTTTCTACGCTTGGCGACCTTTCTACACCCCCTTTCTACATCTTAAAATAATTGTAATATCAGTTAGTTATATAAATATTTGTAGAAAGAGTAGAAAGGTATAGGAATATTACTCTTGTATAGCCCGATTTTTTTATGTGCAGCTTTCATTGAGGTCATTGAAAAAAATCAGAGTAAGGGGGGAGTAATCTCTGAAACCTTTCTACCCTTTCTACGCTTGCCGCGTAACCCCTTAAATAACAGCAGGTTGCGCTGTAGAAAGGTGCCCTTTGGACATTCTACATTGTAGAAAGGTCTTTCTACACAAATGGTCCACGTAATGATTTTGCCAGACACCGGCTGCTTTCTAATTGTTTCGCCAGCCGGATAACTGTTTTGCCAACCAGAAGCCGATTTCTAAGCGTGACGCTTTCATGGTTAATGATTTTACCAGACATGAGTCGCTTTATAATTGTTTTGTTGACAAATGGCTGATTTCTAACTATATTGCCAGCGTAATAATAATTTTACGAGGATGCCCTATGGAAATAAATGTTTTGGAATCTCGGCCTGCAGGCTATGCATATCTGCTTGATAAACTCGGGCTGACAGGCATGCCCCATTGGCATACCTCATTTGTGTCGTCATCGGGAACTCTCAGATCGAAGGTTCAGGATGGTGCAATTGAAGACATATACCCGACAAGGTATTGGCCCGGAGAAAGAGTCGGTGACCACCTTGAGTTTGCGCTGAAATATGACGGAGTCAACCTGGGCTTGCTGGCGCGCATTTTCGAACATACTTCTCAGAAAGACCTCGCCGAATATATCAATTCCAAGCCGACAGGAAAGTATGCTCGAAGGATTTGGTTTTTCTATGAGTTCCTGACGGGTAAGCAACTGCCTGTCGATAACATCTCTTCCGGTAACTATGTCGATGTACTGGAGGCAAAAGAATATTACACAGTTCAAAACGGAGAAAAATCCCCACGCCACCGCATTGTCAACAACCTCCTTGGCCCCAAAACCTTTTGTCCGGTCGTCAGGCGAACTGAGAAACTTTCCAAACTGGATTCAGCCGATCTGCGTAAAAGGTGTGAGGATATTGTCACGGCATATCCACCGGAACTCCTTCGCCGGGCGTTGAGCTACCTCTATAACAAAGAAACGAAATCATCCTTTGAAATTGAACACATAAAGCCCAATGCTTCCCGGACTGAAAAATTCATTGCCTCTTTGGAACTTGCCGAAAAGGAGGATTTTTGCGAGAAGGAAAGGCTGATAGAGCTTCAGAACCGCATTGTTGACCCGCGATTTAAAGACAGTGACTACCGGTCGAGCCAGAATTACGTCGGACAGACGGTCGCTTATCAGAAAGAGATTATACATTTCATCTGTCCAAAGCCTGATGACCTGCCAAGTCTGATGTTGGGCCTAATCGATTCCCATAAACGGATGAAGGCGGGAAATGTTTCTCCGGTCATCCATGCAGCGGCGATTGCCTACGGTTTTGTATTCCTGCACCCGTTTGAGGATGGAAACGGACGAATCCATCGATTCCTGATACATAACATCCTTTCGCTGCAGGAAATGGTACCACGCGGACTCATGTTCCCGGTTTCGGCAGTCATGCTTAAGAATCCTGCGGATTACGATGCATCGCTGGAAGCGTTCTCACGGCCTTTACAGGGGCTCATTGATTATCGGCTGGATGAAATGGGTCAAATGACCGTCGAGAATGATACTGCATGCTGGTATCAGTATATGGATATGACATCTCAGGCAGAAGCCTTGTACGAGTTTGTAACCAAAACAATTGAAGAAGAGCTCGTGGAAGAACTCAGCTTTCTGGCTAACTATGATAATACCAAGAAGGCGATACAGGACATCATTGACATGCCTGACCGCCTGATTGACCTATTCATCCAGTTGTGCCTGCAGAACAACGGCAGCCTTTCAGCAAGAAAGAGATCGGCTCACTTTGATTTCCTGACCGATGAAGAACTTGCGGCCATGGAGCAGGCTGTAAGAAATGGCTATAACAGGCCTGATTAATCAATAGCCTGGATGGTGTAGAGCTTGGTTCCGTATCGCTTTTGGCCTATTTGAATATCAAATCCCGCTCCCCTGATGGTCTCCAGATCATTCACCAGCCGCTGGGCGAATTGCCGTGATGAGTCCATCTCGAAACGCAGACCGAAATCCCGAGCGACTCGCTTGAGGGCCACGAATAGGTCCCGGGAAAGCACCTCCCGCAAACTTCCATCGTCTTCAAAGCGGATCTGATAGCGCTGGACGAATTCCTGAACAGTGTCCGTCCGACTCTCTCCATAGACATTACGTTCATTGGTCTCGGTGGCGGTGCGCCACGCGTTGAACAGAGTTGACAGCGCTGTCGCCGTATAGTTCGACTCCCGGGCCGTATCCCAGCTGGTTCGGTTGAGTGACTCGATCTGCCGTGCGAATGCCGGTGCCAGATGCTCCAGCCCCTGTTCCATCTCCTGGCGGCTCGATCCGGCCAGCATCATCAAGTACATCAGGCTGAGATATTCGTTGCAGCGGCGCTTATCGTGATTGCCCAGTGCCCCGTGCAAAAGCTTCATGGCGTGTCGTCTCATACCATCCCGCATCATCGCCAGCACCACCCGGGTCCGTTTCATGATGGCCGAGATGATTAGATCGCGATGCTGCTGGATGCCTGCAACTACCTCGGACTCAATGAAACAATCATTGCCCTGGTTGGCGACATCAAAATTGATCACAAAGCTCCGGGATTGAATCTCCGAAAGCTCTCCGCACAGCGGTTCGATGCCGGTGGTGTTCAGCAGGCACTTGGTGCGCTCGGTAATGGTCTCGCTGTCGGTGCCGCTCTTGCGTTTCTCCTTAGCGATGCCGGTGATGCTGGTCAGCATGAAAGTGGTCAGATCCTCGGTCATCTGCTTGACCTCGATGTTGTCGAGGACGATGAGCGGGTTCTGTGAGCCGTCGGTGTAGTTTGCCGCGTCGGTGGCCTTCTTGTGCTGAGGCTCGCCGTAGAGCAGTGTTGAGGTGATTTTGCTGGCGGTGGTCTTGCCCGAACCGGCCGAGCCTTCGAAACGGGTCATGGGACGCGTCCCGGCAAAGTCGATCAGCAGAAAGCAAGACAACCAAGAGAGGATCAGAAACCGATCCCCCTGCGGGCAGGTCATGTTGCCGACCAGCAGATCAACCAGGAGCTTATCCGCCTCTTCGAGGTCAGCGTCCGGCAGAAACTTCAGCGGCTTCATCTTCCGCGAGCCGTCCAGGATAATGCCGTCCTCGTTGCCGCCGTTCTTCATAATCCGGATTTCGTCCGGGGTGATTTTAGCGATCTCGTGTTCCGGATTGTTCAGGTTGAAATAGACGGTGTATGAGGCGACGTCGGTGTGCAACCAGGAAAAGTGGTCGCGAACTTGCCCACGGATCATGGCCAGGCTGGGCAAAACCTCGAAAAAGGTCCTGCCGCCGCCCGTGGTCGGAACCATGCCGGTGTGCTTGTAGAGCATCGCCGCATAATGCCGCTTTCGTCCTCGATCCGGCGAGTCCATCCAGTAAATTGCGTTGTCGAAATACATGAACGGCTCGCCCGGGAGGGTGTGAAAGAACTGCGCCCCGTTGGCGGTGAACCAGTCGTAGGCTGCCTCAGCCGCCAAGGTGTAGTCGGGTGCGCCGTTCTCCAGTTCGGTATCGATCAAAACCTCGTCGACCCGGGCACGACAAGAGCCGGGCATCGCGCCGGACATCCGCTTGGCCTTTTTCTTCTCGTTCTTAAACTCGTCCTTGCGGTCTTTCTGGATGGAACGAATCTGCTCTTTGAGCGTGGCCATGGAGACACCACCGCCGATGCGTTCCTGTACTAACTTCAGCAGACGGCTTTGTTCCAACGGCGACTGTTCGGAAATCTCTCCCAGTATCGGCTCAAGCAGACGATTGCGATCCTCCTCCGGGATGTTTGCTGGTAGTGAGCGCACGCCAAACTCGATGGGCGTGCTGGCTTCCACAAGAAGGCGCTCGAAATTCTCCCGGGTGTGTCCGGCGGCAATGTAATCGTTGACGTCGATCTTGGCGGTGGCGAGAAGCGCCTCGGCCGCCTGAATTTCATCGGCTGTGCGGCCTGCCAGGTGCATGGTCAGCTCTTTCGGCCCCACGCTCGCCGTCAGGCCGAAGCGTTCGGTCAGCTCCTGCCGGGCCGAGATCTGTGTCTCCGACAAGGGCAGCGTCACCAGGCGGGTGTCGATTTTGTGTTCGGCCAGGGTGCGAGCGGTTTGCAGCGCTCCTTTGAGACCGGCCTGGGAGAGTTCGTTGTCCTGGCAGATGTAGACGGTCTCCACACCTCGCAGCTTCGGGATCAATCGTTCCCAATCGGCAGCCCGGATACGGACGGTGACCGGGGAAACAGTTGGCAATCCCAGTTGCATCAGCGCCAGACAATCGGTCACTCCCTCAGTGATGATGACCTTGCCTGGCCTGGCCAGCAGACAGTCTTCGTTGAACAGCAGTGCGTTGTTAATGAAGTCGGCGACGTAGGGCCGCTGGTGTTCGTCGTGAACTGGCAGTTTCTTGTATTTCCCTTGCTCCCAGTTGGCGTCCGGGGTCCACGGGGTCTTGCGGCCGATCATGAACACGACGCGCCCTCGGCTCCAGTACGGAAAGACGATCCGGCGTTCGAAGAACGGTGTCAGGCCGTCCTGGCTGGTCGGGCGAAACGCGCCGGTGGCGGTGAGCTCCCGCTTCGAGAAACCGTCCGTGCCACCCGTCAATTGGGCGACCACGCCGGATTCGTTATCCGCGTAGCCGATCAGGAGATCGTCGATGGTCTCGTCGTTCAGGGCGTACTTGGACTTCAGCCAATCGAGAACCTCCGGAGACTCCTTGAGCCGGGCGTGATAGATCCTGGCCAGGCCGGTCAGCGCATCCTTGACTCGCAACTCGAAGGCGCGGTCAGCCTCCGTTTGGGCCAGACGTTCCTGGCTGAGACCGTAACGCGACAGTGGCGGCAAGCCAGCCTTCTTGGCGAGGTAATCCCGGGCCTGGCGGTGGCTGTCCGGCATCGGTCCCGATTCTCCGGCGGTCACAGTACCCGACTGAATGAACTCCACAAGCTGAAGCACGTCACCGCCCACGCCGCAGCCGAAGCAGTACCAGCCTTGCTTGTCCAGCATCACGTGCAGCGAGAGACGCGACTGGCTTTGATGATTGGGGCAATCGCACATCAGGCGCTGCCCTGACTCCTGGGTGATCCGTCCAGGTAGGAGCTCGCGAGCCACATCACCAATGTCCATCTCGGTGATGAGTCGATAATATTCCCTGACGTTATCCGTTCCGCTCATGCTCATTCGGCCCCCGCATGTTGAGCGGCATCCAGGAACAGGGGCAGGAAGGTTCTGCGGTCGTCAACCTGGCAGCGTTTTGCGCAGTTCTGAATACCCCAGTGGTCACCCAGAACAATGGTTGTGCGTCGGGCGCGAGTCACCCCGGTATAGAGCAGATTGCGATGGTGCATAAAGGAATGGGCCTTGTGGATCACGACCACGGCGCAGGGAAACTCGGACCCCTGGGTTTTGTGGATCGTGAGCACATAGGCGAGCTGCAGGTCCTGTAGGTCGGAAGAACCTTTTTCGATCTCCACCGGCAGGCCGTCGAAGTCGATGACCAGGGTGCCGTTTGCAAGAACATCGATCACATAGCCGATGGCTCCGTTCATCACGTTCAGGTCGTAGTTGTTCCGAGTCTGGATGACCTTGTCGTGCTTGAGAAACGGAGCGCGGCGGCCCGTGGCGATGGGCGGCACTTCGGTATTCCAGAGCTTTCGTTGGATGAGTCGCTGCAGTTCCTCGTTGAGCTCCTTGGTGCCGAGCGGTCCCTTGTGGGTGGGCGTCAGTACCTGCACGTCCTTGATGATGTCGAAACCCAGGGCGTCAAGTCGCTGCTGGAACAGCTCCAGCAGGAAAGAGCGTGCCGCCATCGGATCGGTGAACTGGTCCACCAGATACCAGTCCCGGCGTCCGGATACGGAAATCTCGCTGGTTTTTCGCACCTCGCCTTTGAGGATGGCGGTACAGTTTTCCTTCAACACGCCAGCTTGGCGCACGACCTTGTCGAGAATGACTGTGGGAATGGCGCGTGTCTGGATCAG
>JAVVDT010000124.1:0-6866 GCA_032250875.1 Desulfuromonadales bacterium | reverse complement strand
ATGTCATGTTACGACGTGTTTACATCAGCCTTCTGATCATCACGGTGCTGTTCAACTCCGGGATGCTGCTCTGTGCCGAAGAGGATTCTTCTCCTGCGCAAATCAGCGCGGTAAGAGTCGCCGGGGTGATCAACCCGGTGCTGGCGGATTTCATCAGTGCTGAACTGGCTGCGGCCAATACCGGTAATGCAAGGGCCTTTCTGATCGAACTTGACACACCGGGCGGGCTCGACTCATCAATGCGCACCATCATTCAACAGATCCTCGGCTCGCATATCCCGGTGATCGTCTACGTCTATCCGTCCGGAGCACGGGCGGCTTCGGCCGGCGCACTGATCACCCTGGCCGCCGACTTCGCCGCCATGGCTCCCGGCACCAACATCGGTGCAGCTCATCCTGTGGCGATCGGCATCGGCGGATCGTCAGGCGAAGGACAGAGTGAAACCATGATGGAGAAGGTTGTCAATGATGCGGTCGCTTACGCGCGCAGTCTTGCCGACCAGCGCGGACGCAATCGCGACTGGGCCGAACAGATCGTGCGTGAATCGGTTTCTACCCCGGCCCAGGAAGCTTTGGAACTCAAAGTGATCGACTTGATCGCAGCCAATGAAGCGACATTGCTCGAGGCACTCGATGGCAAGACTTATCTGCGCGGCGGCGTGGCCCACACACTTGAGACCAGGGATGCAGTGCTCAGTTTCGCACAGATGACTTGGCGACAGGAGCTTTTCAACACCATCAGTAACCCGAATGTTGCCTACCTGCTGCTGATGCTCGGCATCCTCGGCATCTTCTTCGAGATTTCCCAACCCGGCGTAATCCTGCCCGGCGCGATCGGCGCCCTCGCCCTTTTGCTCGCCTTCATCGGCTTCCAGGCCCTGCCGGTCAACTACATCGGCGGCCTGCTGATGCTGCTCGCCATCGTACTGTTCATCTTGGAAATCAATGTGGTTTCTTACGGCATGCTCTCTATCGCTGGCCTGATAGCAATGACCTTCGGTTCGCTGATCCTGGTCGACAGCCCTGCTCCGTATCTACAGATCTCACGCACGGTGATCGCTGCAACCATCGCAGTCTGCGGCGGCTTCATCAGCCTGGTGATGATTTTCGTGGTACGCACACAGAAGAGCCGTTACTTCTCCGGGCTTGAAGGGATCGTCGGTGAACGCGGCCAGGCCGTGACAGCACTGAATCCGAGCGGCCGCGTTTACGTGCACGGTGAATACTGGGATGCGCGCGCCGAAGAGCCGGTCGCGGCCGGGGATCAGATAGAGATCGTGCGCGCCGAAGACAACCTGAAACTGCTGGTCCGCGCTGTCGATGCAGGTTCCGGCGACACTCGCAACCAAGGAGAAAGAACATGATCCCGACTAATCTGATCGGCGGGCTGGTCGTCCTGGTACTGCTCATCAGCATCATTGGCAGTGCTGTCCGCATTCTTTATGAGTATGAGCGCGGCGTCATTTTCCGTCTCGGCCGTTTCGCCATGGTCAAGGGACCGGGCCTGCGATTTATCATCCCGGTGGTCGACAAGATCGTCAAAGTCAGTCTGCGCACTGTGGCCATGGACGTGCCGCCTCAGGATGTCATCACCAAAGACAATGTCTCGGTGAAGGTCAACGCAGTCCTCTACTTCCGGGTGGTACATCCGGACAAGGCGCTGATCGAAGTCGAGGATTACCTTTATGCCACCAGTCAGCTGGCACAGACTTCATTGCGCAGCGTACTCGGTCAGGCGGAACTCGATGAGTTACTCTCACACCGCGACCGCATCAACCAGCAGCTGCAGGAAATCCTCGACCGGCAGACCGATCCCTGGGGAGTCAAAATCTCAAACGTTGAGATCAAGCATGTCGACCTGCCGCAGGAGATGCAGCGCGCCATGGCCCGCCAGGCTGAAGCCGAACGTGAGCGGCGCTCCAAGGTCATCCACGCTGAAGGCGAATTTCAGGCCTCGCAGAAGCTTGCCGATGCCGCCGGCGTCATTTCAAAGGAGAGCGGCGCGCTGCAGTTGCGCTTTCTGCAGACCTTGACCGAGATTGCCACCGAGAAGAACTCGACCATCATCTTTCCACTGCCGCTCGATCTGTTTAAACCGTTTCTGGATGCAGCAAACCTAAAGAAGGACAATTAATCGTCCGACAGCTCCTGGTGGCTGAATTACAGCGATTTAAAGAGAATGAGTCACCGAGATTCAAGGCTCTCGAGATTGGCCGTTTATGCGTTGAAATACTTAACGGCAGACGACAATATTCGCCGTTTGCGCAGTCAGATCAAAAACTACTTTTACACGTCTGGTTCTCAGTTGCTGCAGGACCTGTTGGTACTTATCGTCCAGCGAACAGCCGGCATCCCCCCAATCCGCACCATCACGCGTGACAAACTCCTGAATCATGTTGCGCAAAGTCTCCGGATTGATCCTCTCGTACGGCACCTCGACCCCTGCTTCGTGATGGTCGGCATGCTGTGGATTGGCGGGTTTTTCTTCAGACATCAATTCCCTCAATTTCTTTTAAACAAAAGATCCATCCGCTAAGCGACGAAAACATGCATAGGGTTGTTGCAAAGCAAACTGTGACAATGTCTTATGTCGCTCTGAAATCCAAGGTTAATCATGCTATCCAAGATTTCTGGATGAACAGAAATTATTTTTTTTGCATTCTTGAAACTTCCTGTTATTATTTGCACAATTATGAAGGTTTGTGCAGTTTTAGTCGCCATCAGTTTGACATGGTGTCAGCTTTCATCAGAACAAACAGACCCACCTGGACTCTTTGATTTCTGTTTTTGGGGCGATCGGGATGTGCACAACAAAAAATTCCCACTGGGAAAGATGGAGGAGTAAATGCCAGAAGGTACAGTAAAGTGGTTCAATGATGCAAAGGGTTTTGGGTTTATCGAACAGGACAATGGACCAGACGTGTTCGTCCACTTTTCCGAGATCCAGGGCGATGGTTTCAAATCTTTGGCCGAAGGAGACCGGGTGAGTTTCGATGTCACTCAGGGCCAGAAAGGCCCCCAGTCGTCTAATGTACGCAAGATTTAAGTAAATTTCAGCGTCGATTAGCACAAGCGCTCCGCGGATAACTGCGGAGCGCTTTTTTTTGTGAAATTCCAGGCCCCGTTACCAGCAAGAGGGTTATTAAACAACGGACCGATAACCCAAACAAAGATCAGCCCTATAATTAACGCGGAGACGCGGAGCCAGGAAACATTTCGAGGGCAAAGTATCCGACACCTTGGTCATTTTTCTCAGCGTCTCCGCGTTAAACCTTCTTTTAGTATTAGTTGACACTTTCTCAAAGCGTGTTTCAACTATTAATACACGTTTTTAACGTGAAACGGTTACACGGTCATAACATGAAGAAACGTACAGGGCAGTCTCCCGAAAGTATTGTCATCGTTGGCTGCGGCCGGTTGGGGGCGATGCTTGCGAGTCATCTAAGCCGCTCGGGCAGTCGGGTTGTAGTGATCGATCGCGACAGCAGCTCTTTCGACCTGCTTGAAGCGGGCTTCAGCGGATTTCGTGTTACCGGTGATGCCGTCGAACATGATGTGCTGCGCGAAGCCAATCTGGCTGAAGCCGATTTGATGCTGGCGGTCACACAGAAGGATACTCTCAATCTGATGGTGGCCCAGGTTGCCAAAGTGTTATTCGAAGTACCTCATGTCATCGCCAGGGTCTACGAACCGAAGAGGGAAATCCTCTATCGACGACTCGACATTGAGACCATCAGTCCGACCAGCTTGACCAGCCAGGAGTTGCTGCGGCGCGTCACCCGCAAAAGAGAGCAGCCATGAGAGTCATTCTGGTCGGCAGCGGGCGCATCCTCTATTACCTGGCACGTCAATTTATTCGCAAGGAGTATGATGTCCAGATCATTGCACCGACTCTGCTGGAAGCACGGGAGCTCTCGCAGCATGTGAGCAGACCGGTACTGGCCGGCGACGCTACGGATCCGAAAATCCTGGAAGGCGTTGGCGCGTTCCGGGCCGATGTGGTCCTGGCGCTGACGCCCAATGATGAAGACAACCTCGCCGTGTGTCAGATCGCCGGTCTGATGTATAAAGTTCCCCGCACAATCGCCCTGGTCAACGATCCGGAGAACGAAGAGGTTTTTCACAAGCTCAACGTATCGGTGGCCATATCGGCAACCCGTATCCTCTCGATTATTCTGGAAGAGCAGGCCGGGTTCGAAGAGATCGGCAAGCTGATCTCGGTCGCCGAAGGGCGTGTGTCGGTTGCGGAAATCACGCTCAGGGAAGATTCCCCTGCGGCAGGAGCCACGATAGATTCACTTGTGCTGCCTGATGAGGCTCTCATAGGAGGGATTATTCGTGAAGGCAAGGTCCAGATTCCCAAGGGGGGAAGCCGGCTGTTGACAGCGGATCGGCTGATCCTGATCGCCACGGACACAAGTATGGATGAAGCCATACGCGAGCTGGTCGGAGAGAACGGCAATTGAGTAATCCGCACTACCGAACATACCTGCACAATCATTACCATGTCCTTTGCGGCTATACCGGATACGTGTTGAGCTTCCTCGGCCTGATCATCCTCGCTCCCGGCCTGCTGACAGGTTTTTACCCGGACGAAAAATATATGGCGGCGGGTTTTCTGCTGCCAGGCCTCGCTCTGGGATTGCTGGGACTGTTTCTGTATGTGGCTTTCCGACCCCAATCGCATGCAGTGCTCACTCATAGCGATGGGGCGGTCATTGTGGTGGTGGCCTGGTGCGCGGCCATCGCCGGGGGCTCTGTCCCTTTTCTTTGGGCCGGGCACGATCTGACCCGAGCGGTCTTCGAAGCAACCAGCGGCTGGACAACCACCGGTCTTTCCGTAATTGATGTCAGTACGGCCTCGCCATTACTGCTGATGTTCCGCAGCCTCATGCAACTGGCCGGCGGCGCCGGCGTGGCCATCCTCATGCTGAGTACCATCACCGGCCCTGCCGGGATTGGCTTGAGCATGGCGGAGGGCCGCTCGGAACAGTTGGTTCCGCAGATCCGCCAGTCAGCCCGACTGGTCATGATGCTGTATGGTTGCTATCTGTTCGCCGGAGTCTTGGCGCTGAAGCTCGCCGGCATGAGCTGGTTCGATGCCCTCAACCATGCCTGTTGCGCCGTCTCGACGGGTGGCTTTTCCACTCGGGTGGAATCGATCGGCTATTGGAACAGCTCGGTAATTGAAGCTGTGATCATGGTCCTGATGCTGCTTGGCGCAACCAATTTTCTGACCGCATATGCTCTCTGGCGCGGCAACTGGCGGGCAGTACTGCGTAACGGTGAAATCCGTTTGAATGCCGGGCTGCTGCTGTTGGCCAGTACGCTCTTGCTGTTCGGTGTAGTGCTTTTGACGGCTGCGCAAACCGACCATCCGCTGCGTTCCGCCCTGTTCCAGGCGATCACCGCACTGACAACAACCGGGTATGCAACCACCGAGGTTGGTGCGTGGAACAGTCTGGGCTGGCTCATTCTGATTCTGCTGATGCTGGTAGGCGGCGGCACCGGCTCAACGGCGGGCGGTTTCAAACAGCACCGGCTCTATCTGCTGTTTAAAATGCTGAAAAAAGAGTATTACGAAATCTTTCTGTCGCCCGGAACTCTCTATGAACAAGCTGTCTGGACCGGCAGTCAACGTCGGTTTCTCCCCGAAAGTGCCTTGCGCAAAGCCGGGATGTACATTGCCCTGTATCTGTTGACCTGGCTCACGGGCAGCTGTGCATTAACCGCATTTGGCCACCCACTGGCGGACAGCTTCTTCGAATTTGCCAGCACACTTGGCACCGTTGGCCTGTCTGTCGGGCTGACTTCGGCCGAAGCATCTGACGGTCAATTGTGGGTACAGATCATCGGCATGCTGCTTGGCCGTCTGGAATTTTTTGTGATTTTCTGGGGAGTCATCAAGCTGGGCAGAGACTTGCCAACCCTGCTGTCCGAGCGCATGGTCTGAATTTTATTGTGACATGAAGCGCCCTAACCTCATGCAAATGAAAAGCAAACTTTAACTTAAGACCCCAGACCCGGAAGAGATATACTACTTTATAGTGAGCCGCATTGATATTTTCAGCATCGCTGTTAATGTATTAAACAGAACAAATCAACCCTTGCCATATCAGGAGGAAGTCATGCAACTTAAGGTTGTAATCTGCATGCGTGTTCATCTTTACGTAGAAGGTCTTTGCAGACTTCTGGAAGATGACAACGACCTTGTTGTCGTCGGTATGGCGAACAATGACGAGGAAATTGCAAAAGTGCTTCATTGCAAGCCTGATGTCATCATCACGGATCTTTTAAGTTGCGGGAAGGTGCTGGACCTGCAACCCAACAACGGGAGCAGGAAGGTACTACTGGTCAACGAAGCAAGCGATATCAGTGCCGAACGCATCAAGGAAATGATTGACAAAGGCCTGGGGGGGGTCCTGTCTCTGGACTCTGACAGTCACATGCTGAAGAAAGCCGCCCGCAAGCTGCATGACGGCGAACTCTGGCTGGATCGACAGACAACACACGACATCTTGAGCGTGCATGAGGCGAAAAGAGCGGACATCCATTTGACAAAAAAAGAAGCCATAATCCTGCGTTATATCTGTTCCGGCCTCAGCAACAAAGAAATCGCCGACAAACTCTTTATCAGCGAACAGACAGTGAAGTCACATTGCAATCATCTGTTCAAGAAGTTCGGTGTCCGGAGTCGCCTGAAACTCGCCATCCGTGCCCCGCAATGCTATCCGCAGAGCCAAGCAAGCGACACGTTGCGACACTAACCACAGAGAGCCTGGAGAGTACGCCGAAGTGCAGAGACTGGCTAGTCAGCCTTCGGCATGTTCGACCATAAAACTGTGCTTTTTCATGAGGTCGTAAAG
>JAVVDT010000123.1:0-7067 GCA_032250875.1 Desulfuromonadales bacterium | reverse complement strand
GGATTTCGCGATTCCGCTAACTTTTCTCGCCCTGCTATTTCCTGCGCTCAAGGATCGTCCGACGATTATCGCGGCAATCAGCGCCGGGATACTGGCGCTGATCGGTCACGGTCTTCCCTATAACCTGGGTTTGTTTCTGGCCGCGCTTGGTGGCATAGTCAGTGGGTGTTTGGTGGATTGGAGGATCAAGCATGCGGCTTGATCCCTCGGCCATCTGGCTGATCATGTTATCAATCGGAGCCGGAACCTTCCTTATCCGATTCTCCTTTATCTGGTTCTTCGGTCAAGGGAAAGTCCGCCCCGGCATTCAGCGGGTACTGCGCCTAGTTCCCGCTGCGGTACTCTCGGCTCTGATCCTGCCGAGTTTTATCTTCTCCCAACAAGCCAACTTTTCAGTTGCCAACCACCGCATGTGGGCCGGACTTGTCGCTGCCATCATTGCTTCTCGGTCGCGAAACGTCTTGCTGACGATTTCTGCCGGTATGGGAACACTCTGGCTTTGCTCTTATCTGTGGCCATCCTGAACTTTCAGCCGACTTATGGATAATCCGACAGGCTGCTGGCTCAATTCAAATTCTATTACGTCGATCAAAGACGTGATCCGGGAGAAAAGATATGAACGATTACAAACTGACATTCACTGTGTCGATAAAGGAACAAGACGATCCGGCGGCGAGAAAACAGGCAAAAGATATTGCTGAAGCCGTCAGCGAGGTTGTCTCGGGTGCCGATGTGAAGTTGCAACAGGTCTTTACGGATCAGCCGCCAAGAGGCGTGAGGATGGACAACATCAATCGAAGAGCATGAGGACGCCATGAAAGAGATAAAAGAGTTTTTTTCCGCGGAAGACCTGTTTGCCCGCCATAACGGGATCGAGCTGCTAGAGGTCGGATCGGGATGGGCAAAAGCCTCCATGAGGGTTGAACCATACCATTTTAATGGCGCCGGAACTGTCCATGGAGGGGCTATTTTTACTCTTGCTGATTTTGCATTTGCGGTGGCCTCAAACTCTCATGGCACTTTGGCGATGGGCATAAATGTCAGCATCTCGTTTGTCAAAGCCGTCACCAGCGGAACCCTTTATGCTGAAGCCCGCGAGCAGGCAAAAAGCCCCAAGCTGGCATCGTACTCTGTCCAGATTACTGATGATGGCAATGCTGTCGTGGCCCTTTTCCAGGGGATGGTGTACAGAAAAAACAAATCGATTATCCCGCAGGATGATAATGCGCGGAATGGATAGTCCGGCAGCCTGGAAGCGGCGGGAATCACGCTGGTGACATCCGAAGTTGAATTAAAGTATCGACTTTTTCAATCAAGACTATGGTTGTCTTTAAAGCTCGTGCTTTAAACACATCAATGCCGAAACAGGAGGCCGTATGGACATTGTGCAAACGTATCTGGATTCCCTTAACTGGAAAGTGCTCATCAATACCGGCATGCGTATTCTGCTGGTTCTGTTGTTCGCCTGGATCATCATGGTACTGGTGAAGCGCCTGCTGCTGCATATGGAGCAACACTTGATCAGGAAATCCCAGGTAGAGGGAGAACCGCCTTCGGAATCAGCAAAGCGGGTGGAAACTCTGACCCGGCTGATCCGCCAGGCGGTGTATCTGCTTCTGGTGGTGACCGTTGTTTTGGTCGTACTGAAGGAAATCGGCGTCGATATCGCGCCGATTCTGGCGGGCGCTGGAATCCTTGGCCTGGCTGTCGGCTTCGGAGGCCAGAACCTGGTGCGCGATGTCATCTCCGGATTTTTCTTTATTCTGGAGAATCAAGTCCGGGTCGGCGATGTCGCCATCATCAACGGTACCGGTGGTTTGGTGGAAGCTGTCAACTTTCGCACCATTGTTCTGCGTGATCTTTCCGCCACCGTGCATGTCTTTCCAAATGGCACAATCAATACCCTGAGCAACATGACACATACCTGGTCGGCTTACGTGTTCGATATCGGCGTTGCCTACAAGGAAGACACTGACCGGGTCGTGGAACTCCTCAAAGAGGTTGGCCGGCAGATGCGGGATGATCCGCAGTTTGGTCCGCATATCACCGAAGACCTGGAAATCTTTGGTGTGAACAAGTTTGCCGACTCCGCCGTAGAGATCAAGGGGCGCATCAAGACCAAACCTATCCAGCAATGGAGCACCGGCCGCGAGTTCCTGCGCCGCGTCAAACACAGCTTCGACGAAAACAACATCGAGATCCCGTTCCCGCATCTCAGTCTCTATCGAGGGGAAGCCAGTCCGGCCTTTGAACTTGAGCTTATGAGGAAATCCAGGGAAGAGTAAGCCGACAGCAAGGCAAGAAGAATCCCCGGCAGAGAGGGTTTCCCTTTAACACCTGATATCGCGCACACAATCAGTGACGGCTTGAAGCTTCTACTGTCGGACAGCCTCCGAGTAGCGCACGGAGGTTTAACGCCGAATCAGTTCTGGATGGCTGCGGCGACCGTGACAAAATCGAGACCAAAGGCCTCTGCTACGCCGCGATAGGTGATCTGGCCGTTGACGATGTTAATTCCCTGGCTGATCCCCGGATCTTCCGCGGCGATCTTTTGCCATCCCCGCGTGGCAATTGCTACGGCATAGGGGAGGGTCGCATTGGTCAGTGCCATGGTCGAGGTGAGCGGCACCGCCCCCGGCATATTGGCGACGCAATAATGCAAGATGCCATCAACAGTGTAGGTTGGTTCGGCATGGGTGGTTGGTGTCGAGGTTTCAAAGCAGCCCCCCTGGTCTATGGCCACATCGACCAGCACCGTTCCGGGCTTCATGGTGGCAAGCATTTCGCGGGTGATCAACTTGGGCGCCCTGGCGCCATGCAACAGCACCGCACCGATCACCACATCGGCCTCCCTGATCAGTTCACGGATGGTGGCCGGGGAAGACATCATCGGAAAACAGTTTTTCGGCATCACTTCGGAAAGATGGCGCAACCGGTCGAGGTTGGTATCGAGCAGGTAAACTTTGGCGCCAAGGCCGCAGGCCATTTGCGCCGCATGGGTGCCAACCACTCCACCGCCAAGGACCAGAACGGTCGCCGGAGGCACGCCGGGGACACCACCCAGAAGGATACCGCGACCACCCTGAGCCTTTTCAGAATACTTGGCCGCCTGCTGTGCGGCCATTCGTCCGGCCACCTCGCTCATCGGCGTCAACAACGGCAAACCACCATTTTTGCCTTCGATCGTCTCGTAGGCAATCGCAACGGCTTTGGTTTCGAGAAACGCGCGGGTCAATTGTTCGGATGCGGCGAAGTGGAAATAGGTGAAAACGATCTGGTCGGGGCGGATCAGCTTGTATTCGCAAGGCTGTGGTTCCTTGACATGCATCACCATCTCGGACCGCTTGAAAATTTCAGCGGGGGTTGTCACGATCTCTGCACCGGCATGCCGATAGGCGTCATCGCTGAAACCGCTGCCGATGCCTGCCGAAGCTTCGACCAGCACAGTGTGACCGTTGGCTCGCATGATTTCGACACCGGCAGGAGTCATGCAAACCCGGTTTTCAGCTGATTTGATTTCTTTGAGGATTCCGACGATCATTGTAAGTTCTCCTTCTGCGCGGCTGAATTGCCTGATTGACATAGGTGAAACGCTCGGCACGAAATCATTAAAACCCTGTTTCTAATGTTATTTAAGCATATCAGGAAGCTTCTGTTGTTTTCTTGCGAATATTCTAGTTAAAACCCATATTTTGGAACTTTATTTTAATTTGTCTCTGTTTGATAGAACTTTATTGCTTTAAAATCGTTTTGCGTTATTGATCGTACTCACATCACAATCGATTAAGGACTGTTTGATCGAGCGACGTGCAACCAACCAGACAGGTTGGCCTCCCGTGTCAACGTAGCGAAGTCGAATCCGCTCAGGGAGTAGATTGAGAACCAGCGGCAATGACCATGCCCATTTCCACGCTGGACGAGCCCACGAATTTCCGCTATAAATCATGTGTACTCAGAGCTAATTTATCCGCATTTGCTCCTTACGTCACATTTTAACCATATCAGCTTATTTCAGGAGGAACTCATGACACGACTGTTACCGATTGTTCTGCTCACCCTCGCCCTGGCCTTTTTGGTCTGCGGTCCGGTTATGGCCGATGAACTGGTTTCCCTCAAGGCCGGCTACCTGATGTTGAGCCCGGAAGGCAGCTTTGCGGTTGACGGCAACACCTTGTCCGGTACGCCGATTGATCTGGAAAAGGATCTCGGCTTTGACGACAGTGAAGACTACTTTGTCGAAGGAGCCCTCAACCTCGGCTCGTTCCGACTGGCGATCAGCTACCTGCCGCTGGAGTTTTCCGGATCCGGCACCTTGTCGCAACCCATCGTTTTCAACGATCGGACCTTCGATGTCTCCGCCACCACCTCCAGCGAGGTCAAGCTTGACATCATTGATGCCGGTCTCACCTGGAACATCATCAACATCGATGACCTGCCGGCCCGCATCCAGATCGGACCCGAGCTTGCCGTCAAATATGTCGACGTCGACCTGACCATGAGCGGTGTCGAAACCAGCTCGGGACTCTCTATCAGCGAGTCGGATTCCGCCCAGGTACCGATTCCTACCATTGGCGCACGCGCACGGATCAGCTTCTCCGATTTCATCGGCCTGGTTGGCCGGATCGGCTACATGGAGTATCAGGACAACAGTTTTCTTGATGCCGAAGCACAAATCGAATTTTCACCGATTCCGCTGGTCGGGATATTCGGCGGTTACCGCTATTTTGACCTCCAGGTTGATGAGTCCGATATCTTTGTCGATGCACAATTCTCCGGTCCGTTTGCCGGGGCTTTCGTCCGGTTTTAAGATCTGAATAAATTTGAATAAATTTCAGGAGGCGGGCCGTCCGGCCCGCCTTTTCCCGCCAGCCTCCTGGTTTCACCGACAAACTCAATCACAAGTTCAGCGTCAACTCCCGCTTATCAAAAAATTATCGTATCTATTCATTTCCCTTATTCAACGGCACGCTGCTGGCCTCAATCCTGGTTTTCTCATAGGGAGGATCACCGTTCATCCCATTAAGCGTGAGCTTGTCGCCAAAGAGCTGCTTGAAAACTTGCCAATAGATGTTACATAGAAAAGAGGGAGAGATGAAGCAGCATGCCGCCGGGACTCTCGCCCAATAATCAAGGAGGCTTTAAATGGAACTCAAGGGAAAGAAAATCGCTGTTCTGGTGGAGCAGCTTTACGAAGATCTGGAGCTCTGGTATCCGGTCCTGCGCTTTCGGGAAGCCGGCGCCACAGTGCATATCGTCGGCCCGAAGAAAGAGGCCTATTCATCGAAACACGGCTATGCAGCGAAGGCAGATCTGGCCGCCGAGAGGACCAAGGTGAAAGACCTTGATGCGGTCGTCATTCCCGGCGGTTACGCACCAGATCACATGCGCCGCCACCCGGCTATGGTCGATCTGGTGCGCGAGGCATCAAAGGCAGGCAAGGTGGTGGCAGCCATTTGCCACGGCGGCTGGATGCTCTGCTCGGCCGGGGTACTGAAAGGCAGAAAAGCGACCTGCTACTTTTCTATCAAGGACGATCTGGTCAATGCTGGAGCCGACTATGTCGATGAGGAGGTGGTGCAGGACGGCAATCTGATTACCTCGCGTTTCCCGGATGACCTGCCGGCCTTCTGCCGGACCATCATCAAGGCGTTGCAATAATATCACCTGCCGTGTGCCTTTGTCCGACCATGTGAGCTGAAAGCACAACAGAGACCGCTTGTTAACCGACAGATCCAAATCATGAGGAGGAATCCATGGCACAGCAATCCGGGGAACGTAACCTTCAGCTTACCAAACTGCTGCAGGACGAAAAACGGCGGCTGTGGGCCGAGCTTCGCCGCGATCTGTTGGAAAAGGTAGGCGGAGAGCTTCACGGCGAACGGGAAATCCCACAGGATGCGGGAGACCAAAGCCTTATCGATCTGCTCGAAGATACCAATCTGGCCGTCGCTGATATCCGTCGACAGGAATTGACGCGCATAGACGAGACCCTGGAACGACTCAGGCAAGGCCGCTACGGTCTTTGCGAAGAGTGCGGTGCCGCCATTAATCTCGAAAGACTTCGCGTTTCGCCCTACGCAGCCTGCTGTGTTTCTTGCCAGGCGCGCCGGGAAGGCCCTGCTTCCGGGCGGGGATCGACGCTCTGAAGTCGGCTCTGCGGCCATCACCGGAACAAGCATTGCAATCTTTGATCTTACCTGTCGAATGTTTTGCTTCCGTGCCGAAAATCCGCTGGATTTTGAAAACGGAGGAAACATGTCCAAATCACCAGAGAATCAAAATTGTGGATGCGGCAAAGGCGTCACCAGTCGCGCATTTATTTCCGGTGTTGGCACCACGACGGCAGCAGTCGCGATTGCCGGACGAATCAACGTCAATGTCGCCCAGGCCGCTTCGACAGAAATCACTTCCGAGGATATGGCCAAGATCCAACTCAATATCAACGGCCGCCAGCATCGTCTACTGGTCGAACCTCGTTGGACACTGCTGTTCGTCCTGCGCGACCGGTTAGGTTTGAGCGCAACCAAGGTCGGTTGCGAGAGAGGGGAATGCGGAGCCTGCACAGTCCTGATTGATGATCATCCGCGTTACGCCTGCATGGTTTTGGCAGTTGAAGCGGTCGGACAGCAGATTGTGACCCTGGAAGGTTTGATGGACGGAGAGAAGCTCGGCGCGACCCAGCAGGCGTTCCTCGATCATGACGCATATCAGTGTGGATACTGCACTCCCGGACAGATCATGGCCGCGGAAGGACTCTTGCGCAGCAACCCACAGCCGACAATAAGGGGGGAGACCCTATACGGACTATCTCGGGGTCGTCCGCGCGCGTAGCCAGCAACCCCTGGATCAGATCGGAATCCGGTACTTTTTACAGAAACTGCGCAGCACAACTTCCGCCTGATTCAACCGCGTCAGGCGCGTATTTTTTGCCTTAAGCTGCATGATATCTTCTCGGGGAACCTGAATCGCCCGAATCTCCCGCTGTACCATGGCGATGTTTGCCAGAATCATCTTCAGATCAACCGGGTTATATCTTTTCAGTGCCGGCGGCGACAGGCTGACAAAGC
>JAVVDT010000122.1:0-7169 GCA_032250875.1 Desulfuromonadales bacterium | reverse complement strand
CCAGCTGCGGTCTCCGGTACCTCGAGATTCCAGGCTGTCATCAACACGTCAACGGGAATGATGCTGCCATCTGCCAACATAATCGCCGAGACTTCGCCATCATTGATGTCTGCAGCAAAATCTTCGAAGATCAGAACGGCACCATTGTCAAAAGTAAAAACCAGATCAGGTCCCTCAAAATCCTGGGTGCTTTCTGTGCCCGGATCAAAGTTGAGTTGCGGTATTTGACCTGCCTCCAGCGTGACCGTTTGCCTCTGGCCTGGCTCGGGAACCTGTACGATAACAGAATTTACTGATGTTGTTTCGGCTTGGGTGCTATTGGTGTTCTCGTCGGCCATGATCTCTCTCCTTGTAATTATCGCTGGCAAATTGTGTCGCATTCAAATCGTTCTTAGCTCCAAAGCCAAATTAATGCTTCGGCACGTATAGTTTGATAAACTCCTAGTGGAGATACTGAAATTCATTTATCTTCGCAGCAATCCCGAATTTTTCGCCAAGCTGCTCTATACGAACAACTTCTCCTAGACAATCCAGCTTGATCGTCTTTCCCGGCAGGGCGTAAGTAAGATCTAGCGAAAAGCTCAGATCTGCTCCCTCAACAAAAGACTGATCAGTCAGAAAATAAATACCCGACCAACTGACGTCACGCGTTACGGCTTTTTCGTGTCCGATGTAAATTGGAACCTCAACCTGGATACGCTGTGAAGTTCTTTTTTCGTCAGCATGGTGCATGATTTCCTCCCGATTGTTTTTCATTCTACCTGTTTCTCTTTTGTCGGCAATTTATCTATAGATTGAAGGTCATATATCCTTCGTTATACTTTTTGGGCGAAAATGATTAATCAACGAGGTTAAAACCAAAAAAAGGTTGTATCGGCTACCAAAGTGTGAAATTCGATAAGAGCATCCGATGAATGCAGGGGAATCATTTCATCCTTGATGACCAAGCTGTATTTTTTCAAAAATATGTTTTTGTGATTGGTACAAAAGCCCTAGACTTGATACTCTTGAGTGGTTTCTAAGAATACTTTATTGGTCTTTGCTGTCAATCTTTCAAAATTGCGGTGAATTTGCTCACCATCTTTGTCTCTTTATTAAATCCGGAGCTTAAATGGCTGTCACATTGGTTGCTGCAGATCCCCATCCGCTCTCTTTGCTCGGGCTGGCCCAGTTGCTCAAATCCGAGCCGGATCTGACCCTTCTTGAGGTTTGCACGACTGCTGCCGAAACGATGCAAACGGTGCGGAAACACCAACCGGATCTGCTGGTTATTGATATTAACCTCCCCGACCGGAATGGCCTGGAACTGATCAACGAGCTGAAAAACAGCTCGATGCAGGTCAAGATCATTATTCTGACTGCAACCATGGATGAGGAGCAGACGATTGATGCTCTACGCTATGGCGTCAAGGGGGTCGTCCTGAAGGGCATGCCTGCTCATCTGCTGGTTCAATGTTTGCAAAAAGTTGCGGCAGGCGGTCTGTGGATGGAGAAAGAATCGATCGGGCATGCGTTTGAGAAGATGCTGCATCGCGAAGCCGGCATGCGACGACTAGCCACAATTCTCACGATACGCGAGACAGAAGTGATGCAGTGTGTGGCGAGTGGCTTGAGCAATCAGCAGATTGCCGAGAAGCTAATTGTCAGTGAAGGAACAATCAAGATCCATGTCCACAACATTTACCGTAAGCTCGGGATCAATAACCGGGTTGATTTGACATTATATGCGCAAAAGCGCGGGGTGGCTTAAGCGTCAGCCCATACCAACGGCTGCCGCCAATGGAATCAAATTAAAACGATCGCCCCACATGGGGCGACCGTTTCAGTTGCAGGGCTCTTCAAGCCAGGCCAGATTATGGCCGATTTAACTGCTTGCTGTTTCAGTTTTGGGTTGTATAAAGTCGCGCGTCAATCTGCAGGCTGGCATTCAGTTTGCCGGTCAGCGCCAGCAGACGCTCGCTTGCAATCACTTCATTGGTTTGTGCAGTAACCAGCAGACCCGAAGACTGAAACATTTCGTTGCGGGCATCAAGCACGTCAAGCAGGGTGCGCTGGCCGACGTTGAACTGCTTCATATAGGAATCGTGGGTCTTCCGACTGTAGTTAAGCGCGTCGCTGAAAAAGACAATCCGCTGACGAGCGGCTTCCAGCTGTGCCCAGGTAGCGCGAGTCTCTTCAATGACCTGGTCATGTTGATCGTCAAGGTTGGCTGCTGCCTGCATCTTGCGCGCCATGGCGGCCTTGCGGTCGGCAACATCGGAGTGGCCATTGAAAATGTTCCAGCGCAGACGCACCATCGCCTGGTTGTTGTGCTCATAGGTTTTTGAACTTTCGACCTGGTCTTCGTAGCTGGAGCTCAACTCTGCATGAACTTTCGGCAGGAAATTGGCTTTGCTCAGTTCAACCCTGCTATCAGCCTCGACAACGTTGGCGCCAAGGGCCAGAACCTTGGGATTGTTCTCTGCAGTCTGCATCACTGCTTCCTCCAATGTTGCAGGCAAAAGGCCGGCAGGAACATTGAAGAATTCAACTTCGCCGGCCCGTTTGCCGACAATACGCAGATAATTGGCCTCTGCGGTCTTGAGAGCCGCTTGGGTCTCAGACAGGGTCGCATAGGCTCGGGCCAGACGGGAACTGGTCTGGTCGACGTCAGCGATGCTGCCGGCACCACCCTCTTGACGTTCTTTGAGCTGGCCGAAAATTCCGACATGATCATTCACATTCATTTCTGCCAGGCCGACCAGTGCACGTTGACGGTATACATCCATGTGAGCAATGATGGCATCAAGTGCAATCGCCTCGGCATTATCGAAGGTCCGGTAACCGGCAGAAACCAGCTTTGCCTTTTCGATATCAACCAGGCTTCTGGTCTCCTTGCCGTCGTAAAGCAGCTGGGAGAGGCGGATCGAACCTTCCAGACGATCATAGAAGTTGTGCTCATTGCTATTCGCCCGCGTAAGCGTATCGCTGTGAGCCTCGGCGCCATAGCCGAAAGCGACATCGACTTGCGGATAGTAGCCGCCCTGGGCGCGATCACGCTCGAAGCCGATCGCCTCCTGGTTGGCTTGCAGTACTTTCAGGCGCGGGCTGTATTCCAGAGCTGTCGCTACGGTGTCAGACAAATGCACCTTGGTGTCCTGCGCCAGGACGTTGCTGCCTGCAAGAACAACAAACAGCAGGATGATGTTTAACAGCAAGCCTTTCGCAAACAACTGCGTCATGATTTTTTTGCCTCCTTCAATGGCATGTCAATATTGTAACGGTTAGTGTTCACAAGCACTTAATTGCAGGTGTAGTCAAGTCCCCACGGTGACTATATGTATATCAAAGACTTTAATGCTTGCCAAGCTGACATTTCAAGTGTTTTTACTACTTTCGTATGGGATAAATCGTCTATAATTCAAGCGATAAGTTCAGACGAATCGCATTCGTCTGAATTAAGTGTTATAGTCCATTGGGTAACTCGCCTGAATTATTGTCTTTAAGCTGTTGTAAAAACCTTGAGAGTCATGGGGAAACCAGGCTGATGGTTTCATCTGTTTGGCCCTGACGAGGGACCATGCCGGAAGAAAATAGTCAAGCTAAAGTACTGTCGCAGCCTGTTAAAGAGGACGTCGCGAAAGCGGAAACTTCTCGGAAGCCCACACCGAGACGCCGATCCAGTGACTTCGTTTCGCCGGGGCTGGTTGATTACGAACCGCCGGTGTTGCGCTGCCTCTCGCTCGTGTCCGGTCTGCTGGGACGACCGGTTTCAACCGTCGCCCTTAAAGCCGGTATGCCGCAAGACCGGGAAAGACCACCTCTTGCCGTCTGTATCAGGGCCGCGGAGCAGGCGGGCCTGACGGTCCGCACCTTTCATAAGCCACATATCGGCAAAATCTCTACGTTGATCATGCCCTGCATCCTGGTGTTGCAGAATGATATGGCATGTGTCCTGGTGAGTTTAACCGGGACTCATGCTGAAGTTATCTTTCCTCAAGGTGGCGGAACCAGCAAACGCTTGTCGCTGGAGCGGCTTCAGGAACAATATTCCGGCTACGTCTTGCTGGTGCATCCGGAAGGAAAGCTGGATCAGCGGGCGAGCGAACTCAGACTGGTTGATACGCGCGAGTGGTTCTGGGGAACCATCTTCAAATTCTTCCCGATCTACAAGCATGTCCTGCTGGCAACGGTTATGGTCAATATCCTGGCCCTGGCCAGTCCGCTTTTCATCATGAACGTCTATGACCGGGTGGTGCCGAACAATGCATTCGATACTCTATGGGCGCTCGCCCTCGGGGTTTTTATCGCCTACCTTTTTGATTTTCTGCTGCGTAACCTGCGCAGCTATTTTGCTGACGTCGCCGGTAAAAATGCCGATGTCATCATCGCCAGCAAATTGATGCAGCAGATGACATCGATGCGCCTTGACCACAAGCCGGAATCAGCTGGAACCCTGGCGAACAACTTGCGCGAATTTGAATCGTTGCGCGAGTTTTTCAGTTCCACTACCTTGATGGCTCTGGTGGATATGCCGTTCATCTTCCTGTTTATCGGGCTGATTGCCTATATAGGCGGCCCACTGGCTTTTGCGCCGCTTGTGGCTGTGCCGGTCGTGGTGCTGGTCGGTTATTTTCTACAGATTCCGTTTCAGCGGATCATCGAAAAAAGCTTTCGCGAAGGGGCGCAGAAAAATGCTCTGCTGGTTGAGGCCATTACCGGCATGGAGACGATCAAGACCAGTATGGCCGAAGGACAGATTCAGAAGCGTTGGGAAGAAGTGATCGGTCTGAATGCCAAGTCGACCAGCAGAGCGCGTGCTCTTTCCAACTTTTCCATATCTTTCTCGCAATGGTCGGCGCAGCTGGTGAGCGTGGCGATTATTATCGGCGGGGTATACCTGATCGCTGAAGGTGAATTGACCCTGGGCGGTCTGATCGCCTGCAATATTCTGGTCGGCCGGGCGATGGCACCACTCGGAGCCGTGGCTGCCATGTTGACTCGCCTGCAGCAGTCGCGCATGGCACTCAAGTCACTCGACCTGTTGATGCGCCAACCAAATGAACGACCTGTCGGTCGTGAGTTCATACAAGCTCAGAACCTGCGGCCGTCGATCAGCTTTGAAGATGTACATTTTCAATATCCGAATAGCCAGACACCGGCACTGAATGGCGTCTCCCTGAGGATTAAAGCAGGGGAAAAGGTTGCTATCCTCGGTCGGACCGGTTCGGGGAAAAGTACATTAGGCCGCCTCTGCATGGGACTTTATGAACCGCAGAAAGGCTGCGTTAAACTGGATGGCATCGATCTGCGTCAGCTGCATGTAGCCGACCTGAGAAGCCATATCGGTTACGTCAGCCAGGACAACTACCTTTTTTATGGGAGTATTCGTGACAATATCGCTTTCGGTGCTCCATATGTCGATGGCCCGGCGATTCTGAGTGCCGCAAATCTGGCCGGTGTTACCGACTTTGTCAAAGGCCATCCCGCCGGGTTTGACTGGCAGGTCGGTGAGCGCGGCATGAACCTTTCCGGTGGTCAGCGCCAGGCGGTGACGATTGCCAGGGCGCTGCTTCTCGACCCGGAAATCCTGGTTCTTGATGAGCCGACCAGCGCTATGGACAACAATGCTGAAGCCCTTCTGCGCCAGAGGCTACTGGACACACTGGAAGATAAGACCCTGCTGCTTTTTACGCACCGTACCAGCCTTCTGCATCTGGTGGATCGTGTGATTGTTATGGATGCCGGCAAGGTTGTTGCCGATGGTCCCAAGGCAGAGGTCTTGAAAGCACTGAAAGGCGGCCAGGTTAGCGCAGTGAAACGATAGAGATTGCCACTATGTCAAGAAACAAAGAAATAAAAGACGCATTTGAGCAAAGGGAAAAACGGGGCTTGTTGAATGTTTTCAGCAAGGAAGAAGACCTGCTTTTTATGAGCGAAGTCGATGCCGCCATTCATCGTAAAGGCAGCTCAATAGCCGTTATTCTCACGCTCGTGATTGCCCTGTTGATGGTTGTCTTTGTCGTCTGGGCACATTTTACCGTGCTGGATGAGGTGACCCGTGGCATGGGCCAGGTAATTCCATCCCAGAAGATTCAAACCATTCAAAACCTCGAAGGCGGTATCCTCCAGGAAATCACGGTTCAGGAGAACCAGATTGTCAATAAAGGGGATATTCTGATCCGTATCGATAATGCCCTGGCGGCGAGTCAGTATCGTGACGCTTTTACCAAGGCCGCCGAACATGAAGCCGCGATAGCGCGCTTGAATGCAGAAATCGAAGTCAAATCAAAACTGGTCTTTCCTGATCAATTCAAAGAGACCGATCCGCAAATACTCGCTGACCAGCAGTCAATTTTCAAGGCTCGTCAGGAGCAATTGCAGGCGGAACTCAATGTTCTGAAGTCGCAGCAAAGTCAGAAGCAGCAGGAAATCGCCGAAATGAGCAGTCGTCAGAAGCAGTTGGAGCGCAGCCTGGAGTTGGCCAGGCAACAGCGTGACATTGCCAAGCCGCTGGTTGATCAAGGTATATACCCGCGTGTCGATTTCCTCGCGCTCGAACGCGATATTTCGTCGTTGCAGGGGGACATCGATGCTTTGCGTCTGGCGAGCCCGCGCATTCGTCAGGCTGCCAATGAAGCCAGTCGCCGCATTGAGCAGCGCCTGGCCGAATTCAAGGCCACCGCGCTGGATGAAATGCACAGCCGCCGCGGGGAATTGAAGTCCCTGTGGGAAATCATGTCCGCCGGTGAAGACCGTGTCACCCGAACCGATGTGCGTTCACCGGTGCGCGGCACGATCAAACAGATCAATCTCAATACCATTGGTGGCGTAGTGCGCCCCGGCGAGTCGATTCTCGAAATCGTGCCGCTTGACGATACCTTGTTGATTGAAGCGCGTATCCGTCCTGCCGATATTGCCTTTCTACATCCCGGCCAGAAGGCCATGGTCAAGATTACGGCCTATGATTTTTCCCTCTTCGGCGGCTTGGAAGGAACCGTGGAAGCCATCAGTGCCGACACAATTGAAGAGGATAATGGTGAAAGTTTTTTCAAGGTCAAATTGAGAACGCAGAAAAACGCGATCAGCTATCGTGGCGAAGACTTGCCGATTATCCCGGGTATGACAGCCAGTGTAGACATCCTCACCGGCAAGAAGTCTGTGTTGGCCTACCTGCTGAAACCGATTCT
>JAVVDT010000121.1:0-7170 GCA_032250875.1 Desulfuromonadales bacterium | reverse complement strand
GCGTCTTCCAATGCCGCTGCGTCTTTTTTGCCGTGCCATTTTTCTCAAGGCGATGGGCCGAGCGGACGCTTATATCGGCTTTCGCTGCACATGTTTCTTGATTTAGACCAATTTGTCGAGACTGCATATAAAGCATCTCCTGTCGTTGAGTGATGTGTTTACCAGGCAAGTCAGCCTCCTTTTGAATTCAAGGAGGAGCTTACACGGAGGGGCACTCAACCGGCCAAGTTAATTGACGCCGGACCGGACAGGATAATTGTCGCCGAACAAGCAGCGTTGCTCTCCGCGGGGGAACTGAATGTTTGCTTGAGGGAAATCTACCTGGGTATTGCCAGGTCGCAGGTAGACTTCGTTTAACAGCGAGATCACCCTGTCGTTGTCCACAACAGCGAGTGAAATTTTCACCTCACGACTAGAATCATTTGCAATGATGGCCCGAAAAGCAACCGGCTGGTCGTTTCGGGGAGAGTCCGGAATCATTTCCATCTGAGAAACCCTGAGCCTGTCAAGCCTGATCTCTCTACCGCCTTTTCCCCAAAAGAGATCAAAAATGTTATCAGTTTGGGCATGTGCCAAGGCAGGAACGATCAGCAGACAGACTGTATAAATAATCAACCACGGTTTTTTCATCATCTTTCCCCTTTCTAATCTCATTATTCGTCACCTTCTTGCTGAGCGTCCTCCTGAAAAGCGCAGACAACCTCATGCCTGCTCCCTCAGAATCCTAACGATTTTGCCTTCGTCTTGCTTTCCGCATTGAAAATTTGTTGTCCGCCAGCACTCTTGGCGCCGGCTATTCATAAAAGATAAGCAGCGCAACTATGGTGCCAACAACGCCGAAAAGGCATGACGTTGTCATTAACATTTAATTTCAACGGCTTATATTGGCAGGAGAGAACAGCAGGGATGGGTGGCACGGTGGGATTGCCCTCAACATTTGACAGATCCACTATATGTGGATGGAAAATATTGTGGAAAAGTGGTCAGGTAGGTACCATAAATCTGAGTTGTGAAGACATTCCTGAGTTTAATAGATAGAATATCCCTGTCGTCAGCCGCTCAGGTCAAAGACGTTATGGAGTAAATTGATATGGCATTAAGCGAATTTGAAATCAGAAGATGCGCAAAGTTGGTCGGGCAATACGTTGAAAACCACCGGCCTCCCCCACACATCCGAAACGAGCTTGACCTTGCCTTCCGCATCAACGGACAAAGTGTCGAGATTTTTGAAATACGTCCACTTTGGCGAGAGCCAGGCGTTAAGATCGAGTCGCCGGTAGCTAAAGCCACCTATGTCAAAACTCAAGGCAAATGGAAAATCTACTGGCATCGAGCGGATCTAAAGTGGCATCGCTATGTTCCTCAGCCAGTGGTAAAAACAATCGAGCAGTTTCTTGAAGTAGTAGAGCGCGATGAATTCTGTTGTTTTTACGGGTAGCCCATTCATAAAACTCATTAAAACGCTCAAGCGGACTGGAAGTTATGTAGGAGGTTTGCGTAAAAGTTTCTACGCACTTGAAAATGACCTGTTCCTGCCCGCTTAATTTGGTCCGCTATCCGGTGTGGTCAAACTGTCTCGTATCGAGCGGCCGTTCGATGCCCTGCCAGTGTTCGACGCCATGCGCTGTCCGGCGGATATCCCAGTAGACTTCAAGACCGTTGCCGTCCGGATCGGCACAATACAACGCCCAGCTGATCCGGTGATCGACAGCATGCACCGGGATCCCCTCCCGGCGCAGCCCACGGTAAATCCGCCCGAGCTCCTGCCGATCGGTGACCTCGAAGGCGACATGATACAGGCCGACATCACCGCGCCTTGGCGCCGTGGCCTGCGGACCGACCTCCCGCAGGGCCAACTCATGATGCATGCTTCCGGCCGACAAGAAGGCTAGGGCCTCGCCCACCTGTTCGGTGACCTGCAGGCCGAGATGACGTCGATAGAATTCTATCGATCTCTGCAGATCCCTCACTTTGAGATGGATATGACCCAGCTTCATGATGTTATCCTTTCCGGTCGGGTTTCGTTGCCGCTTCAATTAAGGTTTGACAGCCACCGCCTGGATCTCCAGGTCGATGGTCACCTCGTCACCGACCACCACGCCGCCGGTTTCGAGCGCCTTGTTCCAGCTCAGACCGTAGTCATGACGATTGATCACGGTACTGGCGGTAAAGCCCGCCCGCTGATTGCCCCAGGGATCGGTATTAACGCCGCGGAAACTGCCTTTGAGGGCTATTTCGCGGGTGGTGCCGCGAATAGTCAGGTCACCGTAAACTGTGATGTCATTGCCTGAGCCTTCGATCCGTTTGCTGACAAAGGTCAATTCGGGATGATTGCCGGCGTCGAAGAAATCGGCGCTGCGCAGATGATCGTCCCGCTTCTGCTCGCGGGTATTGATAGATGCAGTGCGGATGGTGGCTTGTGCGGACTGCAGGGTTTGCGACGCCGGGTCGGCTTCAACCTTGCCGGCATAGTCGTCGAAGGTTCCGCTGACCTTGAATATCACCAGATGATTGACACTGAAGCCGATCTGTGAATGCACGGGATCCACCTGGTAGACGGCGGCGACGGCAAATTGTGCTGAAAAGAGTAGACTGAGAGTCAGGATGGCTATTTGTTTTAACATGGCAAATCTCCTTTAAGTGAGTGTGAGTCGATGTCGCTGGTTAAGCTGGATTTCAGACTATCAGAGTAATCTATAAAAAAATAATATTAACATTTTATTGTATCGATAGTTTATGTCTATAATTTAAGGGAAGTTTTTTCGGGGAGGCGTTATGACACTGGAGCAACTGCGCATGCTGGTGACCATTGCCGATGCGGGCGGCGTGCTGGCTGCGGCCGAGGCCTTGCATAAGACCCAGCCGACGGTGAGCGTCGCCATCAAGAAGCTGGAGGATGAGTTCGGTTTGCTCCTGCTGGCCCGCGAGGGTTACCGGGCCAGGCTGACTCCCGCCGGCGAAGCCTTCTGCCGGCAGGCACGGCGAATTCTCAGGGAGAGCGAGATCCTCGCCGGCATGGCCCGCCATCTGGCTCGCGGTAACGAACCGGAGTTGCGGCTCGCCATCGAGGCCGTCTGCCCTTTGCCGCCGATCCTGCGCATTCTCGCCGGCTGCGAAAAAAAATTCCCGGACACCCGCTTCAACCTGATGGGCGACACCTTGTGGGGGGCGCTGGAACGCCTGCAGGCAGGCGAGGCCGATCTGGCGATCAGCCCCTGGCTGGAAGAAAACCTGGAATTCGAATCCTTCCCGATCGCCACCGTGACCAGGGTCACGGTGGCGTCGCCCGGGTTTCGGCGGGAGCTGCCCGACCGGCTGCTGGAACTTGACGATCTCAAAGAATCCGTGCAGGTGGTGGTGCGCGACAGCAGCCGCAAGCCGCGCCAGCAAAGCTTCGGCTTTCTGCCCGACGGCCGTCACTGGCATGTCACCGACCATCTGACCAAGAAGGAAATTATCCTCGCGGGCATGGGCTGGGGGCGTCTGCACGAACACCTGATCGCCAACGAATTGCGAAGCGGCCGGCTGGTGCCGCTGACGATCAACAATTACCCGACGCAGATGGCAGTGAAAATCTGCGTCGCCCGCATCATGGGCAAGCCGGTGGGGCCGGTGGCGGCGACCTTGTGGGAGGATTTCAAGAAGTTATCCGAACAGGAGTAGCGATCACCGCCCAATTTCCAGCGGACGGTATACACCCTTGATCCCATGCCATCTAAGGTCTCAGGTTCTCATGCTTTTTTCTGCAAGCGCAACGCTGATGAATATGTCCTGGATAGGTGGGGAATAGCCTGCGTATCTGGACTTATGACACTAGTCTGCTAAAGTTGGTAAACTTCTGGTGCATTTCCCTACCAAAATACTGTCCGGAATTCAGCTCCGACTGTGCCCTCCCTAAGCCGGAGCGTTTTTTAAAAAGGAAAGGCCGGTTATTAAATTAAACGAGGTAGTGCTCGCGGATATTGCGCGAGCTGCCTTTGAGGGTGTTGGCCCGCAGCAGATGGCGCAGATAATTGAGACCGTGACCGACGATCGAGGTGAAAATTCGCCGGTCATCGAGGTCTGCCTCATTGGCCGCCAGCAGCGTCAGCAGGCCGGGCAGATCCTCTGTCGTCCAGTCGCCATCTGTGTAGGCTTCGCCGAAGCCGATATCCCCCGAAAACATGGCGCGTCGAAAGAAGCGATACTCGTGGATCTCCATTTTCATGACTGGCGCGTTCCCTGGTTGGCCGAAACGATAACTGCTGCCATTGGGAATTGTGAGCTGCAGCTCGCCTTGGGTCAGACGCGAGAGAAATTTAAAACAGAGCATCATGCCGAGCCGGTCGAGCAGACTCGGTGGCACGTTACGCACTGTCATGGTGTGATTGGGAACAGGCTTGTTATACACGGGAAGCCTCCTTTGCCAATAGAGTTTTGCCGCCTGCCAGAGAATGCGGGGCACGGTCAGGCTGGCACTGAGGGGGAATTTAAGGATGGTGCCCAGCAGGTTATGGGTGGTGAATGGTCGGGACTGTCCCTGCAAACGAACGACCAGGGTGCAGAGCAAGGTTCCCCAGGCGATATCGATCATAATGATTTTGAGCGGCCAGTTCCTGAGGGTGGCCAGATTGGTCAGATCATAAGTGGCGTAGGTGAAAAAGCCTAACAGCGCTCCCCAGACCGCGGCTTTGGCCAGAGACTGTTGAACCAGCGCCGGTTTCACCGCAAACAGAAGGATACCGACAATATAAATTGCATAGAATCACAGCGCGGCCGGCCAGTTGACCGTGGCGCTGAGCAGGTGCGCAAGGTTCTTCTGGTAAAGGCTCTTGGCGAAGACTCCCAGCCAGAGCAGGTCGATGGCGAAGAAAAGCAGGATCGTCAGCAGGTATAATTTCAGATAAAAGTGAGCTGTCATGAGAAGATCTCCGTTAGTTTGCGACTGCGGTAATCAAAGATGTCGGCCAACATTTTTTTGACCTGAACCTCATGAACGATGCGGCCCAATAATCCGAAGGGCAGCTGGTAGGTCACCGAGTCAATCATCCTGGTTCGACCGTCAACCATGGGTTCAACCGCATGGTAGTGGTACCAGAACCGGTAAGGGCCGCGCCGTTGTTCATCAACAAAGCTGCACCCCTCTTCAATATGTTTGATCTCGGTCAGCCAAAGATGCCGACCGAAGAGTGGAATGTCGATGGCGTAGTGAATCGTCAACCCGTTGTACATCCGCTCCGGGATCTTGGAGAGAATCTCAAACTTGAGATCGGGTGGTGTCAACTGGTTGAGATTGACGGGGTTTGCCAGAAAATCCCAGACGTCCTGTGCGGGTGAGCTGAGGACTAACACTCGTTCAAGCTGATACATAGATCATTCCTTTTCAGTTGCATGTGCCTTTGTTTTTATTTATATTACTCGAAAGGTTATGTATTTGTCTAGGACAAGAAATGAAAAATATTCAACAGCTCAGCCAGGAGATCGGCATCGGGGTTGATACTCTGAGGGTCTGGGAACGACGCTATGGCTTTCCGCATCCGCAGCGGGACCGGCGTGGTCATCGCAGGTATTCCCAAAATGAGGTCGAAGAGTTGCGAGTCGCCAAAAAACTCCAGGATCTGGGGCAGATGCCGCGGAATATCTTTGCTCTCAGCCCTGATCAGAGACGCAAGCTGTTACAAGATCTGGTCGATAAGCAGGCACCTGAATCGGCAAGCCTCAAATATCTGGCAACGGCAATGCCGGTGGTTGAGATTGCATCAGAACTGCGCTTGTTGCTCGAAACGAGGGGTTTGACCGATTTTATTCACGCGACGGCTGTGCCGCTTATACAATTCCTTGGGCTGGGCTGGGCCGATGGCAGTATCAGCATTGCGCGCGAACATTTCATCTCTGATCTGCTTGCAGACAGCATAAAGGCTGAGATTAAACAACAACCCGTTGTTTCGGATGTACAAATGCTCTTTCTGACCCTCAGCGGGGAACGGCATCGACTCGGCCTGCTCATGGCGGCCGCGCTCTTTCAACAGCAGGGTGTCGCTTGTCGGTTGGTTCAGGAGGATCTCCCCCTTGCTGAAGTGCCGCAACTTGCCGAACAATTTCAGATCGATGCTGTCGCTCTCTCTTTCAGTTCGCACTTTTCGGCAACTCAGGCTAAAAAAGACCTGGTCAACCTGCGCAAAATCCTTAACCCGCAGATCAAGCTGATTGCCGGTGGGCAGGCTCTCGATCAAAAGCCCTATCTGCCGGGGATCCTTATTTGTACTGACCTCAAACAGATTCCGGCGCTGTGCTGGAAGGAATTCGGCGTCGGGACGCTAAAGGAGTTATGAAAGGACAGATCATCATGCGATTATCAGTGATCGCTTTACTCGTTCTGACCAGCCTTCCTGTATGGTCGCTTCCTGCAAGCGCTGCAGAGCAAGCATTCCGCTGTGAGCCTACTCAGGAAGATGAGATGGGACCTTTCTATCGTCCCGACGCTGCTCACCGTAACCGTATAGGAACCGGCTACCTGTTGTTTGGTACTGTCAAATCCGCCAGAGACTGCAGCCCGATAGCCAATGCCAGAATCGAGTTCTGGATGACCGGCCCGCAAGGGCGTTATGGCGACGACTGGCGTGCAACGGTTTTTAGTGCCACCGACGGTACTTATCATTTCATGAGTCATACACCGACCGACTACGGCAACCGTCGACCGCATATTCATATCAGGGTTACCGCAGAAGGATTCTCATCTGTCGTCACCCAGCATTATCCGGCAAAGGACGCTGGCGAAGCCCTGTTCGACCTGGTTCTGATCCCATCGCCGAGGCAGTGACAGCCTGCGGAGTTGTCTCTAAAAATCTTACACGGGAATGCCCCCGGCTATGAAATCTGCAAAGAATAGTCAGGGTTTGTACACACTTGTTTACAAGTATAAATTTGTTCAGTAGAGTCTAAATCAGAGTTTTCGACGGTGATTCATTCCGACCTTGCCATTTTTGCCCCTGTGCTAGCGGGCATAAGGCTTGAGAGAAGCAGTCCCACTAATCTTGCAGCCTGTCGGACTATCCATGTGCCGGCTGCAAATCCGGCTGTTTGGCCCATATTTCAGCTCCTTTTTGGTCCATAACTACGGCTATGAACCTGCAAATGAGCTAAAATCTGTTCTCAAACATCCAAATTTTCGCTTCGGCCCGTATAGTCCGA
>JAVVDT010000120.1:0-7190 GCA_032250875.1 Desulfuromonadales bacterium | reverse complement strand
CGCTGATCATCGACTGACAACCTATACGGCAAAACTGATGTACTGCTGCCAGGCCGCCCAGAATGGCCGCAGACTCGACTTCAACATGGCCGGCAAGGGTTGCGCCGTTCGCCAGGATTGCATGATCATGGACAATACAATCGTGGGCCACGTGGGAGTAGGCCATAAACAGGTTGTCATTGCCAACCCTGGTCACCCCCCCACCTTCTGCGGTCCCTCGATTTAACGTGGTAAATTCCCTGATTCGGTTGCGATCCCCTATTTTCAGATAAGTTTCCTGACCAGCATACTTAAGATCCTGTGGCGCAGCGCCAATCGAAGAGAACTGAAAAATCTGGTTATCGCAACCGATTTCAGTCCAGCCTTCAATGACGACATGACTGGCAACCGTGGTTCCGGAGCCGATGACGACATGCTCGCCAATCACGGTGTATGCGCCGACGCTGACGTTGTCTGCAAGCTTGGCTCCAGGCTGAATAATTGCTGTAGGGTGAATCATAAACGTCCCTTATTTATCCGCAAAGGTTGCTTTCAGTTCGGCTTGCGCGACCAGTTTGCCATCCACCGTGGCCTTGCCATTGAACGTATAGATACCCCGTCGCATCTTGAGCAGTTCCAGTTCCAGTCGCAGAACATCGCCGGGCAGAACCGGCTTGCGGAACTTGGCATTATCGATACCGACAAAATAAGGCACCTGATTTTCTCCGACCTCTTTGCCAAGAATTGCATAAACGCCGCCAACCTGTGCCATGGCTTCAAGGATCAGAACGCCGGGCATGATCGGATGCTCCGGAAAGTGACCTTGAAAAAAGGGTTCGTTAATCGTGACGTTCTTTATGCCGACAATCCGTTTCCCCGCTTCAAATTCGACAACTCGATCTACAAGCAGAAAAGGATAACGGTGCGGCAGCAGTTTCATGATATCCAAAGAGTTCAGGTCCATAATCAAGCTTCATCCTCCGACAACTTGCGTTGCAGCGCATCCATCTGTTTTTTAAGTCGTTTCAACTCTCGGCGCATTTCCGGCAAGTGCGTCATGGTCATGGTGGCTTTTAGCCACTCACGGTGTGGCATGGCAGGCAGCCCGGCCAGCGACTGATCGCCGTCGACACTGTTGGAGATACCACCACGGCCGGCCAGTGTGACATTGTCGCCAACCTCAAGATGCCCGGCTACCGCGGATTGACCGCCAAAAATACAATGTTTGCCGATAACCGTGCTGCCGGCGATGCCGACCTGGGAAACCAGCAGGGTATCCTCACCAATCTGGACGTTATGCGCAACCTGCACAAGGTTATCGACCTTTACGCCGCGTGCCAGCCGGGTCACGCCTAAAGTCCCGCGATCGATGCAGCTGCAGGCACCGATCTCGACATCATCTTCAATGACAACGTGACCAACCTGGGGAATCTTGCAATAGTTCCGGCCGTCCGGAGCGAAACCGAAACCATCCGCGCCGATCACCGCTCCCGGCTGGACGATCACCCGGTCGCCGAGTACGCATTTCTCCCGCACGGTAACATTGGCATGCAGCAGACAATCCTGACCAATGACAGCATCCGCACCAATCACCACATTCGGGTGCAGATGGGTTCTATCGCCAATGATTGCCCCGGCACACACCACGCAACCCGGCTCAATTGTGACATCAACACCGACAACAGCATCCGCATGGACATGCGCGCCCTCCATAACCCCTTGCCCGACATGAGGCGGCACTTCGAAAAAAGTCAGTATTTTGGCAAAAGCCAGATAAGGATTCTCGGTCAGAAGCAGAGGTGGCTGCACGCTTCCCCGCAACGACGGATGAACGATAATCGCCGCGGCACGGCAATCGGCCAACTTTGCCTGAAACTTGGGATTCGCCAGAAAGGAAATCTGGTCAGGTCCGGCAATATCGAGAGGGGCAACCCCGGAAACAGCAGTAGAGGGGTCGCCAGAGACGCACCCCCCTACCAGATCAGCCAGATCAGCCAGAGAGGTTATCCCCCTCCGCTCAGCATTCATGTTGACTACTTTCCTTGCTGATCAAAAGCTTTGATAACCTCATCTGTCATATCAATACTTTCGTCTGCATAAACGATAGAGCTCTCGGTTTTTTCGAGAACGAGTGTATACCCTCTATTTTTGCCCACATCCTGGACAACTTTAAGCAGGCTTTCAAGAATTTTACGGGTCAGATCGGCATCGGTCTGCTGCAGGGTCTCCTGGATATCTTTGGTAAAACGCTGATAATCCTTAACCTTCTGCTGATATTCGCGTTCCTTGGCATTGCGCGCTTCATCCGAAAGCAGCATCGCCTGCTTTTCAAGATCTTCTTTAATCTTTTTCAACTCTTCCTGACGTTGTTGAACTTCAACATCATAACTCTGCACCTTGGTTTTGATCTTTTCCTTGGCGACCTTGCCGGCTGCTGACATATTTAACGCCTTCTGCAGGTCAACATAACCAATTTTCTGAACCTCTGCCATAACCGGCGATGCGACCAGGCCAACACAAACCAACAGCAAAACAACAAACCGCTTCATACACAATCTCCTTGTAAAATAGACTTGTTTTATAAATTCTTAAAAGAAACGACCGATCATGAAATCAAACTTGGAACCGGACTCGTACTCTCTGGGGTCAAGATTAACCCCATATTCAAAACGCATCGGACCCAGAGGGCTCAACCAACGAATGCCAGCGCCAACACTGTATCGCCATGATCCGAAAGGATCGGCATCTTCTTCCGCTCCATAATCTCCCCAGGCATTGCCGACATCAAAAAATGTAACGCCTTTGATCTTAAGCTCTTCAAACAGTGGGAAAATATACTCAAAGTTAAAAAAAGCCTCTGTATCACCACCGACAAAATCGCCATTTTCATCCCTTGGTCCGACTTCGCGGCTATCAAAGCCACGCATAGTGTAAATGCCGCCAAGGTAAAACCTTTCATCGATGGGCACATCATCACTGTTCAACGAGTGCACATAACCAAACTGGCTATGCAGGGAGAAGACAGTTCCCCACTTCCAGGGCCAGAAGTGACGCGTATCAAGAATATATTTGCTGAATTTTTCCGTGCCGCCGAGGCCTGCAAACTCCCAGGTCGCACTCAGGTCTGTTCCGGAAGATGGGTCAAGTCGGTTGTTGGTGGTATTATACATATACGAAGTGGTGAAGGAACTTAAGGTTGATGTACCTTCCTGATCTCGAATCTGGATTGAGGCAAACGGGCTGACATCGTAAATTTCCTTATCCTCGAAGCGATACGTTCCAAGAATCCTCGAATACTCACCAATGGGATGACCGCCTTTGATTGCAAATCCGGTAGCCTTACGGCTGAAATCATCCCATTCCCGCTCGGTTTTATAAACTTCAGCACCCAGTGTCCAGCGCGTATCGAGGAAATAAGGATCGGTAAGACCGAGTTGATAGGTTGTACTTGAACCACCAAGAGATGCCGCGAGATTCAATCTCCAGGCTCTGCCGAGAAAGTTCTCCTGAGTCACGGAACCCTGGGCGACAAAACCATCAACCGAAGAATAACCGGCACCGACACTGAAGGTTCCGGTTGAACGTTCTTTGACGTTGACGTCGACATTCATAAGGTTCTCATCGCTACCGGCACTGGTGCTGATGTCCACGGCTTCAAAAAAGCCCAGGTTGTTAATGCGTGCCTTGCTCTTCTTCAGATTGGTTGCATTAAACAGGTCACCTTCCACCAGCTTCATTTCGCGGCGGACAACCTTATCGCGCGTCTTGGTATTTCCGGTAATATTGATCCTCTCTACAGACATCTGTGGACCCTTCTCTATATCGAGCATCAGGTCAATCAGTTGTGTCTCATCATCAGCCCTGGTCAGAGGCGATATATTCGCGTATGCATAGCCCTGGTCGGCATAGACATCGGTCACAACACTTACCCCTTGACGCAATTTTTCACGGGAGAAGACATCTCCGGGAGCAAGGCCTACCAAATCAAGCAGTTGCTCTTTTTCCTGCAGCAGATCGCCCTGGACATCGATATTGCCGATCTTGTACTGAGGCCCTTCATCAATGTGGATCAACATAAGCATATGCTTGCCGTTATCAACAAGAGAGATGACAGGTTCACGTACTTTCACCCGCACATAGCCCTGATTGAAATACAGGTCAGCGATTCTCTCAAGGTCCTGTTGCAACAATGTTTCATTGTAATTGCCACGACCGGTTATCCACGAGAAAATCCATTTTTCGCGTGTCTCCATGGCTTTCTGCAGTTCGCTATCGCTGAAAACCGTATTGCCATCAAAACGGATATCCTTGATGCGAACAATTTCACCTTCCTTGATACGGAAAGTCACCAGAGTTTCATTGTCCTTATTGACATGGCTGTCTGCTGTAATGGCGGCGGCGTAATACCCTTCCTTTACATACTCAGCCTTGATCATGTCTATGCTCTTGGCAACTTCGAAAGGATCATAAATATCCGGGACACGGATAGTGATGACTTCACGTAATTTGTCGGCGGAGAGCTCCTCGTTGCCTTCAAACCGGATATTTCTCACCAAAGGACGTTCTTCAACTTTAAAGGTCAGGACAGTTATGCCAGACTCCTCTGAAATCTCCGCGGCAATATCAGAGAAGCGCTCCATCCGATAAACGTCGGCCATGGCGGCATCGATATCGGCAGGAGTCACTTTTTGCCCGGGCTTGATCTGCATGGCATTGAGCACATCAATTGTCTTCACGCGCTGGTTGCCTTCAATTACGATATCACCAAGAAGGAATTCCTGTGCGGCCCAGGCAGGAAAAGCCATCGACAAGCAAATGAGCAGCAAAAGCACCCTCTTAAACATATCAGTATCACTCCAGGTCAAGTTGACGATTAAAAATCGTGTCATTATAGGTGATCATCAGCCGAAGGTAAACTATAAACGAGCTGAGAATCCTTTGATTAACGGTTGAATTGCCGGGCAATCACCAGTCTGTTTGAAGTACTGTCAACCTTCCAGGTAACCGTCTTTCATGCGGATAATCCGGTCCATATGACCGGCTACTTTTTCGCTGTGAGTCACGACAATGATGGTCAGATCACGCTCGGCGTGCAATCGATCAAGCAGTGCCAGGATCTCATCCGAGGTAGCGCTGTCAAGGTTACCGGTCGGTTCATCCGCCAAAAGCAGTTGCGGCGACATGATCAGAGAGCGAGCAATGGCGACACGCTGCTGTTCACCACCTGAAAGTTGACCGGGCTTATGGTCGAGGCGATGGCCCAGGCCGACAGCATTCAGTATTTCACTGGCCCGACTCTCGGCTTGCTTAGCAGAAGCGCGCCCGATCAAGGCCGGCATCATGACATTTTCGAGAGCGCTGAATTCCGGGAGCAGCTGGTGAAATTGAAAGACGAAGCCGATCGAACGATTGCGAAAGGCATCCAGTTCCTGTGCTGAGTAATGGAAGATGTTTTTTTCGGCAAAGTGTACCGTGCCACTGGACGGTCGATCCAGACCGCCAAGCAGATGCATCAAGGTCGTCTTGCCGGCGCCTGAAGCGCCCACAACGGCAATCCGTTCGCCCGCAAGGATATCAAGGTCGACGTCCTTGAGAACCTCAATCCTGCCGCGATCGGTGATAAAGCCTTTTGATAATCCACGTACAACAATCATTGATGGTTGCCTATTCATAACGCAGAGCTTCCGCAGGATCCATCTTCGAGGCTCGCCATGCCGGATAAACCGTGGCCAGCAGAGAGATGGACATGGCGACCACAACCACTGCGATCACATCGCTGGAATTAACCACCGAAGGGAAGTGCTCCATGCCATAGACGCTCTGATCAAATATCTTGACGCTGAGCAAACTTTCCAGACTCTTAATGAGCGGATCCGCGTTCTTTGCAAGGACCAAACCGAGCCCGGTTCCCAGCAGGGTGCCAAGGGTACCGATAATCAAACCCTCAAAAACAAATATCTGCAGGATGCTGCGCGAAGTTGCGCCCATGGAGCGCAGGATTGCGATGTCACGATGTTTTTCCATAACCACCATGATCAGCGTCGTGGCGATGTTAAAAGCAGCGACCAGAACGATAATGCCGAGGACGATAAACAGCCCGAGCTTCTCCAGCTTAAGTGCCGAAAGGAAGGATCCGAACATGTCCTCCCACGAGCGAACAGCAAAGGGGAAGCCGTATTTCAGGCGTAAAATTTCGGCGACGGGAGCGGCCTGATCAAAACCGTCTACCTCAACTTCCACCCCGGTGACATCGTCATCCAGGTCAAAGAATTGCTGTGCCTGCTTAAGATCGATATAGGCAAAATAGGAGTCAATGAATCCGCCCCGCTGTTTGAAAATACCGACAATTTTGAAGGGCTTCATCTTCGGAATCATACCGAAAGGGGTAATCGTGAACATCGGCGGGATGACATTGATCGAGTCACCGACAGCGACCCCCAGCGACGCGGCGGTATCAAGGCCGATCAGGATTCCAGGCATGGTCGACTCGGGATTGTACAAGAGCTCCTCGACATCAGTCCCGGTTTCGGTCAGAAAACTCTGACGAAAAATCTTGTTTTGTTGTTCGATACCCTTAACGCTGACCGCAGCAACATTGCGCCGCGACAAAAGCATTGCCTCCTTGCTGACGAACGGTGAGGCCTCGAGAACATGCGGAGACGCAGCCAGAACCTGTGCGACGACCGCCTCCGGGTTGCCCAGATTCTCGCCATGCTTTGACACCAGGACATGGGGAACATTGCCGAGGATCTGCTGCCTGACGCCATCATGGAAACCGGTCATGACGGCAAGGACAACAATCAACGCCGCGACACCAAGAGTGATGCCGGCAATGGAGATAAATGAAATCACCGAGATGAACGTCTGTTTGCGCTTGGCCCGAAGGTAACGCAGACTGACAAAAAGTTCGTAGTTCATAAGACCTTGTGAGGCGTGAGGGGTGAGGGGTGAGGGGGAAGGTAGAGCTCGGGACACATGACGCAGGATGCGGGCGAAGAAAAGTCTATAGCCAGCAAGTTTCGCAAAAGACCCACCGCAAAATTTAAAGATTTCATGTCCTCACTCCTCACTCCTCACTCCTCATTCCTCACTTGCTCTCAGGGCGCAGTTGCGGAAAAAGAATAACGTCGCGAATCGACGGAGAATTGGTCAGCAGCATCACCAGTCGATCGATGCCTATACCTTCTCCCGCCGTTGGCGGCAGACCGTAT
>JAVVDT010000011.1:6878-28717 GCA_032250875.1 Desulfuromonadales bacterium | reverse complement strand
GCAAGCGTCGTTTCGGTCTGGATCTGATCATGAGCAAATGGCCAGAGACCAGTGAGACCACCATCGCCATGACCTTCATAATAATGAACCTGGCGAGGTGGCTCAAAAAGCTATTTTTTGCACTCTTTTTCTGCTGGTGGTCTGCACGGAAACAACTTCTGAACGTTCACTGCGTCGATATTCCACTGAGATGCGGGAAAGAGCCGTTTCCAAACGAAAACTGAAACTCAGCCCTCTTTAACACCGAGCTTGCGCAGAATGGTGATCATCGGGCACCAGTTGCTGAACGCGCTCTGAAACAGGTTCAGACCAACAAAGGCCGTGAAATAGAGCCAGTAGGGAGAATGGAAATGGGCGAGGGCCACGCTGAGCATTACGAAAAAGCCTGCGATCATGCGCAAATAACGATTGACGGTCATGACTGAAATCTCCTTGCATGGGTTTCCGATCTCTGGCGGAAATGCCGCCGGCAACCTTGCAGTAGCGCGCTCGGAAAATATTGATTGATATAATCTGCGAATCGATAAATGCAATCCGCGTCACGATGCCGTTGCTTTTGTCCCGGGTTTTTTGAGCATGTAATAGAGCACCGGCACGGCCATGCGGCTGACCAGCAACGAAGCGATTTCGCCAAACATCAGGGAAATAGCCAAGCCCTGGAAGATTGGATCGGCGAGGATCACCGAGGCTCCAACCACCACGGCCAGCGCAGTCAGCAGCATCGGACGGAAGCGAATAGCTCCGGCTTCTACCACAGCTTCGGCCAGAGGCAGACCGTGCCTGATGCGCAACTCGATAAAATCGACCAGAATGATTGAGTTCCGCACCACGATCCCGGCACCGGCCATGAACCCGATCATCGAGGTTGCCGTAAAAAAAGCGCCGAGGGCCCAGTGCGCCGGCAGAATGCCGATCAGAGAAAAGGGGATCGCCGCCATGACGACCAGTGGCGTGGAATAGTCTTTAAACCAACCGACCATCAACATGTAGATCAGGATCATCACTGCACAAAAGGCCAGGCCGAGATCGCGAAACACCTCAAGGGTGATATGCCACTCGCCATCCCACTTGATCGACGGCTGCATAGTGTCGAATGGCTGATTGAGATTGAAGATTTCAATTGTCTCACCCTCGCCGCCAAATTCATCACCTTTGAGCTCCGCCAGCTGGCGATTCATATCAAAAATTGCGTAAACCGGACTTTCAACCGCGCCGGCGACATCTCCGGTGACATAGATCACCGGTTTCAGGTTTTTGCGATAGATCGGCTGTTCGACCGCTTGTTCGGTGACCGTGACCAGCTCACGCAAGGGCACCAAAGCAGCTTGCGCATCGATTGTTGAACGCAGGGAAATATTGAGCAGGCTGTCGATTCTGGCCCGCTGGCTTGCTGGCAGCTGCAGGATGATATTGATTTCTTCCTTGTCTGCCGGCTGGTGAAACAGGTCGATCGCCAACCCCTGAGCCGCCATTTGCACGGTGCGGGTAATCACCCCTTCACTGAGGCCATTCAGTGCGGCTTTCTCCTTGTCGACCTGGAGGACCATGCGTGAACGTTCCGTTTCGCGATACCAGTCAACATCGACCACTCCGGCCGTGGAGTTAAAAATCTCCTTGACCCGTTTCGCCAGTTTGACCCGCTGCTCGTCGCTGTTGCCATAGACTTCCGCCACCAGGGTAGACAGTACCGGTGGTCCGGGTGGAACTTCGGCGATGGCGACAGTGGCCCTATATTTTTCCGCGATTTTACTGATCTCGGGCCGCATGCGCACGGCGATATCATGGCTTTGCAGTGAACGCTGGCCTTTAGGCAGCAGATTAACCTGGATATCGGCTACCGTTGGTCCGCTACGCAGAAAATAGTGGCGAACCAGGCCGTTGAAATTGTAGGGCGACGCCGTGCCGACATAGACCTGGTAATCGGTTGTCGCCGGATCTTCGCGGACCACCTCGGCCATCTCGAGCGCTACGCGGCTGGTCTGTTCAAGGGTCGAGCCTTCAGGCATGTTGAGAATCACCTGGAACTCGCTCTTGTTGTCAAAGGGCAGCATCTTGACCTTGACTAAACCGAAATAGACCATGGAAAAACCGCCCACCAGCAGCAGGATAATCGTGGTGAAAAAGAGCGTGCGTGATGCGGCACTGGCCAGTAAGGGCTCCATGACCCGGTGGTAAAGCCGGGTCAGAATATCGTCGGGGGCATGATCGTGATCCAGCTGGCACGCCTCTTCGCCGGCCTTTGGCTCTCTGCATTTAGCCAGCAGGCGAATCGCAGCCCAGGGGGTGACGGTGAAGGCGATCAACAGCGAAAAGATCATGGCCGCCGACGAGCCGATCGGGATCGGTCGCATGTAGGGTCCCATCAGGCCACCGACAAAGGCCATCGGCAGAATCGCCGCGATCACCGCCCAGGTTGCCAGGATGGTCGGGTTGCCGACTTCGCCCACCGCCTCGATGGCAATTGTCACCATTGATTTGTCGCGGCCTCCGGGCAGACGCATGTGGCGGACAATGTTTTCCACCACGACTATGGCGTCGTCAACCAGGATGCCGATGGAAAAGATCAGCGCGAACAGGGTGATCCGGTTCAAGGTGTAGCCGTAGAGATAAAAGACCAGGAGCGTCAGTGCGAGCGTCGTGGGGATCGCCAGCAAGACCACCAACGCTTCGCGAAAACCGAGAAAGAAGAAGATCAACAGGGCGACACCGAAGACCGCAATCCCCATATGCAGCAGCAGTTCATTCGACTTTTCGGCGGCGGTTTCGCCGTAGTTGCGCGTGACGCTGACCGTGACGTCGGCTGGGATCATGGCGCCTTTGAGGAGGTCAATTTTAGCTTCGACCGTATGCACCACATCAATGGCATTGGTACCGGGGCGTTTCGCCACCGTCAAGGTCACCGCGGCTTCTTCACTTTGCCCGGCTTCGCCGTAGAGCACATAGCTGTCCGGTTCCTGCGGACCGTCGATGATCTGCGCGACATCGGCAAGATAAACCGGATGACCGTCATAAACGCCTACCACGACCCGGCCGATCTCGGCGGCGGAGCTGAGGAATTGACCGGTCTGCAGCAATAACTGCTGGTTAAGAGACTCGAGCTTGCCGGTATATTGCTGCGTATTCGCCTGCTGGAGAGCCGGAATCAGCTGCTCCGGGGTCAGGTTGTGTGCCGTCAGCAGCAGCGGATCAAACTCAATGCGCACCTGCCGCCGGGTGCCGCCGATCAGTTTCGTTTCAGCGACATTGGCAATCGTCTTGATTTCGTCATCAACCTGGGCCGCCAGCCGCCGCAGCATAAAATGGTCATAATCTCCACCGTGGAAGGTCAGCGCCAGAATCGGTACATCATCGATGGAGTGCGGTTTGACCAGGGGTTTGGATACACCGGGCGGGATGCGATCAAAGTTGGTTGCCAGTTTCTGGTTGAGGCGAACAATGGCTGATTCAAAATTTTCACCGACATAAAACCTGACGATCAACAGCCCCTGGCCGGCCATTGAGGTTGAATAGATGTACTCGACTCCGGGCAGCTCGTAGAGCAGCTTTTCCATGGGGATGGTGACTTGTTGCTCAATTTCGGCGGGCGTGGCGCCGGGCATGCTGACCATTACATCGATCATCGGCACTTTAATCTGTGGTTCTTCCTCGCGTGGCAGCATGCTGATCGCCATCAGGCCGAGCAGCATGGAGAAGATCACGATCAGCAGCGTTAATCTCGAATTAATGAAATACGCGGCGATTAGACCGGCGAATCCGGGTTTTTCGACCTCTGGTTCGTTCATTGTGCCGACCCGTCCGTTTTCACTTTAAGCGCTTGGCCATCGTGCAGAGTGTCGACCGCATCGATCACGACCTGGTCCCCTGCCTGCAGACCAGAAAGAATCTCGATGCGTCCATCGGTCTCGGCTCCGGTTCGCACCAGGCGCATGCGGGCCGTTCCCTGTTCTGCAACAAAAACCTGATGCATCTGGCCATTTTGCCTGAGGGCTCTGCGGTTAATCATCAAGGTCGTTGCCCGACTGTTCACCAGGGCAACGCGGGCAAACTGACCACTACGCAGCTCAGGAGCCGCGGGCAACATCAATTTGATTTGGGTGGTACGCGAAGCCGGATCAACCGTTGGAGAGATTTCCCGGACTTGTGCATTAAGTGCCAAGCCGGCCGCCGGCACTGTCAACGGCAGACGGCTTTCAAGACTTATGTAATGAGACTGAGCCTCAGGAACCTGAATCACGACTTCGAGGGTCGTGCCGTTTTCAAGTTTGAGCAACGCTGCTCCGGATGCCGCCAGATCACCGACCTCAATCAGCTTGTCAGTGACTGTGCCTGAAAATGGTGCCTTGATTTCCGTATAACCGAGGAATGTTTGAGCTTCGCGATAGGCCGCTTCACTGGTTTGCACCTGCTCTTTGAGCGTCTTGACCCTCTCTCGGGTTGACGCATTGACCTCGAGCAGTTTGCTCTCGCGCGCCAGATTGCGCTGCGCCTGAGAGAGTTGAATCTCGGCCTGGTGAACCCGGGCGTTGATTTCTGCGGCAGAGATTTTGACCAGCAAGTCACCCTTTTTTACCTTTGAGCCGAGCTGTACCGGCAGCGTGACAACCTGACCAGCGACACGGGCCGAAATGGTGGCGTGCTCAACTGCCTGCACGCTTCCGGCCAGTTCAATTTGAACGGGCACCTCACTCAGGGTCAGAGTTTCCAGCTGAACCTCAACCGGGGGCAGGGATGGGGCCGCGGCTTTTTCAGCAGGATCATGGCAGCCCGTCATAACCAACAGAGCCGGGATGGCAAAAAACAGAACGCTTTTTTTAAAAATCATGGCTGGCTCTCCATGTTGGTGGTCTGATTGACGTCTTCAGTATATTGCGGTAAACCGGCTGCGCGCCGCAGCTCTGCAATGGCGATCTGTACGGCAGAAGAGGCAAGGACATGGCGAACCCGGGCATCGGTCAAACGGTTCTGGCTATCAATCAACTCGGACATTAAAAGAACCCCGGCCTGGAATCTGGCCTGGGTCAAGCTTTCACTTTCAACGGCCTGTTCAACCGTTTTTTCTGTGACTTGTAGCCGTTGCCGGGCCAGCTCCAGGGCCAACTGCGCCTGGGTCACTTCAAAGTTGAGCGCCAACTCCAGCTTTTTCTGCTCGGCGCGCAAAGCGCCTATCTGCGCTTCGGACAAGGCAATTTCGGCGCTGGATTGATAGCCATCGAAGAGCTTGAAGTTCAAATTGACGCCGGCCATCCAGGAGTCACCATGACCATTCCGGATCGTGCCCTGGTCATATTGATAACGCGCGAAGCCATCGACGGTCGGTAGACGACTGCCGTGCGCTGCGGCCAGCTGTGCCTCAGCGGCTTTAAGTGCTGCGGTCAGCTTCTTCAACTCCGGGCGTTCTATCGGGTCGGGATTGATCGGCAGAGCAGGATCTTCTGCGTCATGGGTCTTGATTTGCAGATCATCACCAGAAAGTCCGAGCAGGGTCAGAAAAATCTGTTTGGCTAATTCAAGATTGTGCTGTGCCTGCATCAGCTTTTCCCTGGCCTGTGATTGCTCCACTTCAAGATTCAACACGTCAAGTTTAAGAAGATCTCCTGCATCGTAGCGAGACATGGCGACCGCCAATGAGGAGGAAATGGCTTCCAGCGCTTGTTGGCGTGCTTGTAAAACCTTGCCGCTCTCAACAATGCGTTGAAAACCACGGTAGACCTCGAATTCAAGGCTCAATAAAACCGCCTCGCGCGCAGCGGCGGAGAGGTTGACGCCAGCTTTTGCGGCGTTTTTGTGCGCCAGATCCTGGCCGCCATTGTAGAAGCGGTACTTTACTCCAACGCCTAGCTCAAGGTCGTCAGTGCGTCCCGGATTGTTAAAATCAATCGCCGGTGAAAATTCCCCCTGGTTAAGGATGTTGCCAAAGGAAGATATCGGGTTATTGGTCTGGCTGTAGTTGCCGAACAGTTCAAGCTGTGGATAAAAACCAACGCCGGCCTTCTGTACCATGGCCTCGGCCTGAAGCATCCGCTGTGCGGCAAGTTGACTGTCCGGGCTGTTTTGCCTGGCAAAGTCAATCGCCTGGCGTGCCGTCCAGATCTCAGGAACTTTCAAACCGGCAGCGACCCCCGGCAGGCTGATCATCAGGGTCAGGAGCAAAATTAAGAATTGGTTTATTTTCATTGCCTTACCTGTCGCCTGCCGATAATTGTTCGCCTGGAGTCTTTTGGCTGCGAGGTTTTTGATAATCTGGCCAAGTCTCGGAGAGGATCACCTGCTCAATCGCCAAGACCGGATTCGCCGAGGCAAGCCATAAAGAGGTGAGGATTAAGAGAAGTATAGTTCGTGTCATTTTCATGCCGTATAATATATTTATATGAATGTATAAATACAAGTGCTAATTTCACGATGCACTTTAAATATATTAAAGATTTATCACGTTTTGCTGAAAAGGTAAGCTACGGAGCCGCCAAGGAGAGCCTTTTTAGAAGCTAAAGCAGTCATTTCATCCTTGATGGCCAGAAATTGCCAGAAACAGCGAAAAGATGATTCAGTGTGCTCATGACCTGGTAGCCAATCTTTCTTTTAATGATAACCTTTGCTAAGTTAGCGATATCTTTTTAACCCTTCAAACCACCAAAGTGAATCATGATCTTTTCTGCAAACGATCTCAGACAACTCAAAGCCCTCCATATCGAGCCGTCACAAGCAACGCGACAGCTTGCCTGGCTGCGTACCGGTCAGGTCGCCATCAAGCTCGATCGCCCTTGCACTCCTGGAGACGGCATTGTCCAGATTTCTTCGGACTCGCACGACTCTCTGGATAAGTCTTTTGCCAAAGCCGTTGCCGCCGGGAAACTGTTACGGTTTGTCCCGGCATCGGGTGCCGCATCACGCATGTTCAGTCAGCTCCATGCTGACGCAGCGACGTTGGCAGCCTGCCGCACAGCACAAGCCGCCCCTCCGGTCAGCCCTGCGGAGCGCGACCTGCGCCGCTTCTTCGACGAACTAACCTCTTTTGCCTTTTACCCGGAACTGAAGTCGGCCATGGCTGAAGACGGCCACGACCTGCAGCAGGCTGTGGCCGAACGCGATGTCGCGCTGATCATCCGCTATCTTCTGGAGCCCTGCGGTCTCAACTACTCGCAGTTGCCCAAGGGTTTGCTGGCATTTCATGCTGCTTCTGACGGTGCGCGGACGCCTTTTGTCGAGCACTTGGCCGAAGCCGCCCTGCTCAACGACCCGGGTGGGGTTGCTGCCCTGCACTTTACCGTTTCTGCAGAGCACCTGCCTCTCTTCAAAGCACAATTTGCCGCCTGGCGGGAAACCCTTGAAGAGACTTACCGCTGTGATTTTGTGGTGACCTATTCGACGCAAAAACCATCGACCGACACACTTGCCCTGGACGCGAACAAACAGCCTTTGCGCGATGACGAGGCAAGGCTGGTGCTGCGGCCCGGTGGTCATGGCGCGCTGATCGAAAACCTTAATGACCTGGCCGGCGATATCATCACGGTGCGTAATATTGACAATGTCGTCCCCGATGCACGCAAGCAAACCAACCTTTGCTGGAGCAGGCTGCTTAGCGGCTATCTGCTTGAAGTGCAGGAAGAGCAACATGCTTTGCTCAAGGCGCTGCATGAGCAACCGCACGACCAGCGGGTTCGCGAGCGGGCGATCGGTTTTCTTGCCGACCGCCTGCAGACCGATGTCTCTCTCGCGGATGACAGCAAAGCCCTGCTTGATCATCTTGACCGGCCGTTGCGTGTCTGCGGTATGGTGGCCAACAGTGGTGAACCTGGCGGCGGCCCCTTCTGGGTGCGCGATGCTCGGGGCCATTTGACAAAACAGATTGTCGAAGGCTCACAGATCGACAAGAGTCATGCCGATCAAGCGGATATCCTGGCCGCTTCGACCCACTTCAATCCGGTTGATATGGTTTGCGGCGTCCGTGACTGGCGCGGACAGCCTTACGATCTGAGCCGTTTCGTTGACGACGACGCGGTGATCATCACATCAAAGATGCAGGACGGTCAAAATGTCAGGGTTCTTGAATTGCCGGGGTTATGGAATGGCGGTATGGCTGGCTGGCACAGCATCTTTGTCGAGATCCCGCCTGAAGCGTTCAACCCGGTAAAAACTATCTTTGACCTGCTGCGTCCGGCCCATCAACCATAAATCAGGGAGCGAGAGAAGGATCGATCTCCATCAAGGTCTGCTCGAACGTCGCACGCAAGGGGCCGCCTAAGTCCACGGCTCGCCGTGCCGCAGCCAGGGCTTGCTGCTGTTTGCCCTGCTCGGCCAGAACATGAGCCAGGTTGTTCCAGGCTATGCCGTTGTCCGGCTCGATCTGCGTGGCCTGATGAAAGGCTTCGGCAGCGCCGTCAAGGTCATGCAAACTGTATGTGCTGTTGCCGAGGCCCATCCAGGCGGCAAAACTCTGCGGCCAGCGTTGCAGGGCCACTGTATAGCCTGTTGCGGCGGCCTGCGTTTTGCCTGTCCTTTCCAGGCCGGCAACGGCGGCCAGCCACGCTGCCACCTCACCACTGGCCGGCAAGCGGTCGGGCGGCAGTACCAGCAGCCCCCAGAAGTCGCTGCGCCGCCAGATATTCATGAAAACCCGCGAACGGAGATGCTCCCTGGCCGTAAGACCGGAGTGAAGGATGACCTCGCGATTCTCCTGATCGAAGCCGATCGCCACGGCATAGTGCCATTTCGGGTACCAGAAAAAACCGAGATTGACCAGTACGATAACCGGATGACCGGCAGCGATCTCTGCCAGCAGGGCCTCGCTGCCGGCGATGGGGTAGGCTATCCGGCCATGTCGGCGCGCTGCACCGATCAGGGCGCTCTGCAGACTGCCTTTGATGCCGGGGCTGAAGACTTGGGGGGTGAGGTCGGCGGGATGCACGTCAACTCCGCTCCAGTTTAGCACCATGGCCAGCGCTGCCGGTCCGCACTGCAGTTCCTCCTGGGGATGAAATGGGACGCCGTCGACCATAGCCCTGGTCGCCCCTCCTGATTCCTGGGGCAGATTCCCCCTCGTAAGCAAACTGCAACCGGGAAGATATATGGCCATCGCCATAAACAACAGGCCGGCAATCATGCGACTGCCGACCCGAGTGAAGCGCGCTAAGCACGGGGCATCAGCGCTGGGAATGAACAAAGGGGAATGCATGAGTGAGGCCCAGGAGGTCGGTGATCAGCAATACCAGGAAAATCAAAACCACGGCGCCAACGACGGCTCCTACCGCATCCCCTCCGGCCGGTAACTGATCGATTTGTCCGGCAAGTTTGGCTAGTTCCGCGTTGGAGAGGCTTGCCACTCTTTGCTGTGCTTCGACGGCATTTACACCGTGCTGTACCAGGACCTGCTGTACATCGTCACGCCCCAGGAAAGCGGCAACCCGGTCGCGGTCCGCTGATTCCTGCTGCACAGCAATGACGCTACTGGTGTCGACTATCAGCGCGTTTGCTGTCTGCACCGAAAAATCGAGTAGCGCAAAACTAATAATCAAAAGCACACTCATGAATCTGATCAGGCTGCGTCGCATGTTTATACTCCTTTCATCAATAGGGATTGACTCTCAAATCCGGCTCAATAAACCGTTCTAAGTTAAATTTATAAGGAAAGGGGCCATTGTCAAACAGGGACTTGAAACCTCCTACTCATAGACGCTAATTCTTTTTGTCCGTATTCAAATGCAACCCGCAATGAACGCAACGGCGAACCGGCAGGAAGGTTGGGCCGTTGGTGTGGTAAGGGTTGCCGCAGCCCGGACACTTGACGATGGTTGCCAGACCGACAGCGATACAGAGCAGCATGATCCAGAGGGCAAAGAGCCTGCCCAAAGTGCCGCTCGAAGCCTCCAGCTCAAGCGCGACGATCAGTCCCGGCATATAGATCAGAATGGTTGCCCACAGTATCCAGCGGCGTTTGCGAACCTTAACCATGCCCTGTCGCAGGCTGGCGGGGTCGATGTCTCTCTCCACGGACAAGAATACCTCCTGAGCTATCGGCCTATCCGGCCCGAATTCGCCATCGGAAAAATCCGGGGGGCATAACCGCATTTTTCGATCTGGAAACGAATTAACCGCCGGCTCACTGAACTTCGGCAGGCTCCTAATGATAATGAATCTTCTTGATGCCCTCGAGATGTTTGATCGCTTCAGTCAGTTCATGACCGATCCGCTTCTGCTGTTGGGTGATGACTAACTGGTAAAAAAGCTCATCAGCAACCAGATCCAAATGGGAGACGATATCGGATACCTGCAGCTTGCGGATGGCAAGGATTTGCAGCAGTTCTTCGAGCAGCTCCTCGCGATTGCTGGCTGTTACAGACAACGTGAGGAAGCGATCCTTTTTAATCATCGGATCAAGCTTCTTCAGAAAAGTCAGGCTGACCAACACCAGCAGGGTAGCGATGGTGCCGAGACTGTAGAAACCCATGCCGAAGGCCATTCCCAGACCAGCAACCGTCCAGAGACTGGCTGCCGTGGTCAAGCCGCGCACCGAGGCACCTTCCTTGAGGATGACGCCGGCACCAATGAAGCCGATGCCGGTAACAATCTGCGCGGCAACCCGTGAAGGGTCAAGACGAATCACGGTTTCCACACCGTACATAGCGTACTTGAGATAGAAGGCTTCCGAGACGACTACAATGACACAGGAGCCGACAGCAACCAGCAGATTGGTTCTTAGGCCGGCCGGCCGACCGTGCTTTTCGCGTTCAAGTCCGACCAGGCCACCAGCTAAAGCGGCCAAAAACAGCTTGACGATAACATCCAGTTCAGTGCTGCCTAACAGTGTCGTACCGAAAAACATGGCAAAACCTCAATTTCCAAAATGATAAAGTAAATCCCTGAGAGCTTGTCGGACTTTACGAACCGAAGCAAAATTGGGACACTTGAGAACAGCTTTCAGCTCGTTTCTGCATCCTAAATGTCGTTATGAACATAAAAAGCGCTGAAAAGATGGACCCGTTTAAATTAATCATACCATGGGATAAATGCTTTTCCTTCAGGAGTCTTTTGGAGCGTATTGGACGAAGAGACAAATTGGGGGATTGAGAACAGCCAAAAAGGCGAATATGTCTCTGCTGCAGCTTGTTCAGTAAATTTTATGGTGGCTGCCCGCACGATAACCGTTTGGGCAGAGATCATCAGGTGGCTTCTCACCCATTTCGTCCTGAAACTTAAGACGCCGACACATCGGTTGCAGTACACCTTCACAGTAGCTGCCGACGAGCAGCTGGTATTGCCTTCTGCTGGTTTTGTATTTATGCGTTCTGTAATACACGCAGTCTACAGAAAACTCACACAGCATCGTTGACCACAGTTCTCAAAAAAAGGATTAAAAGTTACGCGCGAAAAGATAACAGCAATCTATAAAGAACAAAAGGCCTCGCTGACCTTGCGGTAAAATTTTCGTACCATCTCTTTCTGTCATCGCCGACATTCGTCGGTCATGCTGCTTGAGATGACGGCTTTGCGTCATCAACGCTCCGTCTGCACTCTCCCCGGTGAGGCTTCTCCATAAAGGATTAATCAATATTGCTATTCAGGAAGCAGCTCTTTCTTGAGGGTGGAATGTGGGGTATGCTATTTAATGGGTCTTGAAAATATCTGGCAAAAAAGAGGGCCGATGCAAAAAAAACCGCACGCAATGATCCTGGGCACTGGTCGTGCCATCCCGGAACAGATCCTTACCAACGCCGATCTGGCACGGATGGTCGAGACCTCCGATGACTGGATCGTCTCGCGTACCGGGATCAAGCAGCGTCATATCGCCGCGCCGGGAAGCGCACTCTCCGACCTGGCGACCGAAGCCGCCCGCAAAGCCCTGCAGAACGCTGGCGTCGCCGCCGAGGAAATCGACCTGATCGTGATCGCCACGGTGACAGGAGACATGAAATTCCCTGCCACGGCCTGTCTGGTCCAGGCAAAACTCGGAGCCACCAATGCTGCAGCTTTCGATATCTCCGCGGCCTGTTCCGGCTTCCTCTATGGATTGCAGGTGGCCGAGGGGCTGATGATCTCTGCTGGTTACCAGCGGGTGCTGGTCATTGGCGGTGAGATTCTTTCTTCGATGGTCAACTGGCAGGATCGGGATACCTGCGTGCTCTTTGGTGATGGCGCCGGTGCTGCAATCCTCGGACCATCTGACGGCGTGCGTGGTCTGCTGCATGCCCGCATGGGCAGCGATGGCGCCCACAGCGGCCTGCTTTATAACCCCGGTGGTGGCAGTATCAACCCGCCGACCGCCGAAAATGTCGCCGATCTGTTGCATACCATCCGCATGGAAGGGAAAGAGGTCTTCCGTCATGCCGTGAGCGCAATGACCCTTGCTCTGAAACAGGTGCTCAAAGAGGCGGGTTTCAGAGGCAACGATCTCGATCTGTTGATTCCGCACCAAGCCAATCTGCGTATAATTGAAGCGGTCGCCAAGCGCTGCAAAATGCCGATGGAAAAGGTCTTCATCAATGTCGATCGTTTCGGCAACACCTCGGCAGCCTCTATCCCTATTGCCCTTGACGAACTTCTCCGTAGCGCTGCAATCAAAGAGGGCGCGCTGGTCGGATTTGTCACTTTTGGGGGAGGTTTTACCTGGGCAGCCGCTCTGATGCGTTTTTAGCCTGGTTTTCGTCCGGAAACTGCGGTCGTGCCATCTGGCGTTTCCGGATGGACACTCGCCTAAGGTTGCGCTTGCAGCAGAGGGGATAAGGACGTTTAGCCCGAGGCCACGGAACAACCAATCAAACCGCCCTGCTAAATACTGAGACCTGCTCCCTTGATTCGAATCTTTGTTATACTTGTGTGGACACAACAAAAGGAGGAGGACTCTTCATATGAGTAAATTCACATGGTTCGGTCACGCTACCCTCGGGCTTGAGACTTGTGGTTTCAAGTTGCTGATTGATCCGTTCTTCAGCGGCAATCCGGCGGCATCCACTACTGCGGATCAAGTCGAAGCAGACTTTATCCTGATCAGCCATGGTCACGGGGATCACGTTGGCGATGCCGTAGATATTGCCAAACGCACCGGGGCGATGGTTATCAGCAACCATGAGATCGCCACCTGGTTTGGCAATCAAGGTCTGCAAAAGGTTCATGGGCAGCACTTGGGCGGTGGCTTCAAGCACCCCTTCGGTTACCTGAAATTGACCCTCGCGCTGCACGGTTCGCAATTACCGGACGGCTCCTATGGCGGCAACCCCTGCGGCTTCCTGCTGACCACCAATGATGGCAGAAAAATCTACCTGGCGCAGGATACCGGCCTGTTCGGTGACATGAAATTGATCGGCGAAGAAGGACTTGTCCTTGCCGTCCTCCCGATCGGCGACAATTACACTATGGGCCCCGATGATGCCCTGCGAGCGGTGAAAATGCTGCAACCAAAGACCGTTGTGCCGATCCACTACAACACCTTCGACCTGCTCAATCAAGACGCCGCAGCCTGGGCGAAACATGTCGAGGAGGCAACGGACTCCACGGTTGTCGTCCTTGAGCCTGGCGGCAGCTTCGAGTTCTAAGATGATCAGGAGTCTCTCGGAAACAATCGAGCATTTTCACCGGTAGCCTCCACGTATCGATCACAGACAAGTCCGCTGTTTATGCTCATGTCAGACCAAGCTTGAGTTTTTGTAAAAACCTCCAATAACTTTTTGAATGAAGGGAGCTGCTATGGACAACCAAGCCCGTGCCTGTCTCACCTTTGATGCCGCATGCGATGCCGCCATTGAGATGGAGGATCAGATTTATTGCAGCTTTTTACATGCAATCCGCATCGTCCAAGACCGCGCGGCGACCGAGATCCTCAAGGATGCCGCTATGGTCCGCCTCGACATCAAGCACCAGCTCGAACTCGCCGCACTCAAAGGGGGGTTAGAGGGAGATTCGCCGCACGGACCCGTGCCGACCATGAATCTCAATATCCGTTGTTGCGACGGCCATCAGATCACCGCGCACGCAGACAACCGCAAAGCACTCGCCTATGCGATTGAGCTATCGAAAGATGCTCTACAATTTTACCGCAGCATGGCAGACCAATGCAGCGGTGCACCGATGGCCGAGCTTTTTACGCGGCTCGGCGATGACCAGACCAGGCATCTGCAAAATCTCGAGGATACCTTCGAGAAACATTTTCTACCCGAAGGCTGAGCGTTGGTAGCTTCTGTCGGGTCAGGATGTTTGAGAATAGATATTAGCTTTTTGCAGGGTCATCGCCGTAGATATAGGCTCAAAAAGAGCTGAACATAGACCAAGCGGCCGCATTTGCATCCAGCTTAGTGCCCAAGCGGAGTTTTCGATCCGGAAACGGCCCTTTTCCGGACGAAAACCCGCTTATGGATAGTCCGACAGACTCCTACCCATGAAAGGTAAAAACCTTGCCGGTTTGTTTGTTGATTTTTTTGAGCGTCACGCGCTCAAAGATCAAGCCCTTCAGCCAAAGCCTGAACTGCTCGGAGCAACACAATTGGTGCTGGAAGCATGTGCGGAAACGACCTTCGCTGCCTCTTGCTTGCAGTCTGGACAGGTGATTGTTTCCTTTTGTGTTTTGGAGAGCTTCTCAAATGTCTGGTCGCATAATTCGCAATGGTACTCGAACAAGGGCATAACTCACCTCACAGGTTTATTTTTAAGCAATATATTCAAATTATACGATTTGTTCAAGTGAAAAGTTTTAACCCTGCAGGAATATGCCAGGCAGAAGACCCGTTCACGTAGCATGAGAAAACGGCAGGCTACCCTTCTTGGGCAGCCTGCCGTTCGTCTTTATGCACTCAGCCAATCCGGCGACCGAGTGCGCCGAATCAGGCAAAGTGGGCAAGCTTAAAGATATCGACGCTCAGTGATGAGTCCCTTCCCATCAGAAAGAAAGGCTTCAACTACGATTCAACTGACCTTCCTCCAGGCTTTTCATTGCCGGCAACCAGAAAGAGTTGCCCGTAGCCCTTTAGACCGCCATTATTGCGAACCCGGGCTAATCCTTGTTCTTGTCAATGAGATAGCCTGAGGCCCCGCCAACACCAGCGCCTATCAATGCACCCGTCGTTGCACTTCCTCCGGTCGCCGCACCAATCACTCCACCACCAACTGCGCCAATACCTGCCCCGCTGAGGGTAGACTGCTGCCTCGAGTTCATTCCTGAACAGCCTAAGAGAAAGGTAAGACCAAGAATCATTACAACTATCGCTATGCTTTTCATATTGTCTCCGTTTTTGCTGTTATACAGATTTGGATGACTAAGCCTTTATTGGAATGATTTTGCATGTCGTTACTTTTATGCTTTTACATACAAAATCAACCACCGAATACTTTCTTGACTTCACTTACCTTTTCCTGAACCTGGCCAGCGATCTTTTCACCAGCGCCTTCAGCTTCCAGTTTTGGATTATCACTGAGTTTTCCGGCAACTTCCTTGAGTATGCCTTTCGTTTCGTGAAAAACACCTTCCACCTTGTCCTTGGTACTGTCTTTCATAATCATCCTCTTTCCGTAATAAGCTTCGAATTTCGAAGAAAGCTCAACTGTGACGATGCCCTGCTATTGTTATCATTATGAAAAGCAACAAGCGTGCCGGAGATAATTTATCGATGTTGCGCGTGCAATGGCTTGAAAGTACACGGAAAGACTGATTGGGAGAAAAGGCGACGGAAGCAATGCCTGCATCGCTATCCGCCACATATAGCAGGTATGTCATATGTGGCGGATAGCGATGCAGGTAACGTGGCCACTTCCGGACCTATTTCTTTTTAAACGTCTACTGCGCGGGATGCGGAATACGTTGCACGGCTATCAGGGAAACCAGACTTAAAAAAGCCCCGGCGACAAAGGGGATGCGGTAATCGATCATCCAGAGCGCTCCGCCGATCGCCGGCATGACCACGGCAGCGATGTGATTGATCGTGAAGCCGACCGCCATACTCGGGGCGATATCCTTGGGATCGGCGACTTTCTGGAAATAGGTACGAATTGCGATGGAGAAATTGAACAGGATATGATCGAGGATGTACATTATGACAATCACCAGCTTCGTGTCACTGAAGGCATAGATCAGAAAGATCGCGATCAGGCCGCCATATTCCAGGGACAGGACCCGGCGCTCTCCGAAACGAACAATCGCCCGGCCGATGACAGGGCTCAGCACGAAGTTGACGGCATTGTTGGCAACAAACAGCAGGGTAATCTCGGTCACTGTGCACTGAAACACTTTGACCAGAAGATACACCGAAAAAGCCATGAATATCTGCCGTCGAGCTCCGGCCATAAAGGTGAGGAAGTAGTAAAGGCAATATTTGCGCCGCAAGATCATCTTGCGGTGCTGCAGTGCCACGTTTTTGTGAGTGGGGTCCTGCAGCAATCCCCAGATACCGGCCACAGCAACCAGGGTTCCGACCGACAAGAACATGACCCGGTAGCTGAAGACCAGTCCCATCAGGAAAAGCAGCAGGCCGACGACGATACTGGTCGCCGCAGCCAGGCTGCGCAGTCGGCCGAAAATCAAGGGAGAAGTTGCGGTGTTGAAGTACTGCAGGGTCAGTGACTGATTGGTCGTTTCGTAATAGTGAAAGCCGAAGCTCATGATCAAGGTGGTGAACACCAGGCCGATAAAACTGGGAAACAGCCCTGTCAGGCCGGTGCCGATGCCGAGAAAGACGATGGACAGCGCTGAGAGTCGATGCTCCCTGACCACCAGCATGACGAAAACCGCCAGCAGCGCCAAAAATCCGGGGATCTCGCGCACTGAGCCGATGATCCCGACCTGCAGACCGTCGAGGCCGGCAATCTCCACGGCGAAGTTGTTGAACAGGATCAACCAGCATTGCAGCCCGACAACCGAAGCAGCGGTCTGGACGATCAGAAAACGCAACATTGGCCGCTGTTCGTTTGTCACCATGTTCAGGACCTTTCCGGATCAGGGTGGGACACGTCCATGAGGAAACAGCTTGATTCAGTTTCCGGGAGGCTGTCGGATCATCCATGAACCGGCTGCTAGCTAAAGACAACGAAGAAAAACTTTCTGATCATTATTAATAAACCCGAGCAAGACCCTCTTGTCTATCACAGCAGAGGACATCTCCGGTTTCAAAGAGTCTTTTTCTGTTCAATTCTCCCGAACCGCCAGACATAAACAGCCAAAGGCAGCATCAACAGGCAGGCACAGAGATAGGGTAGAATGTGGCTGATCTGATACAGACTGGTACCGACAATCGGACCCAACACAAATCCCGCAGACGGGCATGCTGAGACCATTCCGCCGACCGCGCCCTGCTCCTCCGGGCCAACGGCTAAAGAGGCTCCGGCAGTAAAGCCTGGCGAGACCAGCCCCAGCCCCAGGCCAAGAATTCCCAGAACCATGACCAGGGCCGTAATGCTGCCGGCACACAGCAGCAAGCCATAACCGACCATCAGCACCGGCAACCCCAGAGTCATCATACGGACCGGATTTATTCTCAACCGAACGGCAAGATACGCCTGGGAAAAGAACGATGTGGCCGCCGCAACCATCATTCCCATGCCGAGAGCCTGGGCCGTGGCCCTGCCGTCGAGAGCGAAGCGATCCTGAATGTAGAATCCGATGGTTTGGCTTGTCATCGAAAAAGCGAAGAAGGTCAAAAACCCGATCAGGATGTAGGGAAAATAACGTTTGTCAAACAACTTCAATTTCAGTTTTGTCGCGGCCGGTGGCGCTGTGCGGGGGGGCTCCTGCAAAGCAACCGCGATCAGGATGGTGCTGCACAGAGTAATGCCCGCGGAGATATACAGTGGCGCCAGCAGACCGATGACGGCAAACAATCCGCACATGGCAGGCCCGAGGATCGCGCCCAGGGTCCTGGCCGCCCCCAGACGTCCCATGCCTGCGACCCGCTGCCCTGCACTGGTGGTGTCAGCGATATAGGCCGAGGCGGCGCTGGGGGCTGCGGACATCAGCGAGGCCATCAGTACCCGCGTTGAGATGACCAACAGATAGAGGGTTGTCCCTGTGAGAAGCCCCTTGAGTCCGAAGAAGAAAACCGAGGCAAACAGGATACAACCGAAAGCATAACCGAACAGGCCCAGGAGCATCACAGGTTTACGCCCCCAGCGATCGCTGGTACGACCCCAGATCGGGCTGGTCAAGGTGAAAGTCAGAGCAGAGCAGCTGATGATCAGGCCAATCTGCACTTCCCCCAGACCGACTTCACGGCCCAGTGGCGCCAGCAGGGTAAAGGTCATCGATTGGCCGATACCGGTAGCGAGAACGCTGAACAGAACCAATCGGGTCGAAAGCTTTGAGGCGGAGATTGTAGAGAGGATCGAGGAAGTCATTGGTTTGAACAATAGCACCGGGAACAGCCAAAGAGGACAGTTAAGTTTGCATATCCCTCAAACTGCGCTGTTCAGAAATTCCATGTTGTTACGTTTTAGAAGCCGATGGTCACTGTCTCAATCAATAAAACGGCAGGCTACCCTCTCAGGAGCAGCCTGCCGTTTGCCATTTGTCTCTCTCTGCATCCGGTCGAACAGATCGCCAATCCGGCCGGAATTTACAGAGAAGCATTCACACGTTTTAGCGACGCTCTACGATACGCCCTTCTTCATCGGAGATAATGACTTCGACCCGACGATTCAACTGGCGCCCTACCGGAGTTTCGTTGCTGGCAACCGAGTAGGACTCCCCGTAGCCGCGCACTGCTATCCGTGCAACGTCAACGCCGCTGGCGCTCAATGCTGAACGCACGGAATTGGTTCGCCGCTCCGACAGGTCAAGGTTGTAAGACTCGGAGCCACGACTGTCAGTAAAGCCTTCCACCAGCAATGTCCGCGTCGGGTAGGTTCTCATGAAGTTGGCAACCTTGCTGATCGTCACCATCGCACTCCCTTTAAGTTCAGCCTGTCCTGTATCAAAGAGCACATCTCCAAGGGTGATGACCAGGCCGCGTTCGGATTTGATCGCCTGCAACTGGGCGACTTCGGCTTCAAGCTTTTTAGCGCGCGCTTCAGCGGCCAAGGCCGCTTCAGCAGACTGCTGGCTCTCAACTGTTTTGACCGCTAGAAGAGTGGACTGTTCCTGAGCCCGGCGCCGCGCCAATTCTGCGGACTTGGTCGCTTCATCGGCCTCGTAGGTTCGAGCTTCAAGCAGAACCCTGTCGCGAGCGCTGCTGGCTGCCTCAACACTCTCTTCAGCAACTTTTTGATTGGCTATTTCCTTGGCTATGGCCGTACGCTGCAGCGAAAGATAGGCGTGGTGGCTAACCTCTTCAGCTTTGGCGTCGGCTTTCCACAGACTTTCGGCCGTCTGCAAAGATGTTTCCGCCGTTTGTAATCCCAAGGCGGCGTTTTTTACCACGACAGGATCCATTTTTGCTGCCGCGAAGGACGCCTGGGCTTTCTCCAGATCAACGTTCTTTGTCGGTGGCCCACAACTTGCCAGCAGAACGCTGGTAAGCACAACAAGGGCAAAAGAGCAAACAAATCGATTATTGCGATTCATGAAAAAACCTCCAGATTAGGGTTAGATTCAAGGATTGGCCTTGCGTTCGAATTCCTTTTTCAGGGTCTGAACACTCTCCTGAAGTACAGCAACGGTCTTCTGTGCCTTGGCTGTCCGTGCTTTGGCTTCGGCCAATCGGGCGTCGACTTCAGCTTGTTCAGCCAGATTTAAGGCTTTTTGGTTCTCTTCATTGCTCATGGCCTCTCTGGCCTGGGCCAGCTTTTCCCGGGAAGAGCGCATTTCCAACGGTGCAAACTCAATGGCGCCAGCAGCTTCCGCCTGATTGATGGCCGCCTCTGAAAGAGCCAGCTTCTGGGTCGGCGGTGGAACCTTGGACGCACAACCGACCAGTGATCCGGCGACCAAAAGCAATAACAGCATGTTGAGCAGGGATAATGTGCGCATCTTTTCTCCTTGTTTCTATGGATGAGTTGAAGGTGAACAGTCCCGCCGACAGGGGACGCGGGAGACATCCGGAAGTGTCCCTTGAGAGTTCATCCTTATCTATGCATTTCTTTATATGATCTGAATTTTGCAGGCTTATCAAGCGATGAAAACCTTCGCATCGTTGCGACTTTCTGGATTATATCGGCACGTCACCATTGTGTGGACAGGATCAATCATTGAAGACTTTCGTGACCTCACCAGCCTTTAGCTGCGCCTTGCCGGCAAATTCCTTGACCTTGCCCTTCATTTCGTGAAATCTTCCTTCGCTTTCTCCTTGTTGCTGTCCTCCTTCCGGAATAAGTTTCGAGCTTAAATGAAAACCTGACTGAGGCCGTACTCTGCCAATAGTGCTAGCATAGGTATAAGAGCAACAAGCGTGCCGAAGATTATCCATGCCTGCTGCGAGCGCAAGGGGCTGGTATAAAAGGGAAAAGCTGAAGGTTGAAAATCGTGCGAGTGGAAAGCCGCCTTTCGTATCCGTCACATATAACATGCCTGCCATATATGACGGTTCCGCTGAGGGTCTTGCAAAACTGCCGTAGTTTTTGATAGCATCTCTGCGTCAATCGACGGCTTTGATTGTGCAGCGTAAAGCGCTATGTCTCCGCTCAGATCCTGTATATCCGTGGTTTAGAGAAAAATTGCTCTTTTCCAGATCAAAACCTGTGCCTGTGCTTTCCGGAGTTTCCGGACAGCAACGAATCAACCTGTTCGCGTTGTCACTTTTTCACAGAAAACCACCCAAATGAAACTGAACTTCAAATCATACTTGCAGAGGTTGCGTTGGCCGGGGAAGCTGCTGAGATTTTCACTCCTGCTGCTGGCCGCCCTGGTTCTGACTGCCGGGGCTTTCGCGACCTGGATTCTCTGGGATCTGCCCGACGTAGCTTCACTCGAAAATCGCAGCACCTCACTGACCATCGAGGTCCCCGATTGGCAGGGCGCTATGCATCAATTCATGGTCGGCCCGAAAAATCCGAGATGGACTCCTCTGGACTCCATGCCCGTCGAGCTGAAGTGGGCGGTGATCGTCGCCGAGGATGCCAACTTCTACGAGCACGGCGGCATTGATGTGCCGGCGTTGAAGGAAGCGATCAAGTATGACCTGAAGCGCAAGCGCCTGGCCCACGGTGCCTCGACCATCACTCAGCAGCTGGCCAAGAACCTGTATTTGTCCCGAGACAAATCAATCCGGCGCAAACTGCGGGAAATGGTGATCGCGGTGCGCCTGGAGAGGGAATTGACCAAGGGCCGAATCCTTGAGCTCTACCTGAACGTGGTCGAGCTCGGCCCATTGGTCTACGGGATGGGGCACGGCGCCCGCTACCATTTCGATAAACCGGTTCATCTGCTGACCCCGGCCGAAGCTGCCTTTCTCACAGCCATGCTGCCCGGACCTCGCGTTGCTTACAACCCTGAAACCAAAGCCGCCAAGGTTCGCCAGCGGGCTGCACGGCTGCTCAAGCTGCTCGGGCTACGTAAGGTCCTTAGCGAAGACGAGATAGCAGATGCCCTGGCTCAACTTGAGCAACTTGGTGGGTAACGGACAAACCGTGGCGATTCAGCTTCTGACGACATGTAAACCGAAACACTTACCTCAGAGCCTCTCGCCGAACGCAACAGGATCAGACGGGCCATCAAAAAAGTTAACTGGTTATCTACTTGACTCAAGTTGAGACCTTAGTCGCGGTCATATAAATATTTGATTAACGCAAAGGCGCAAAGGATAAAAGAGAGGCGCAAAGAGAAGCTTTTTTAAGAAAACATGTTTTTTGCGTCTTGCTTGACCTCTTTGCGACTTGAGTGAGCGAAGCGATTAATGGTTGTGATTTCAAATTGCTTCGCAAAGCCTTTCATTAATAATCTACTTGAGCGAAGTGGATAAGCAAAAAGCATTATAGAGGCAGGTCAGCTTGCCGGCAAG
>JAVVDT010000011.1:0-6868 GCA_032250875.1 Desulfuromonadales bacterium | reverse complement strand
GCTTGACCTCTTTACGTCTTGAGTGAGCGAAGCGAACGGGCGTTAAGATTAATGGATGTGATTCAAATTGCTTTGCTAGCCTTCAATTAAGTTATCTACTTGAGCGAAGTGGATAAGCAAATATTTTAAAAAAAACGTGCGTCTCGTGTTGCCCTGTTGCCCGGATGGGATTAAAATTAATATGTAAACGCCATGCTTCTTCCTCGATCATTCCAGGAGGGCGTCATGATAAAATTTCGGGCTGTTTCGAGAAATGCGCGCATACATCTGTTGCTGATCACCACAAGTCTGCTGCTGATTATCGTCCCGGTTCTGAACAAGACTCCAACCCAACAGGTTACCGATAAATCAGTACATGCGGCTGCCCAGTTCCTTTTCCTGGTCGATACGGAAGAATATGCAAAAAGCTGGGAGGTGACCTCGGAAAACCTGAAGGCAATATTGACACAGAAAGCCTGGAACGAACAGATCGCGAAAATCCGCTCTTTTCTGGGGCCGATCGTCGAGCGCATCCATCACGATATCTCGTATACGGATTCGGCTATTGGCGTGCCGGCAGGCGAGTACGTGGTCATGACCTTCATTTCCAGGTTCGAGTTCAGAGAACGCGTGATAGAAACCATCACCTTGATGCTTGACAGCAATGATCAGTGGCAGGTGGCCGGATATTTCCTCAAATAATGTGGGGCTCGAACAAGTCAGGCTCTATGAATCTGAAAAAGTCAAAGAAGACAGTTCCTCCCCGTTCATGCACAAATCACCCAGCTTGATGCCGACATCGAAATACCTATTCGTTGCACAGTGTGGCAAGCCAGCAGAATCCGTCTGACTGGAGTCTTAAGTCACCAACCAGTGCCGTTCTTTATTCAATCCTGCCAAGCATCCGCAGTAACCCATCCAGAGCCGTATAAGGATGAGGCGGACAGCCCGGTATGTAGAGATCGACCGGCAACAGGTCGCCAATTCCCTGATGAGCTTCAGGGCTGTTGCGGAAAGGACCGCCGGCGATGGCGCAGGCTCCGGAAGCGATCACCAGCTTCGGCTCGGGAATGGCCGCATAGGTGTCGAGCAGAGCGCTCTTCATGTTTGCGGTGACCGGGCCTGTGACCATGATGCCGTCGGCGTGGCGCGGTGACGCCACGAACTGGATGCCAAAGCGGGCAAGATCGAAGACCAGGGTACTCAGAACATTCAGGTCCGCTTCGCAGGCATTGCATCCGCCGGCCGACACCTGCCGCAACTTCAGCGAGCGGCCGAAGAGCTTGCGCATGCGCGTGTTCAGCTTGTCGGCCAATTGGTAGGTTTCAGCGCCGAGCAGCAGATCGTCCCGCCGGCTTGCCGCCAGACGATAATCGTTGCTGAAGGTCAGGGCATTGTGATCGGCAGCCGCGGGGCAGTCGGCACAGAACAGACAGCGGCCCAGATCAAGCTGCAGCTTGCCGTCTTTGCTGTGAAGAGCGGCGAACGGGCAGCTGGCCGCGGCGTCCGCACAGTTCTGCGGAGCAAGATTCTGCGCAAGCTGCGGCAGGCCGCGGAAGCGTTCCGGCAGGATCGGCTCAACTTTCGGGTACTTGCCGGTGCGGTGTCCCTGACGCAGGCGTTCACGGATAATTGTCAGCATAAAGAGCCCCCTGGGAGTCTGTCGACAGCCTAAAGATCAAAACCGCAATACGAGAGATTGAAACTTTTGTTGCACAGTGGAAAATCGGAAATCTGCTGACCGCGCATGGCCATTGCCAGGCCGCTCCAGTTATGGAACGAGGGATCGACAACCTTGTAGCGCTCAATCCGGCCGGTTGCGTCGGTGATCGCCGCATGCACCACTTCGCCACGCCAGCCTTCACAGAGGGAAACCGTCAGGCTGTCGGCGGCAAGCGGGCCGAGCGGTTGAAAGATCGGTCCCTGCGGCATGCGCCTGAGGAGCTGACCAATCAGCCCGAGAGAGGCATTGATCTCGCGTCTGCGCACATTGCTGCGGGCGAAGACGTCGCCGTCGAATTCGATTATCGGGGTGTCGAAGCCTCCTTCCCGGGTTCCGAAAGGGTGATGGAGGCGGGCATCACGCACCAGCCCGCAGCCTCTCGCGGCAACCCCGACCAATCCCAGCGCCTCGGCGTCATCGGTTTTAACCGGTCCCGTGCCTTCGAAGCGGGCCAGCACCGAAGGCGCATCGAAACAGAGATCAATGGCGCCACGGGTGTCCCGTTCCAGAATCTTCAGACGTTCGGCAAAGGTCTGCGGTAAAGATCCATCCAGATCAAAGCCCACTCCGCCCGGACGCACCAGACCGCGGCCGAAGCGGCTGCCGCAGAGTTCAGCGGTCAGGTTCAGATAATCGCCGCGCAGGCGACCGCAGAACGAGGCGGTCGGCAAAAAACCGATGTCGCCGGCCAGCGCGCCGATATCTCCGACATGGTTGGCCAGCCGTTCCAGCTCCAGGGCGAGAGCCCGAATGGCTTGGCCCCGCAGCGGTGCTTCGCTCCCGGCAAGACTCTCCAGAAGCTGGCTGTAGGCGGTCGCGTGGCCGATGGTGGTATCCCCGGCGGCGGTTTCAAGCATATAGACACTCGCTGGATGGGGACCACCGACCAGCATCTGCTCGATGCCGCGATGCTGGTAGCCGAGGGAGATTTCCAGGTGCATAACCTCTTCGCCATGGCACTGAAAGCGAAAATGCCCCGGTTCAATGACGCCGGCGTGAACCGGGCCGACCGCAACTTCGTGGACTTCCTCGCCATCGACTCGGTAGAACTCCATGTCGCCGGGAACCGGATGCTTCCCCTGCGGGCGACCCCAGATATCGGCGGCGTCGATCCAGGCCTTGTGGAAACGCACCGGCTTCAACCAGGGGTGCTGCCGCGGACGTACGCCATACTGTTCGGCCAGCTCGCGCTCAAACAGGTGCAGTTGCGGGCACCGTGGTGTCAGCGAGGCAAAGGATCCTTTCACCCGGGTGCGCAACAGGTTCAATTCGCCATTCCAGTCGTGCGCAAGGATAGCGTAAATCTCCAGGCCGTCTGCCAGCGGACGTCCGAAATAACTGGCTACCCGGGAATCGGCCGCCACATCTGCCAGCAAAGATTCGCTGAATTCGGCGTAATCGAGGAGCGGCAGCTCCGCCAGAGGTACGACAAAGCCGTTGCGGAAACGGCGTGGTTTCGAACGCTTCATGGCTGCACCTCCAGCAGGGCGGCTGCCTCGCGTAGAGCGGCCTGCAACGGCTCGGGAAGATAGACGCCGAGCAGCAGGACCAGCAGCAGAAAGAGCAGCGGCGAGACGACCAGCAGAAAGCTGTCTTTGTATGCAGACTCAAGTTTAACCGGCTCTCCTTGAGTGGCAGTCAGTACTGTCGCGCCCATGCCGATAAAAACCATGGCCAGCAGCAGGATCATCAGCAGGCCGATCCAGAGATGGCCGCTGCCGAAAATGCCGCGCAGAATGGTAAACTCGCTCATGAAGAGACCAAAAGGAGGAGAACCGGTAATCGCCAGGAACCCGGCCAGAAACAGACCGCCGGAAATTGGCAGGGTGGCGAGCGCCCCATGCACCCTGGAGAGTCGTTTACTGTCATAGGCACGCTGGATGTTGCCCGCAGAGAGGAACAGACAACCCTTGGTCAATGCGTTATTGACCAGGTGCAGCATGGCGCCGAAGGTTGCCAGCCCACCGATACCAACCCCGATGGCGAGGATCCCCATGTGCTCGACCGAGGAATAAGCCAGCAGCCGCTTGATGTCGGGTTGACGCACCATGAAAATGGCTGCGAGCAATAAAGACAGCAGTCCCATGCCGAGCAGTGCCTGACGGGCCATGGCGCCATCGCCGGCCGCGGTCATGAGCTGCACGGCACGCAGGATAGCGAGAAAGGCGACGCTGGTGAGACCGCCGGCGAGCAGTGCCCCGACCATCCCCGGAGCCTCGCCATAAGCATCAGGCTTCCAGGAGTGCAGGGGCGCCAGTCCCATCTTGGTGCCGAAGCCGACCAGCAGAAAGACAAAACCGGCATGCAGCCAGGGTCGCGAGAGTTGCGCGGCGTTGGTGAGCAGAATATCAAATTGCAGGCTGATCGGCATATCGCCTGCAACCAGGGCGGCGTAGGCGATAAACAGTATGCCGAGCAAAGCCAAAGCAATACCGACCGAACAGAGCAACAGGTATTTCCAGGTCGCCTCGATTGATAATCGATTGCGGTTGTAGTAGATCAGCGGAGCGCTGGCGAGGGTGGTTGTTTCGACCGCCATCCACAGCAGGCCGAGGTGGCGGGCGGCAATTGCCAGGGTCATCGCCGAGAGAAAGACCAGCAGGCAGGGGACAATGGTTTGGTTGCCACGGTCCCGGCGCAAATCGAGATAAGCGACGGCATAAACGGCACAGCCGGCATAGAGCAGGCTGGTGACGAGCAAAACCAGGCTGGAGAGAGCATCGAGGCCGATCCAGGGATTGGGCGCATAATCTGATCCGGCAACACAGACTCCGGCTAAAATCAGGTGCAGCATGCCGCTGATCGGCAGCAGCCAGGAACGCGCCTGATACCAGGGCAGCAGCAGAGCCAGCGAGGCCACGGCCAGCGGAAACAGAATCAGCAGTAACAACATGGTCTATTCCTTGAGTGCTGTCAGGCGCTCAGTGTTGATGGTTGAAAATTCCCGGCTGATCTGGTTGACGACAATGCCCATAACGAAGACGCCAACCAACAGGTCGAGCAGAATTCCGGCCTCGACCATGACCGGCATGGCGGCGGAGAGCAGCACGGCGAAGATGAAAATGCCATTTTCCAGCATCAGGTAACCGAGTATCTGGGTAATCGCCTTGCGACGGGTAATCAGCAACAGAAAGCCGCTGAACATGGTCGCCAGGGCTGTCGGCACGAACATGCCGTCATGATGCTCGGGGGCTAACGGCAGCAGATCGGCAAACAAAAAGGCGCCGACGGTGGTCAGCACACCGAAGATCAGGGTCGGCACAAAACCGACGATCGGTTCCATCTCACGCCGGATGCGCACCCTGCGAATCGCCCGCAGCAGCAGCCAGGGGATGACAACCCCTTTGAAGCAGAAGGCTTCGGCCGCCAGCAGTATCGCGTGGAAGGTCAGTCCATGGCTGAGAAGAGGCAACAGGGCCAACAGAGCCCCCTGCAGCGCGACCACGCGGATGCAGGCCACCAGTCGGGCACTGCCGAGCGTGTAAAAGTTGATCAGGATCACCGCGAGCAGCAAAGGATTGATCAATTCCATCATGGTTTTTTCTCCAGCGTGAGCATCAAGGGCACATCGTCCGCCGGTTATCGCAACACCAGGACCAGAGCGAAAATTGACAACAGCATGGTGCCGACCAGCACTTGCGGCACACGCGGCAGGCGTAACCGCGCCATAATCGACTCGACCACGCCGATAAGCACGGCGAGGCCGGCCAGGCCGGTCAGAAACAGCAGTGCGTCGCTCAGCCACCAGCCCGTCTGCCAGGGAAGAGCCAAGCGCACCAGCAGAGCTCCCATCACCATCATCTTGAGCGCGGCGCCGTAAAGGACCATGCCGAGGGCAGGGCCGCTGTGATCAAGAACCATGACCTCATGGATCATGGTCAACTCCAGATGCGTGTTGGGGTCATCAAAAGGGATCCGTGAGTTTTCCACCAGCAGCACCAGGAACAGACAGACCAGGATCAGCCCGAGTGACGCGCCGGCATCGCTGTGCCAGGCAGTCAGCAAATGTGAACCAAGCAGCGTGTCCAGAGAGAGCCCATCGGCGAGACGCGCCAGTACCAGCAAGGCAAACAGCAGCGTCGGTTCAGCCAGACAGGAGAAGGTCACTTCGCGCGCGGCGCCCATCCCTTCAAAACTTGAACCGGTGTCGAGAGCCGACGCCACGGTAAAAAAACGGGACAGAGCAAACAGGTAGACGAACAGAATCAAATCCCCTTCAAATGAAATCGGAGCAGGTAACGCCCCGAAGGGGATAAGCAGGCAGGCCAGCACGGGGACAGTTACGCCGACGACCGGTCCCGCGAGAAAGACCCAGGTCGTGGTGCGGCTGAAAACGAATCCTTTGCGCCAGAGACGGGCCAGGTCGTAGTAGGATTGCAGCAGCGGCGCACCGACCCGACCACCGAAAAGTGCTTTGGTTTTGGTGATGATGCCATTGAGCATGGGAGCAAATACAAGTAAAAGGGCCAGATGCAGAAACAGCCTGGTAATCATGATTAGCTCCCCTTTCAAAGTATAAATAACGCCAGCAGAACAACAACGCTCAGCGCGATGTAGAGCAGGTAGAAGGCGATCACCCCGTTGTGAATAGCGGTTCGCAGTTGTCGGCAGAGCCAGGCTGCAGCGAGGAAAACCGGCAGCAGTACCCGGTCAAGGACAGTGTCGGGGGTGTGGCTGGCAAATCGTGTTACGGTCGGGAGCAGGCCGGCAACTTTGCCACCGTGACGTTCACTCCAAAGCCCAAAATGGAACAGTCGCACCAAAAAGTCGGCGAAGGAGCTGGCCGTGTACTGCATGCGCGGCGCAGGAAACGAGAAGCCGCAGCCCCAGGTCGCAGCCACGCGCGGAACCTTGCGGCTATAGCGACTCAAGCAGAAACCGGTAACAGCAAGCAGCGCCAGCAACAACCAGCCGATCAGGCTGACCCGGCCCAGGGGGGCGAAGCTGCCGCCCAGCATCGTGCCGCCGTCGGTCCCGGCCCAATTGTCGACAGCCCCGCGCAGCAGCGGCACCAGGGTCGTCGGCAACAGGCCGATCCAGGCGCAGGCGACCAGCAGCAGCGCCATGGGAACGAGCATTGACATTGGCGCTTCACGGGCTTGGCCTGCAGCTTTGCTGCGCGCTTCGCCCAGAAAGACGATGCCGAAAACCTTGACGAAACAGGCC
>JAVVDT010000119.1:0-7279 GCA_032250875.1 Desulfuromonadales bacterium | reverse complement strand
CATGTGGGCTGCAGCTGTTGCTTGCGGGAAGTTAAGTGACAACGTTGGACGCAGGCAATGGCTGCAGACCACATGCTCTCGTTTATGTGCTGAAAAGTTGCATAAAATCAATGTTAATCCGCAATCCACAGGATATATATTGATGCCTTTCTGAGCTAGGCTATCATCAACTTCTCTGGCAAGCAAAATTGATTCATGTCTCTTCTGACTCATTTTATTTTGGAAGAGGCTCTCAAACATCCAAATTTGCATTTTGGTCCGTATTGCCCGACGCCCTTCTAGACAAATCATTTGCGACCCTGCTAATATCAATAAATTTTGTCATTCAGAATGTAAACGCTTTTCTCTTGCAGGAGCCCCCTTTGGATTTTGATCTTCACCCCCCAAAACACTCTATGGCCAGTCGCCCCCGACCGGCCCCGTACATACGGATCTGGTTGCTTCTGCTGGTGCTCGCCCTGCTGCTTGCTACTCTTTTTCTGCGTCAGACCGTTACCAGTACCGAGGCAAATGTCGCTGCACCGGAGTCCATTCAACCTCCACCGATTGTAGAGATCCACAAAGTGGCGCGCAAAGAGATCCGCAAAGAGATCATCAGGGGCACCGTTGCCCGGGGCGATACAGCAACAGCCCTGCTGAGTGATTACTTCTCAGCGGCCGAGCTCCATGAGTTGAACCAGCAGTGCAAGTCGGTCTTTCCACTTTCACGCCTGAGCGCCGGCCAATCGTATCGGCTCTGCCTGAGCGATGAAGCTTTCGAACGCTTCGAGTACGATATTGACCGCGACGAGCAACTGATCATCTCCCGCGAAGCAGAAGACTTCTCTATCAAGAAGATTCCGATTCCCTACACGACAGAGACTGCTCGTGTGCGCGGGACAATCGAAAGCAGCCTTTTTGAAGCGGTCACCAGTACCGGCGAAAGCGATGTCCTGGCAATGAACCTCGCCGATATTTTCGCCTGGGACATCGATTTTATTCTCGACATCCGCCAGGGTGATTCATTCCAGGCGCTGGTTGAAAAACGTTATCGTGAAGGCCAACAGGCCGGCTACGGCCGCATCCTGGCAGCGGAATTTACGAATCAGGGCACCACTTTCCAGGCGTTTCTCTACCAGGACGGTGACCAGCGTGCCGACTATTACGATGCCAAGGGCCAGAGCCTGCGCAAGGCTTTTCTCAAAGCACCGCTCTCCTTCTCACGGATCTCTTCTGGCTTTACGACGCGGCGTTTCCATCCGATCACCAAGACCTGGAAGGCCCATCCGGCCATCGATTATGCTGCTCCGACCGGCACTCCGATCAAAAGTGTCGGTGATGGCGTCATCATCAAAAAAGGTTATACCAGCGGCAACGGCAATTACATCAAGATCCGCCACAACAGCAGCTACGAAACCATCTACCTGCACATGAAAGGCTTTGCCAAGAACATCAGCCAGGGCAAGCGGGTTGCGCAAGGTCAAACGATCGGTTACGTCGGCAGCACCGGGCTGGCCACCGGGCCGCACCTTTGTTTTCGGATGTACAAAAATGGTGCGCCGGTCAATCCGCAAAAAGTGAAAGCTGCAGCAGCCCAGCCCATTGCTAAAACCCGACTGGCAGACTTCAACATCCAGGTGGAAGCTCTCATGGTTCAACTGTCAGATCAGCCAGGAACCAAAACGGCAAGCAAACAACCGTTAGAAAAGACCTCTTTACAATAATCTTCACAAGGAACGCATCATGGCCATCAGGCTTGGCGAAATGCTGATCAAGAAAAACCTGTTGACCCAGGCGCAACTCGAAGAGGCCCTGCAAGCCCAGGTTATCTTCGGGGGAAAGCTCGGTACCGTACTCATCGAAATGGGGCTGATCAGCGAGGATATGCTTGCCGATATTCTGGCCAAACTCATTTCAATCCCCTGCGCAAAACCAGACCAGTTGCAGAACATCCCTGAAGACGTCATCAAAATCATCAGCTCTGAACTGGCGGTCAAACATAAAGTCGTGCCGGTTGCAGTCAGCGGCAGAAACCTGACGCTGGCCATGAGCGACCCACGCAACTTGAAATCGATTGATGAAATCTCATTCCGCACCGGTTACATCGTACGGCCGATTCTGGCTTTGGAAGTGCGTCTGGCTTTTGCCCTCGAAAAATATTACGACGTCAGACGCACCATGCGCTATATCGCCCCGCCCAAGCAGGTTCGCGACGAGCTGAACCAGTTGCACGTCTTCAACACTGCAAACGGCCCGATCGCAGCTCCAGAGACCGACGAAGATTTGGGTGCCCCAGGCTCAGAGCTCGTTCTCCAGAAAGCGGAAACCCCAAAAATAGCGAAAGAAGAAGACGTAGACAGCTCTGAAGGTCTTGAAGACATATCTGAAGATGAGCTGATTGAGGAACTTGAAGATGAAGAGATTACCCTGGCCACTACGGCGCAGGCGTTGATAAACATCAGCGATCGCGACGATGTCGCCAATGCAGTCATCGCGTATCTCGGCGCACACTACTCACGTGCGGCTCTCTTTATGGTGGTCGCCGGACAGATCACCGGTTGGCGTTCGGTAAAACATGGCCAGACGATTCCAGGCTTTGACCAGTTCCAACTGCCCGTCGCTGAGCCATCAGTGTTGAAAACCGCCATTGAGAGCAAGAGTTACTTTCTCGGTACGGTTCCGCAAAGTGGAGCCAACCTTGCCCTGACCACATGTCTGGGCAAGCCTGCGCCCAAAACTGCGCTGCTTCTGCCGATGAGCATGCTGGGACGAGTTGTCGGGCTGATTTACGTCGATGATAGCTCGAAAGACATCTCAAAGGCAGTGCTTGATTTGCAGCAACTCACCAGCAAAGCATTGATGGCCTTTGAAATTCTCATTCTGCACAACAAGATTCTCAGAGTTTGAATTACCTCGTGCATCTGTACCTGGCCGGAGACGATGCCGAGTTGCAACTCGGTGGACTGATGGGAGACTTCGTCAAAGGCCCCATACCCCGCGACTACCCGGAAAAAATCGTCCTGGGCCTGCTTCTGCACCGCCGCATCGACAGCCTCGCCCAGAATAGTCCGCATACCCGTCGGAGCAGACAGAGGCTTCACCCGAAATTCGGCCACGGCCGCGGCATCATCATCGATATTTTCTACGACCACTTCCTCGCCTCTGCGTGGGCAGACCATTCATCAGAACCATTGGAAAGCTATGCAGCAAAGGTTTACCAACTGCTGCAGAAGCATCATAATCGGCTGCCTGAAGGCCTCCGGCACGTTGCACCGCGCATGATTGATCACAACTGGCTGGTCTCTTATCAGCACCGTTCAGTGGTCGGCACGGCATTGCATAGAATTTCACAGCGTCTAAGCAGACCCCTGCCCCTCGCCGAAGGCGTTGACGACCTGATCGCTCACGAAGTTGCATTACGTCAGGATTTCAATGGGTTTATGATCGAAGCAATTGATTTTGTGAAACAGGAGTTCGGTGTTTCGCCAAGGTAACTGCAATAGCGATCAGGCGATCATGATCTGGCGGACGCCGTCGGCAATAAACTGGATTGCCAGTGCAGCGAGGATCACCCCGAGCAGCCGGCGCAGGATATCATCACCGGTTCTGCCGATGAGATCCTTGACGCGATTTGCCGAAGAGAGCGCTACATAGGTGAGCAAGTAGATAATCAGGACTGCCAGCAGCAGAGCGATGCTCCCGGTAACACCTGACGTCTGAGAAAAAAGCAGAATCGTGACAGTCAGGCAGCCCGGACCTGAGAGCAATGGAATCGACATGGGAAAAACCGAGATATCGACCTCCTGACCACTCTGCCACTTCTTGCCGTTTTCTCCCTTGGTAACCATATTGAACGCCGTAATAAAAAGCAGCAGGCCACCGGACACGCGCAAGGCCTCGATGCTGATGCCCAGGCTGGTCAGCAGAGCTTCGCCGAAGAAGGCGGAGATCAGCACGATCGCAGCGGCTATCAGCGTTGAACGCAGCGCCATACGCCGGGCATAGGTCCGATCGCAATCTGCTGTCAAGCCGTGAAAAATCAATGCAGTGCCGATCGGATCGATGACCACGAAATAGGATGTCAGGGCATGCAGAAAAACGTCTGTGAACATTGCGAATCCGCTCACCAAAGGTTAAGTGCGACCTGCCAATGACCAATTAAAGGCTTAAGAATGAATCGGCCATTCAGACGCGTAATCAGCTGGGAAAAAGTTATCACGGGTTCGATTGAAATACCCGTATTGCAGCTTTGGAAAGTGCTCCTTATGCTGTTTCAGCATCTCCAACATGCCGACGCCTTTACCAGTGACTCCCAGCGAGGATAGATAGAGAACCGGATCGAGGCTTAAGTTGCGCATCTGGATCATATCGATGCCGATCAGCTCGATCAGTTCGGCCATCGCTTCAATTTCATCGGGCCGATCATTCACCCCGGGAAAAACCAGGTAGTTGAGCATGGTAAAAAGTCCGGCGGCCTTGGCGCGCTGCAGCGATTCCACGACATCGGCAAAACGGTAGCCGCACGGCCGGTAATAAGCATTATAAAGATGTTCCTGAGCCGAGTTGAGTGAAACCCGGATCGATTCAATGCCGGCAGCAGCCAGCCTGTCGATTGCATCAGGCAGAGAGGCATTGCTATTGAAATTGATCGTGCCGCGCTTTGTCTGCCGACGCATCTCCCGAACCGCCTCACTGATGATACCTGCTTGCAGGATCGGGTCGCCTTCACATCCCTGTCCAAAGGAAACGATCGCGTTCTGCGCCTCTTGCAGGTGCGGCACGGCCACCTCGCAGAGCTCTTTGACTGTCGGCACGAAGGTCAAGCGTTCCTGACTGGACGGACAGCAGTCCGATTCCTGCTTGGAAATGCAGCCAACACAGCGGGAGTTGCAGGTGGGGGAAGTCGGTAGAGGAGCTTCCCAGCGCCTGAAGAAAAGATTCTTGGCCGCAAAGCAATGGTAATCGAGAGCGCAGCGTGACAACTGCTCCAACAGGCGATTGTCCGGGTTGACCTGCATCGCCTTGCGCACCAGAGGATCGAGTTTGCGGTCGTCGAAGTGATCAGGCTGCCATTGACTGTTGCGATCGACCTGAACGGCCGCCACGTAGAAGCGTTCTTCCTCGACGCACCAGCCGACCGCCGTATACGACCAGAGTGGCAGGGTCATCTGTTTGCGTTGATAATCAGCAGCAGGCAGAAGAGTGCGGGTGAATCCCGGTGTCAGGAATGCAGAGACCGCCTGAATCGGACCTGCTCCCCACTGTTTGGGCAGGCGCTCAGCCGTCAGGCATCGTCCGCTGCGCCGATCAAAGCCGATCGGAGGTGTCTGCGGTATCGTGAACAGTCGGCTCCCTTCCGGCATAGGAATCATCTCAGCGGCCAGCGGTCGCACCGCAGCCGTGCCGTTCATTCCAGCCAGCAGCAGCTCGGGATGTTCGAAAACCTCACCCTGCTCATCGGCAACCACTGCCAGTATGGTTTTGCTTTTTGCCACGTGTTGCACCTCTGCGTTTGCATCTTTGGCCAATAGAAACAGTCTGCAGCTCTGCTGTTGCTGCGTCTGACAAAAATGACATCTCACGTTTGAGACCATATCCTGAAACCTACCACAGGCAGCGGTTTGAAAACAATTTCTCCTTTTCTCTTCTCCCAGACCACAGTTATTGATTTGCCTTTCTAATACTACATCATTTAACTGTTGTTTATTTTTTGTGTTTAAGAGCTTGCAAGTGTATTATATGTGTGGTATTAATCACTGAAACTATCAACAACAGGAGGACTTATGCACACTATTAAACGATACTTTGTCATTACCAGCATACTGCTTGTCGGGCTGCCTGCTTTGGTTAACGCCGCCCTGAATGATTATTTCGTACAAACCGACTGGCTGGCAGAGAATCGCTCACAGGTGGTGGTCCTCGACGCTCGCCAGACACCTCTCTTTCTGCTGGGCCATATAGAAGGAGCCCATCATGTGCCGCGCAGCGAATTCCTTGCCACGCGCAGCGGCGTCAAAAGCCTGGTGCCGACCAGCACGGCCTTCGAAGCGTTGATGGAAAAGCTTGGTATCACTCCTGAGACCACAGTCGTGACTTACGCTGAAGACAACAATCCTTATGCCGCCCGCCTGGCCTGGACCTTGCGCTACTACGGCCATGAGAAGACTCTGGTGCTGGATGGTGGTTACGAGAAATGGGCCGCCGAGAATCGGCCGACTACGTTACTACCGACCCTGGCTGCCACTCCCAGCCACTATCGTGTTTCCGTCCCAGGTAAAGCCCGGGCCGAAGCAGACTATGTTCTAACCCAGCTGGCGAACCCATCCGTAGTTATCTGGGACACCCGCACCGCACAAGAGTATGACGGCAGTGACAAGCGTGCTGATCGCGGCGGGCACATCCCCGGCGCCACCCACCTCGACTGGACGGAACTGCAACATGAAGTCGATGGCGTCAAGATACTGAAGAGCGAGAACCAGATTCGTGCCCTGCTTTCATCGCACGGCATCACTAATGGGCAGGAGATTATCGCTCATTGCCAGACCGGTATCCGCTCCTCCTACGCAACTTTGGTACTAGAAGGCCTCGGCTACGGTCAGGTCAAGAACTACGACGGTTCCTGGATCGAATGGGCCAATAACCCGACCCTGCCGGTCGTTGCCGGTGCCGGCATTTTGCAACACGAAGAAATCGCCCTGCTGCGCAAATAACCGAGACGCATGAAACAATCAATAAACGTGCCCATCCTGCTTTCGGATGGACACGCTGGTTTGTAACCTGCACGAGTGTGACGCGCCAGATAAAATCCGGGCAAAGGACGCGAAAGATGGTTATACTAATACTTTGTCGGACGATCCATGAGCCGGCTGCCAGCTGCTGAGATATATACAAGGAGGCCGTCGTGGCGTTAATAAACCGCATCAAGAACCGCCTGATTGCCAAGGTGATCACCCGCTACCCGGGTCTCGCCCAGCGTTTCATTACCGCATACCAACCCTGGGAATCCGGTGAAGCAATTCCCTGGTCGCCAATCAAGAAATCCTTGAACGAATGCACTCTGGCCGTGGTCACAACCTCGGGTATCCACCACGGCGAACAAGAGCCTTTCGACATGCGGGACAGCGAGGGCGACCCGAGCTATCGTGCCATCAATGCGGCAACCATTCGCGGCGACTACCGGATCACCCACGACTACTATGATCACAGTGATGCCGAGAAGGATATGAACATCATTCTTCCGCTCGACCGGCTGCGGGAACTGCAGCAAGAAGGCGGCATCGGCAGGCTGGCCGCCACCCAC
>JAVVDT010000118.1:0-7338 GCA_032250875.1 Desulfuromonadales bacterium | reverse complement strand
AATCATCCAGGAAAGCTTCAGAGCTGTTTTTATCATTTTCAGAAATGGCTGGGTCTAGAGATTCCGTATCCTCCAGATGAGAATCAGACAGTGGTGCAAGGGCAGGATCAGACAGGGAACTCATTGAAAAACAACCAGCCAGGATAAGGGCGGACAGAAGACAACCTGTGAGTTTAAAAAATTGCATCACAAAACACCTCCAAAGGCGTACACAAGCTACACGAAAAAATCATTGCGTGTCAATTATCTTGATTCAGCAGCTACTGACGAATCCGGATCGCTGCGAATCTCATCACCCCAACAGCGCTCTTCCATCTCACGCAGGAGATCGGCAAAGGTTTCCCGTCGACAAGCACTGACGGCAATCGCACCAAAACGCCGGCAGAGCGGTACGATCTCTTCAGCAGGAATCAGGTCGACCTTGTTGAAGACCAGAATTCTGTCAATTTCATGAAGGTCAAGATCCTGCAGGATGCGATCCACGGCACGAATCTGCTCTTCAAAACGTGGGTTGGAAATATCGACCACGTGCAGGAGAAGATGCGCGTCAACCAGTTCTTCCAGGGTTGCCCTGAATGCCCCCAGCAGGCTTTTCGGCAGTCGCCTGATAAAGCCGACGGTGTCGGTGATAATCACCTCACGTTCTTTAGGAAAGCGCAGGCGACGGGACGAGGTATCCAGGGTCGCGAAAAGCAGATCTTCGGTGAAAACCGTGCTCTGGGTCAAAGCATTGAGCAGCGTCGATTTGCCGGCATTGGTATAGCCGACGATCGAGACAATAGGCACACCTGTCTTGATGCGTTTCTGCCGTCGTTGCAAACGCCCCTTGCTGAGCGCGGCGAGCTGTTTTTCCAGACGACTGATCCGGTCGCGAATCCGCCGACGGTCTGTTTCCAGCTTGGTTTCACCTGGGCCACGACCACCGATACCGCCCATCAGTCGTGACATGGCTGTCCCTTTGCCGCTCAGGCGTGGCAGAATGTACTTGAGTTGAGCCAGTTCAACCTGGACCTTGCCATCCAGGGTATGCGCGCGGCGGGCAAAGATGTCGAGAATCAGCTGACTGCGATCAATAACCTTCAAATCGGTCATAGCAGCAATTGTGCGCACCTGAACCGGGCTGAGATCCTGGTCGAATACCAGCAGGGTCGCTCCCTTATGCAAGGCGCTGATGACAACTTCCTTTAGTTTGCCCTCCCCGATCAGGGTGCGCGGATTCAGCTTGCGTGATCGCTGCATGATACGGTCGAGTACAACCACGTCGGCGGTGCGAGCCAGTTCAGCCAATTCATCCAGAGAGTCCTCGGCTTCGCGGAGTGGCGCCTGGGTTACTGAAAGCAGAAGGGCTTTTTCCCGACTATCGCCCAGATCGACTGTTTCCGAACGTGATTGTTCCAGTTCCGCATCGAGAGCGCGGATGAAAGATGCAAAATCAAGGTCCCAACTATATATAGACGAAATTTTCTGCAGCAGGTGAATCTCTCCGCCCGGGTTGGGCGGAATCAGATGGGCATAATGCAGCGGGCCGGGCAGTCCATCCTCACCGACGGTCAGGCTGACCATCATGTCCAGTCGCAACAGCGCCAGGTCGTTGAGATCGTCCTGCGATAAGGGTTCACCCTTGAGGTGGGTATGAATACAGCGCAAGCCTCGCAAGCCGCTACGTCCAAGGCCAAAGCCGCTCAGATCGGGGATAACAAGTTCACGATCATCGCCAAGAATGACATATTTCACCTCGCCGCTGCGATCGATAATCAGACCGATCTGCCGACGCAATGCGCGAGACTGTTCCGTCAGATAGCGGGCCAGTTCAGGGGTAATCACCTCACCTGCCGGCAGACGACGCTGATAAATTCTTTCGAGAGCTTTGATTTGGCTGGATTTCAGCCCAGTTGTCGTACCGTAGATCATAATGAATTGTCCATGAGCATAGAATCCTGTTTCAGATGTTCTTTCTCCTGCATTCTGTATTCCAAACAACTCTCCTCAGATAAACTATTGGCTTTTTCATACGCAAAAAAGGCCCTACAAGGGCCTTTTTACGTACTGTTTATGTCATGAGAATCATCATTCCGCAGAGATATTGAAACCGCCATCGACATAATGGATCTCACCGGTAACCCCGCTGGAAAGATCAGAGAGGAGATAGAGGCTTGCCTTACCGACTTCCTCCTGGGTGACCGTCCGTCGCAAAGGACTGCGCACCTCCATGATATGCAGTTTTTCCTTAAAGTTACCGACACCGGATGCTGCCAGCGTTTTGATCGGTCCCGCGGAGACAGCATTGACCCGGATTTTTTGCGGACCAAGCTCAGCAGCCAGGTAACGAACCGAGGATTCCAAAGCAGCCTTGGCGACACCCATTACGTTATAACCGGGAACGGCCAGCATTGCACCAAGATAACTCATGGTAACGATACTGCCGCCTTCCGGCATCAAAGGCAGGGCATAACGAGTCATGGCGACCAGCGAATAGGCGCTGATGTCCATGGCCAAAGCGAAACCTTCGCGGCTGGTCTGGGTGAAAGGGTTTTTCAACTCTTCACGATTGGCAAAGGCAACAGCGTGAACGACAAAATCGATGGTTCCCCACTGCTGCTCAAGATCTTTAAAAACCGCCGCAATCGCATCGTCGGAACCGACGTCGCACGGCAGGATAATCGTGGCATCCAGACTTGCTGCCAAAGGGCGAACACGCTTTTCCAACGCACCATTCAGGTAGGTAAAAGCCAGCTCGGCACCAGCCGCATGCAACTGCTGGGCAATTCCCCAAGCAATACTCTTATCGTTTGCAACCCCGAATATGACGCCACGCTTGCCATCCATCAAACCCATGAATCCCGCCTCCTGCTATAATTAAAAATCTAAGGATCTCCCATGCGAAGTTTCCTTACAGGAACTTCGGTAGGTTGTCATATCAGATAGAGGCACGAAAGGCAAGAGGCAGCGCAACTTTTATTGTTCAACTGCTTTGGCAACATTCTCACCGATGAGAGCCAAGAGAGCCTCAACTGTTTTGTAGCCCGGGGCAACCAGCCCGTCGGGCAGCACCAGCGTCGGGGTTGAACTGATACCAAGTTCACCAACAAGGGCCAGCGTCTGATCGACCACTTGCGTCTCACAATTTGCCGGCGGTACCGGCTTGCCGGCAAAGCTGATTTCAAGAAGTTCCATTGACTTATTGCAGACAATGCTCTTGGAGATTTCGTAGGCATTGGGGTGCATTTTAAGAGGAAAGAGTTTGATCAGAAAAGCAATCTCCGGATCACGCTGGACAACATCCTTAAGTTCCTCATGCAGTTTCTTGCAATAGGGGCATTCCGGGTCGGTGAAGACAATCACTTTGGTTTTGGCTGACGATTTGCCAAGGAGAAGGGCATCAGCCAGAGGAATTCTGCTGACATCGACCTTGTTCATCCGCGCGCTGTGCTCACGCGTAAGGTTTTCCTTGTCATTCAAGCGGATCACATTACCTGCAACCAGGTACTGTTTGGAGAAATCGATATAGACCGGCAGCTTCTGCTGGCCTTTTTCCACTTCCGCAACCCACATACCGGGAACTTCCGAGAAAGCAACACGATTGACCTTATCAACCATAGTACCGAGCAGTTGTTCGGTTTCTACCTTGGTGAGGCTATGGCAATCGGCACAGGAACCGGCGCCACATCCATCAGAAGACATGGCAAGAGCATTGTTTGCAACAAAGAGCATTATTACAAAGATAATTATAGAGCGCATAAGTCTGTAGTTCTCCAACACTGATACCTGCAGAAATTTGCCAAACAACAAATAAAGCAACGTTTTTGATTATAACGAAATCTGCCCGGATTAGACAAGTGCGATTGCAAAAAAAGAGAAATGATTGACATCCTGATCAATCTTTCGTAATAACTCGCCTCATGTACGATACCAAGTCACTGACGACAGAAGCATGGACACGATAACTTTACTCGGGCTGGCCCTGGCGTTGGCAATGGATGCCTTTGCCGTAGCCCTCGCCACCGGGGCCATTCTGTCACGGCTGACGGGGCGCCACCTGTTTCGCCTCGGTTTCCACTTTGGACTTTTCCAGGCCATGATGCCGGTGATCGGCTGGCTGGCCGGACTGACGATCATTCAGTGGGTCTCGGCCTGGGATCACTGGATTGCCTTCGGCTTGCTGGCACTGATTGGCGGCCGCATGATTCACGAGGCATGCAATGATGAAGAAAAACCTGCCGAACGTGATCCGACCAGAGGCTTAAGCCTGGTGCTGCTCTCTATCGCTACCAGCATTGATGCTCTGGCCGTTGGCTTTTCTCTGAGCATTATCGGCGTGTCGATCTGGATACCGTCACTGGTCATCGGCCTGGTTGCCGGTATGCTTACGATTGTCGGCATGTTGCTGGGCGGTCGTATCGGAGATCGCTGGGGTTCTAGAGTAGAGATCCTTGGCGGATGCATCCTGATTGGCATCGGCATCAAGATTCTTGCCGAGCATCTGCTGATGGCAGCGTAAAAAACTCCAGAACACCGTAGGGTGGATTTTTTGCGACGCCATCATACTTGGCGCAGCACCGACAGAGTGCGGGCGTTGATCTCCAGCGTGGATCCTGCCGGACAGGTTTCCTCATCTTCCGCCCAGCCCGCAGCAGTATCGAACTCCTTCGTCCAGTTATCACCCCAGTCTCCGCTGGGCAGCCTGAAGGTGAGCGATTCGTAGTGAGCGTTGAAAATGACATAGAAGCTGTCATCAATAACGGGCTCATTCCTGGGGTTGGGATTGGGGATTGCCTTGCCATTGAGGTAAACCCCCAGAGACTTGGCATAACCCTCGCCCCAATCCTCTTCAGCCAACTGCTCACCTTCGTGGGTGAACCAGGCGATGTCAGTGATCTCGGCACCATGGATCGCGCGTCCCTGGAACCAGCGGCGACGACGAAAAACCGGGTGGCTGTGACGAAAGGCAATCAGCTTGCGGGTAAAAGCAAGGAGCTCTTCATCGGTATTTTCCCAGTCATACCAGGAGATCTCATTATCCTGGCAATAGGCATTGTTGTTGCCCTGCTGGCTGCGGCCGATTTCATCACCACCAAGCAGCATCGGCACGCCCTGCGACAGGAGCAGAGTCGCGAGGAAGTTGCGCTGCTGGCGGGCGCGCAGGGTCAGCACGGCGGGATCGTCGATCGGCCCTTCAACGCCGCAGTTCCAGGAGCCGTTATCGTCGGCGCCATCACGGTTTTCCTCACCATTGGCCTCGTTGTGTTTTTCATCATAGGAGACCAGATCACGCAGAGTAAAGCCATCGTGGGCGGTAACAAAGTTGATACTGGCGAATGGTAGCCGGCTGGTATTTTCGTAGAGATCGGGACTGCCGGTAAAGCGAACCGCGAATTCACCGAGGATCTCGTCGCGTCCGGGCCAGAAATCCCGAACGCAGTCTCGATACTTACCGTTCCATTCACTCCATACCGGCGGAAAGTTCCCGACCTGATAGCCGCCCTCGCCAAGATCCCAGGGCTCGGCAATGAGCTTAACCTGGCTGATCACCGGGTCCTGCTGGATGAGGTCGAAAAAAGCTGACAGCTTGTCGACATCATGCAGCTCGCGCGCCAGCGTCGCCGCAAGATCGAAGCGGAAGCCATCGACATGCATATCAAGTACCCAATAGCGCAGCGAGTCCATAAGCAGCTGCAACACATGGGGGTGACGCATGTGCAGACTGTTGCCGGTGCCGGTGTAGTCTTTGTAATATCGCCGGTCGTCAGCCATGGTTCTGTAGTAATAGGCGTTATCGATACCCTTGAAACAGAGCATCGGCCCGAAATGGTTGCCCTCGCCGGTGTGGTTGTAGACCACATCGAGAATCACCTCGATACCGGCCTGATGCAGAGCTTTGACCATCTGCTTGAACTCGGCCACGACGGCGCCGGGACGGTTCTCAGAGGCGTATTCGTTATGCGGAGCGAAATAGCCGATGGAATTGTATCCCCAGTAATTATGCAGTTTCTTGTCAATCAGATTCTTGTCATGCACGAACTGATGTACCGGCAGCAGCTCCACCGCCGTCACCCCCAGATCTTTGAGATAATTGATCGCTGCCGGGTGTGCCATCCCCGCGTAAGTGCCGCGAATTTCTTCCGGGATGTTGGGATGGCGGGCGCTGAAGCCCTTGACATGGGTTTCATAGATGATTGTCTCGTGCCACGGCAACTGAAGCCGCCGATCGCCGCTCCAGTCGAAGTGGGGTTGATGCACCACACTGTAAAAGACAAAAGGCGCGCTGTCGCTATCGCTGAGGACATCAGGCCCCTTGTCAAAGCGGTAGGGAAAGACCGCCTCGTCCCAATCGATCTTCCTGTCGATCGCCTTGGCATAAGGATCAAGAAGCAGCTTGGCCGGGTTGCAGCGGTGTCCCTCCTTTGGTTGCCAGGGGCCGTAGACTCGGAAGCCGTAACGTTGCCCGGGTTCGACTTCAGGCAGATAGCCGTGCCAGCAGTAACCGGTAACTTCCGGCAGTTCGATGCGATTTTCCTTTTCATCCTCATCGATCAGGCAGAGTTCGACACGCTCGGCAATCTCGGAAAAGAGCGAAAAGTTGGTGCCGGAGCCATCATAGATGGCCCCGAGTGGAAAGGGATTACCGGGCCAGACTTTCATGTTGAATCACCTTCTGATATTGACGTTGATAATCTTGTCTTGCTAAATTTTATCAGAGAATCGTCTCAAGGAAAGGATTACGATCAGAGACACATTATTTGTGTGTCCCTGAATCAGGCTGTCGGGTTTCGACTTGTGATCATTCAGAAAGGCGCCAAACTTTTTGCAGCGCTAAGCAGTCTGTCGGACTATACGGGCCGAAGCGAAAATTTGGATATTTGAGAACAGATTTTAGCTCATTTGCAGGTTCATAGCTGTAGCTATGGACCAAAAAGGAGCTGGAATATGGGCCAAATAGCCGGATTTGCAGCCGGCTCATGGATAGTCCGACAGGCTGCTAAGATGAAAACTTTAGGTCGTGTTTGCCACTAAAGTTACTTGCTCACCCTGGGTCTCAGCTTGATGATCATCAATCCCTGCTTTGTCTGTATATCAACCATCTCAAGATTGATGGGGATGTCGCGGGTACCCACACGGGCCAGTAATGGCTTGATCGCGTCAAACTCAACCGGGTATTCCTTGTTCGCAAAGGCCGTTAGAACCGGCAGAAGCACGTCTCCGAGTTCCGTCCCGACTCCACTCTCGCCTGGCTTGGAAAATCGCGGGGTCACAAACAGGATCTTCGCGGCTTTATCAAAACGCATGAGAAGCTCACAGGTCACCGGCAACATGACGGTGCCCAGTTTCATGCTGAGATCC
>JAVVDT010000117.1:0-7354 GCA_032250875.1 Desulfuromonadales bacterium | reverse complement strand
CCCATCATGGCCGCCAGGCGCATCGGCGGGCGCATGTAGTCGGCAAAGATCATGAAGGTGCCGCCGAAGGGGATCAGGCCGGGAGTGTGCGCCAGGCCATTGAGGGCTGCGGCCATAGCATGCTCGCGAACGCCGAAATGGATGTTGCGGCCGACGCTGCACGCTGTGAAAGACTCCTCGTCAGTGAGGCTCGTGTTGTTGGAAGGACCCAGATCGGCAGATCCACCAAGTAAAAAGGGCAGCTTGCCGGCCAGAGCATTCAACGTCTTGCCGCTGGCCTGACGGGTGGCCAGTTTCTCGCCGGCGGCAAATTTAGGCAAGTCGTCCCACCCGGCCGGAAGCTCGCCTGCTGCAGCTTTTTGCCATGCGGCCAGGTCAGTGTTTTCTTTCAGCTCATTGGTGAAGGCCTGTTGCCATGCGGCTTCAAGCTCAGCGCCACGGCTGACCGCCTCGCCCATGTGCGTGCTGACATCTGCAGGTACGGCAAAGCTGTCATCAGAGGCTCGGCCGAAAAACTGCTTGGTCAACTTCAGCTCTTCTGCGCCGAGTGGGGCGCCGTGGGCGTCGTGGGTGTCCTGTTTGTTCGGTGCACCGAAACCGATATGCGAGCGGGCGATGATCAAAGACGGCTGCGGCGAATGTTTGGCTTTGGCAATGGCGTGATCCAGTTCCTGTACGTTTTCGCCTTCGACGCGCTGGACCTGCCAGCCGTAACTGAGATAACGGGTCGCGACCTCTTCGCTGAAGGCCAGATCCGTGGATCCTTCAATCGTGATTTTGTTGTCGAGGTAGAGATAGACCAGATTGCCCAGACGCAGATGGCCGGCCAGAGAGGCAGATTCGGCAGAGACCCCTTCCATCAGGTCGCCGTCTGAGCAGAGTCCGTAGATGGTGTAGTCGAACAGCTCCTTGCTGACCCGCTCGCTGAGAAAGCGAGCGCCCATTGCCATGCCGACACCGACCGAGATGCCCTGACCGAGTGGCCCGGTGGTTGTCTCAATGCCGGGTGCGTGGCCGAATTCCGGATGGCCGGCTGTCGGGCTGTCGAGCTGGCGGAAATTTTTCAGATCGTCCATAGAGAGATCGTAGCCGGAGAGATGCAGCATGCTGTAAAGGAGTGCCGAGGCATGGCCGCAGGAAAGGACAAACCGATCACGCCCTGGCCAATCCGGGTTTCCGGGATTGTAGCGCATGTGCTTGTGGTAAAGCAGATATGCAATCGGTGCGGCCTCCATGGGAGTACCGGGATGTCCTGATTGGGCCTGTTCAACCATATCGGCGGAGAGCAGTCGGATGGTGTCTATGGCCCTTTGGGCCTGTTGCATGTCGAGCGTTTGTGCCATTGAAGAACTCCTCTTAAAGCTGATTGCGATGAGTGGCCACTATACTGACCCGTTGCAGGCAAAACAAGCGTATTGTCATTGCAAAAATACCCTGCCAGCCCGCACTAAAGAGCATGCAGAGATCACAGCGAAATGCTGAAATCATAAAAAATCAGTGGTTTATAACCCAAAAAAAGTTTTTCTGCCACCAAGGCACCAAGCAGTGCATTTTACAGAGTAAAGATCGATACTCTCTTTCTCGCAACATTGAGGTTTGAAGAAAATCCAAAAATTTACCCATGTCTTGGTGTCTTGGTGGCTAAGTTTTGTTTTGCATCCTTCAAGATCACTTCGCAGGCTTGAACTGTTGATTTGCACAAGTTCCGTCGGGATGGATTGAGGTGACATCGAAAAAACCGCAATGGCCGATCAACGCCTTGAGTTTGTCCTGACGGCTGCCCTGCCAGTTTTGCAAGAGCTGTTCCGCGAGGGTGACGCCACCTTCGATCAGGCTGTCGAGACCATCCAGAAAGCGGCTTTCACTGTATTTCTGGCCTCGCTGCTGTTGCTGCCGGTCGAGTCCGTTGCGTGCCAGCTCAAGACAGGTGCGGCCCAGATCCTGTAATGTCCCACTCTTCCAGGGGGTTTTCAGCCCCAGACGCCAGGCCTGCCGACAGGTCTGGTCGACCTCTGCATGTGAATCCGGTCGGCAGAGTTCCCATGCTGACCAAAAAGCCTCTTCATCATACATCAACCCCTTAAGCAGGGCCGCGACAGTCAGCACCAGATGGGGCGGCAGACTGTCGGCACAGCGCACTTCGATCTGTGGACGCAGGCGAACCTCGGGAAACAGTGTCGATAAATGCAGGTTCCAGTCGGACATTGTTGCCCGGTGTCCGGCATGGCCGGAGTTGAGATATTCGCGGAACCGGAAAGGACGTCGGGTCAGATTGATATACTGGCTGTCGCGCATAATAAAGTACATCGGCACATCGAGAGCATACTCGACATAGTCGGCAAAACCGGCATCCGGGTTGTCGAGAAAAGCCAGCAGGCCGGTGCGGTCGGGGTCGGTACGCGACCAGATCTCGCCACGTGTGGTCAAAAAGCCGGAGGGCTGTCCGTCCAGAATCGGTGAGTTGGCGAAAAGTCCGTAGAGCAGGGGCGCAAGTGCCTGGGCGAGGCGCAGCTTTCTCATGCAGTCGGCCTCGTCGCGGAAATCCAGGTTGACCTGCAGGCCGGCGCTCTGTTTCATCATGCGCTGGCCCATGTCACCGGTTTTCAGCATGTAGGGTCCCATGATGTCGTAGCGCGACTTGGGCGTCCACTCGATGTCTTCAAGGCGACTGAAAGGCTGAGTACCCAAGCCGACCAGAACCAGGCCCAGCTTGTCGCAGGCAGCAACGGCATTGACGATATATCGCGAGAAATCGCTGCAATTGCAGAACAGGTCGGCACAGAGTTGCCCGGAAAGTTCCAGTTGGCCGCCGGGTTCGAGAGTGATGGACGAATCCGGGCCTTGCAGACCGATGAGCCTCCCATTCTCGCGAAGTTCCTGCCAATCGCCGGTTTTCTCCAGTGCTGTCAGCAAGGCCTCGATTCTGGAAAATTCAGCCGCATCACCTGTTCTGGCATCGAGAACCAGTTTTTCCATCTCGGCGCCAATCCCCCACTCACTTTCAGGGCGAGCTCCGGCGGCAAGGAAATTGACCAGCTGGTCTGTTGAGGTAATCACTGAGTCATGTTTGAGCCTGTGCGGAGTGAGCATGCAGATCCCGGGGAGCTTTCGTGAGAAAATCGTTTTATTAAGCGTGTTTCGTCAGCAGTATACCAAAATGACCGAAAGCACAGCTATGAGTCGAGGTAATTGCTGATATTCACCGCAATGTTCTCAAAAATCCGGGTAAAGGTTGCTTCGTCACGCTCCAGCAAGGTAATGCGGAAACCCTGCTCGGGGGTGAAGAAGGACGACAGAGGCACCACGCAGATTCCGGTTGAACCCAGCAGGTAATAGACAAAGCGCTTGTCCGCGGAAACCCCCGGCTGATTGACCAGGTTTTCGACCAGTTCGCGAACTTCCGGTATTGCGATCGGCAGGGTCTGGCGGTCGTTGAGCTTGTCATTCTGGAAGGCAACGCTCATATAGAAGGCGCCGTTGGTCCGGTTGACTTTAACACCCGGAACTTTTCTGAGGATATCGTAGGCGATATTGGAGAATCTCTCATAACGGCTTACGCGCTCCTCAAGCCAGGCCGGGTATTCAGGGTGACTCAAGATCGGTGGAATCGCTTTCTGCGGCAGGGTGGTCGAACAGACCTCGACCATCTTCGAATCGACAATGCTCTGGATGTAGCGCTTGAACATCGGATTCTGTTTGCCGTTGTAGACTTCAATCCAGCCACAACGGGAACCTGGCCAGGGCAGTTCCTTGCTGATGCCCTTCATGGAGATGGCGGGGACTTCTTCAATTAAATCTGAAATTGGCTTGGTTGATTGGCCGTTGTAGACCAGGTTCTGGTAAATTTCATCGGCAATAATGAAGAGGTGGTACTCCCTGGCGATGGCCACCATCTCTGTGAGGATCCGCTCGGGCCAGACTGCACCGGTGGGGTTGTCCGGGTTGATGATCAGGATGCCGGAGATAGCTGGATTGTACTTGATTGACAGGCGCAGATCGTCAAGGTCGGGATACCAGTTGTTGGCCGGGTCGAGCCGGTAGCAGACCGGCCTCTGGCCGGCATGCGCGGCTTCGCCGGACGAATGGGTGGAATAGGTCGGGGAGGGGCCGATGACACGGGCTTCGCGGCGCAGCAGACCGTATACCTTCTGTATGGCATCGCCGAGACCGTTGAAGAAGATGACGTCTTCGGCTGTAATCTGGGCCTTGCCGCGCCGGTTGGTCTTCTCGGCGAGAAACTGGCGCGTCTCAAGGACCCCCTTGGTGGCGCAGTAGCCGTAGCTGCAGTCTTTCATGGCCAGATCGGCAACAATTTGCTTCATCCACAGGGGGATCACTTCGCCCTTGGCAATCGGATCGCCGATGTTCTCCATGTTGGTGTCGATACCGAGAGCTCTGAGCTTTTCGGCAATGTCGACGATCGCCCGAATCTCGTAAGTCAATTCGCCGGCACCGATATGAACGATATTGTTACGCATGCTCTCCTCCCGGTTAAAGTAAAAAGGCCATGAGCGGTTGCCCATGGCCTTGATCTGGTAAAAGAATCAATCAGTTCTCAAGGCAATGGACACGTTCATGGCAGGCGGCTGCAGGCGCTGCCGCGTCGTTTGCTCGGGCTGCATGAGGTGCTGTGGAATTTGTCGTCACCTTGAACATGATCCACTCCATTGCGTAAAAACAATTTCAGTCAGTTATCACAGGCGAAGCGACATGTCAATGATTTGTTGTGCCGACCTCGTCGTCTCTCTGCCTGTTGGCCACCGGTGCAACGTCAGCAAAGAATCTCCTGATCGTCTGAATCAACTCTGCTTGCGGCAGGATTGATACGGGTACATCGGGTAATGAATTGAGAAAAAGACGGCCGTAACCGCGCTTGACGACCCGACTGTCGAGAATCAGGATGACTCCTCGATCCGTGCGATGACGAATCAGGCGACCGAATCCCTGCCTGAAACGAATGACGGCCTGGGGAACCGTATAATCCATGAATGGATCACCGCCTGCCCTGGTAATGGCCTCGGCACGCGCTTCGAGCACCGGTTCCGTGGGAACTTTGAACGGCAGTCGGGCAATGATGACCTGCTCCAATGATCGCCCCGGGACATCAACCCCTTCCCAGAAAGAGTCGGTGGCAAACAGGATACTGGTCGGATCCTGGCTGAATCGCTGTAACAGGTCGTGGCGGGTTGCTTCACCCTGACGCAGGACCTGGTAGCCGCGAGCCGACAATCCCGGCGATAACTCGCTATGAATGCGACGTAAAAGGCTATAGGCAGTAAACAGCACAAAGCTGCGGCCATCTGAGGCAAGCAGGGCTTTTTCGGTCAGATCACGGACGGCTTCGGCATAACCGGGGCGGCCAGGCTCAGGGATGTCAGCAGGGATCGCCAGCAGGGCTTGTTGTTTGAAATCGAAGGGTGATGCAAGCAGAAGCTCGGCGAGGCGGCCGGGTTCCAGGTCGTTCAGTCCGATGCGTTGACGCAGATAGTCGAAACGGCCGGCCACGGTCAGGGTTGCGCTGGTCATCACCACGGTCTGCATGCGTTCCATCAGCGTCTCGCGCAACAGCGGTGCAACCACCAGTGGGGCGGTGCAGAGACGGGTGATAATGCCTTCCCCTCGGCCGATCCGCCCTCTGGTGATTTCAAACCAGGCGCACGATCCCGGAGCATTGGCAACAAAGACTTGCAAATGTTCGGCTATGGCCTGCAGTCGCACACTGATGCCGGCCAGATCGGTGCAGAGCGAGCGTGTCGCCTCGGCCGCCTCGTCGGGAAGCTTACGCATGGCTTTGAGAAGCTCCCGCAAGGTCTCGCCCAGTCCGCCGGTCGCTCGCGACAGGCTGCGCAGCGTGGCTTGGGCTTTTCCCCAGGCAGGTTGCTCAACGAATGACGGTATCAGTCGTTGGCGGATCTCTTCACCGCTGCGGATAGCGCTGCCAAGGGCCCTTGATAAATCCAGGCCGGTCTGTTCGAGCTCGGCGATGGACCGGTCCAGCAACGCGTGATGTTGGCTGATCAGGGCTTCGATGCGTTCATGCAATTCCCGGTAAATTGTCTCCTGGCTGTCGTCAAGAGATTGTCCGAGCTGAACGAGCAGGCGCGGCAGCAAGCCGCGCTGTGGTTTGCGCGGGTGGCTCAGGCGGTTGAGGGTGCGGGCGAAGGCAAATCGGGTGACCTGGGTGCTGAAGTAGCGGGTTGCGACTTCTTCCAGATGATGCGCCTCATCGATCACCAGTCTGGAAAATGGCGGAAGTACCGCCAGGGCCGAATAGTTGTCTGTTTGCTGGCGTAAAGACAGGTCTGCCAAAAGCAGGGCATGATTCACCACCAGGATGTCGGCACGTGCGGCGCGTCGTCTGGCCTGATGAAAGAAGCAGCTGTTGAAGTGCGGGCACTGGCTGCGGCTGCATTGATCCGCTTCGCAGCAGACCTCGTCCCAGAGAGAGCCATGAGGAAGAAAAGAGAGGTCTTCGCGGGAGCCGTCAACGGTGTGCTCCGCCCATGCACGCACGGCCTTCAGCTCACCCATGTGCTCCGTGTCAAAAAGCCCTGGTTCAGCCGCGGCTGTCTCCAACCGGCGTTTACAAAGGTAGTTCGAGCGTCCTTTGACCAGCTCAACCTTGAACTCCAGGCCCGTGGCGCGCTGCAGAAAAGGCAGGTCCTTGCGGATCAACTGCTGTTGCAGGTTGATCGTGTTGGTCGAGACGACCAGCCGTTCACGACCGGCAAGAGCCCAGAGGATGGCCGGGACCAGGTAGGCGAGACTCTTGCCGGTACCGGTGCCGGCCTCGATCAGGGCGATGCTGTGGTGGTTGAGCGCTGCAGCGACAGCAAAGGCCATGCGCAACTGCTCCGGACGATCTTCAAACCCGGGCAGATTCTGAGCGATTTTTCCCGCAGGACCCAGAAGCGCAGTGACTTGTTCGTATGCTACCGTAGTTTTTAGTGCCGGTTTAAACGCTTCGACCACCCGGTAGATTTTCTTGACCTGATTGTCGACGATATAAAAACCAACGTCCAGGGAGCCCAGGTTGCCGGCTATGATAAGGTCTGCTTCGGATGGTTCAAGGTGCCCGTTTGGATGGTTGTGAATAATAACATCGCCGGGGCGGCAGGCCTGCAGGATCGCCGGGACCGCTTCGCGATTGCCACGGGCAAGAATCTCCAGATCGATGACAATTTGATCTGCATCGGTTCGGCCGATGCAGAAAACTTCGTTGCCGTCTGAATCGAGAATTTCCTGGCGCAGCTTGACCTGGGATTCTGTTGAAAGAAATTTATCCATGATGGGGAGGCATTATAGTGATGCCATGCCATTCTGGAAAGCCTTTCCGGACACATGCTCTGAATAT
>JAVVDT010000116.1:0-7362 GCA_032250875.1 Desulfuromonadales bacterium | reverse complement strand
TGTCATAAGCGTTAGGTATGTTTGATTTTTCACTCCTCCCTCTCCTCCAGCCGGAATTGTTTTTGCTGTTTGCACAAAGCACGTTTAACGTCACCGGGGGATCCTGTCCTGCGAGCAAGCAGACTGTAGGCCACGGGAACAACCACGATCGTGAAGGTGGTGGCCGCCAGCACCCCGAACAGGATGACGACGCCAATTGCAACCCGCGTTTCCGCGCCAGCGCCGGAGGCCATGATCAGCGGTAGAGATCCGGCGGCGGTGGTAATGCCGGTCATCACGATCGGCCGCAGACGAATGGATGAAGCGTCCAGAATTGCCTTGCGAAATTCCGTTCCCTGGTCGCGGAGCTGGTTGACGAATTCAACGATCAGAATGCCGTTTTTGGCGGCAAGTCCGACGAGCATGATAAGCCCGACCTGGGTATAGATGTTAAGCGTGCCATCGAGGAAGTACAGGCCAGCGAGCGCCCCGGTCATGGCAAGCGGCACCGTCAGCATGATAACCAGCGGATGGATGTAACTTTCGAACTGCGCCGCCAGCACCAGAAAAACGATGAAGGCACCGAGGAAAAAGATGAACCTCATCGATGCACCGCTGGATTTGTAGTCGAGAGACAGGCCCTTGTAATCGATAACGACTGTTTCAGGCAGGGTTTCGCGCACCAGCTTCTCAAGGTAGGCGAGTGCGTCGCCCAGAGCATAATCATCGGCAAGATTGGCTTCCAGGGTAATTGCACGGACGCGGTTATAACGGTTAAGTGAGCGTGAAGCGGCAAATTCGTCGATCTCGACCAGATTGGACAGCGGGATCAATCCGGCTGTAATGGCGGATCGTACATAGATATTGCGCAGATCAGTCGGTGTGCGCTGGATATCACGTTCGCCCTCGATAATCACGTCGTATTCCTCGCCGTCGTCAATAAAGGTGGTGACGCGCCGACCGCCCAGCATGGATTCCAGTGTCCGCCCGATAGTGCTCGTACTGACACCGAGATCGGCGGCGCGATCCCGATTAATCCTGATGCTCAACTGAGGCTTGGTTTCTTTGTAATCAGAATCAAGCCCGACCAGGCCGGGATTGTTCTCGTTCACCTTTTCCATGACCATGTCCCGCCAGCGCGCCAGCTCCTCATAGGTGCCGCCACCAATCACTAACTGCACAGGCTTTTGAATCCCGCCACCAAACCCCTGACGCATAATGGTAAAAGCACGTACACCGGTCAGGTCACCGAGTGCTTTCTGCACATCGTCCATGATATCCCAGGCGTTGCGCCGCTCATGCCACGGTTCCAGAATAGCAATGACGATACCGTCGTTAAAGCTGGCGACTGAACCGAAGGAACGTGGCGTACGCACCAGAAGAATATTGATGTCACCAGCCGCCACGAATTTCATCAGCCGCTGTTCGATCACATCGATATATTCTTTCATATATTGATAGGATGCGCCTTCCGGCCCGTTGACCATGACGAAAAATGCGCCCCGGTCTTCTTGCGGTGCGTACTCCGAAGGGATGTGCAGGAAGAAAAAACCCGCGCTGCCCGACAAAACAAAAAACATGATGATCACGATCAGTGGCTTGTTGAGGAGTTTCCCGAGCATGCGAACATAGCCGTTACGCACCCGGTCGAAAAAGCGCTCAATCCTGGCGCTGACCCGGTTTTTGTCGGTTTTCGTGAGTAGTTTCGAAGCCAGCATCGCCGAAAGAGTCAATGCGACCAGCGTAGAGAAGAATACCGCCGCCGCCATGGTGAGTGCGAACTCTGCAAACAACCGACCGAGATCGCCCTGCAAAAAAGAGATTGGCACAAACACGGCGATCAGCACCACGGATGTAGCGATAACAGCAAAGCCGACCTGTCGCGTTCCGTGAAAGGCGGCAACCAGCGGCGTTTCCCCTTTTTCTATCCGCCTGGAGATATTTTCCAGCACGACAATCGCGTCATCGACGACCAGGCCGATAGCCAGCACCAGGGCAAGCAAGGTGAGCAGGTTGATTGAAAAGCCGAAGACCAGCAAGGCGGTAAAACTCGAAACCAGTGCAACCGGGATTGTCACAGCAGGGATCAGTAACGCCCGCGCGCTGCCTATAAAAAGCCATATGACCAGAACCACAAGGCTAATGGCTATTCCCAGGGTTTTATAAACTTCGGTGACTGCGCTCTGAATAAATACCGACGTATCGTAAGCCGGCACAAGCTTCATACCTTGCGGCAGTGTCGGGCTGATCAGCTTGGCCTGCTCAATGGCTGCCTTGGCGACGGCAATGGTATTGCCGGTGGATTGCTTGATAATACCGATGCCGACGCGCGGCTGGCCGTTGCCGCGGAAGGAGGTGCGGTCTTCAACGGCGGCCTTTTCGATGCGTGCTACATCACCCAGTCTGACCAGATAATTGTTGCCATCGCCGCGGCGTACGACCAGTTTGCGGAAATCTCCGGCAGTCCGGTAGGCTCGTTCTGTTCGTGCCGTGAACTGCCGTTCCACCGATTCAATAGAGCCGGCTGGAAGTTCGACATTTTCGGCGCGCAGAGCGGCCTCGACCTCTGCCACCGTGATATTGCGCGCCGCCATTTTTTTGCGGTCGAGCCAGACACGCATGGAATATTCAAGCCCGCCGCCGGTTCGCACCCGCGCTACGCCGGGCAAAACGGAAAAACGGTCGACCAGATAGCGCTGTGCGTAATCGGTCAGTTCGATCACGCTCATTTCCTGGCTGGTCAAGGTGATCCACAGGATCACATCGTCACTGGAATCGGCCTTTTCGATTTCCGGCGGGTCGGCTTCTTCGGGCAGGACGTCCAGCAGACCTGAAACGCGGTCGCGGATATCGTTGGCGGCGTCGTCGATATCACGGTCCGTATTAAATTCCACGGTAATCCGCGAACGCCCATCGCTGCTGGTTGATGAGATGAAATTGATCCCCTCAATCCCCGAGATGCGGTCTTCGATGATCTGCGTCACGCGGGTTTCCACGACATTGGCTGCCGCGCCGGTGTAGGTTGTATCAATAGAGACGACCGGTGGGTCGATGTCCGGGTACTCGCGCAGGGGCAGCTGGGTAAAAGCCACACTGCCGAAAGCGATCAGCAAGAGAGAGAGTACAGAAGCAAAAACCGGCCGCGTGACCGAGATATCGGAGAGCTTCATGCTGTTTTCCTCCTGACGGGCTTACTCCTCCAGAAGTTGGTCAAGCGTCCGGTGGCCATCCTCTACGGCGCGGATTGAAATTTCCTGACCTGAGCGAACCTGCATCAGGCCATGTACGATGACTTTGTCGCCGCGCTCAAGCCCTTCCAGAATTTCGATTTTCCCAGGAATACGTGAGCCGGCAGTGACTTCCGTTTGCACGGCGACGGTCTTGCCGTCGCGTTCGATGATTTTAAAAACGAAGAATTGTTTCTCTTTTTGCAGGATTGCCTCCTCGGGCACCAGCAACGCTGCGCGCTGGTTTTTGAGCAACTCGATACTCATCAGCAATCCCGGCTTAAGCCGCAGGTCCGGGTTGGGCAGCACAGCGCGCACCGTCATAGTTCGGGTCGCGGGATCCACCCGCGTGCCCACCATGCTGACGACCCCGGTAAAAACATCGCCGGCAAAAGCTTCGACGCGTCCCTCGATCGGCAGGCCGGGATGCAGACCTTGTAAAAACACTGAGGGCACCTCAAAATCGACCTTCATGAGCTGTAAAGCGTCGATTGTGGTAATCAGGTCGCCGGGCCTCACCAGCGCACCAGGACTAATCTCGCGCAAGCCCAGCACGCCGGCAAACGGCGCCCTGATAATGCGGTCAGCGATACGGGATTTTATAGCCTCGACATCGCCCTCAGTCTGTCGCAAGAGGGCCTCCCGTCCCTCCAGCGTTGCGGTGGAAAGCGCTTTTTTTTCAACTAGCTCCTGTGCGCGCAGGAAGGAAGCCATGCGTTCGTCCAGCAAGGCCTGCGCGGATTTTAAAGTTGCTTCTTCCTCATTCTTTACAAAGGTAACAAGAATATCGCCCTTTTGAACCTGCTGCCCGTCCTTGAAATGAATTTGGTCTACGATTTCAACGATATCGGTCGTAATAATCACTGACTCGTCCGCCCGTAACGTGCCCAGGGCCTCGACGCGATCGGCAAAGTCCGATTGCAAAACGACCGGAGCGACAATGACAGGCAATGCCGTCTGTTGTTCCGTGCCGGTCTGTGCCCAAGATGGCAAAGCAAGCAATAGACAAGCGAGGAATGAAAACATGTTCAGTTTTTTGTCTGCACAAAAAGTTTTCACTGCGTTTCACCTCCTGTCTCGACTTGCGCGATGAATATCGCTTCACCATGGTGAACAGCATAAGTTGGCTGTCTACTGATATAAAGGATACCTTAAGATTGACTTGTCAGGCAAATGAGGGCAGGCGGCGAGGATGTTGCCCGGCATGAAGTGGCGGTAAACAATCAGGATCTAACAGGAAGAACGATGGGAGTCGAGGTTGAACAGGCAGCGAACCGGTGTCATTTCATGGAACTGGTGAAGGCTGGCCAGACATCTCGCCAGAGGACAATAGGTTACGTGAGCATCAATTTTGCGAACAACACTTTTTGTATTTTTTCCCACTCCCGCAAGGGCAAGGATCATTTCTGCCTATTTTAATGCTCTGTTTCACTGGCTTGGGAGGGTTTGCCAGCTTTTCGAAATCAGAAATATCTTCAGGTTTGTCAGGTTCAATGCCTACAATTACTATCCACCCATTTTCTTCACATTTGGCATAAATCTCTGCGGCTCTTGTTTCGGTTTGAACACGAACATTTGCAGGTTTTTTCTCTGTACCCATTTTTGCTGCCATTGATTCCTCATCTGCTTTGTTATTTTGCTAGTAGAGTAGAACCTCAGTGTAGAAACTGTTGACAAAGGGGAGTTGCTGTTGCCGGCGGCTTTCGCCTCGTGCCGGTGCCTCATTCCCTGCCATAGCCTCTTTCCCTTAGCCCCCTCGTCAAACCGTAAGTCGGGTTCTCCCCGTTACGGCTTACCGACGACCTTCCCCGTGAACTTATCAGTAACCTTTGTCGTTGAAGTTTTCGCGATCAGCCGAACTGGCATAAACCCAGTCGCGCGATCATCTCGCCGGAGACTCTTCGACAGCCTCTCGTCTCATCGCTGTACTTCCGCTTCAGAAAGATTCGCAGTCGCTCTCTCACGAAGCGGTTCAGTTTCAAGAGGCGTTGGCGTACGGGCGGAATGGCGGTGTGATAGTTGTTCCATCCCCGAATAACCGGGTTCAGGTCTTGAACAATCTCCTCCAAGTTGGTTCCGTACCTTCTACTAATCACCTCTTTGATCCTGTCCCGCACTCGTTGCAGGGAGCGCTCGGACGGCCAGAGGCGGGTGACATACTTCATCTTGGCTTTGGGCGATTTGGTCGGTGTCCGCCGCAGGTGGATGCCGAGAAAGTCGAAACCATCGTCGGCGCTGACGATCCGGGTCTTCTCCGGATGCAGCTCCAAACCGAGTCGTCCGAGCATCCCTCGCACCTTTGCCAGCACCTTCTCGCCATTCAGATGCACCAAAATTACGAAGTCATCCGCGTACCTGACCAGGGTGCCGGGGATACCAGATTCGGCGAACATCACATCGAAGCAGTGCAGGTACAGGTTCGCCAGCAGTGGTGAGATAACTCCCCCTTGTGGCGTCCCGGCACTGGATCGAGTATGGCGTCCCTCTTCCATGACCCCGACAGTCAACCAGCCACGGATCAGCTTGAGCAGCCGTGGGTCGCTGACGCGCTTTTGGACCAACCGCATCAGGATGTCATGACGGATGGCATCAAAGTAGCCTTTGATGTCAGCGTCTATGACCACCGTCTGATGACCGAAAGTGATCGCGGAACGGATCTTCTTGATCGCCATGTGGGCATTGCGCCCGGGGCGGAAGCCACAGGAACAATCGAGGAAGTTGGCTTCGAAAATCGGCTCCAGAACCAGCTTGGCAGCCATCTGCACGACCCGGTCTTTAACCACCGGTATCCCGAGCGGGCGCTTCTCGGCTTTGCCCGGCTTATCGATCCAACATCGTCGCACCGCTTGAGGCCGGTAGCGCTTGTAGCGCAGCTCTTCGCCAAGTTCAGCGAGAAACGCCTCCGCTCCAATAACCTCTTCGATATGCTTGATGGTTTGTCGATCAACGCCGGGTGCGCCGCGATTGACCCTGACCTGTTGCCAGGCCGTCCACAGTACGTCCTCTCGATACAACTTGTCGTAGAGGGCGCCGAACCTCCTATCCAGCGACTGTTTCGCTGCACGGGAGAGTTTGCCTTGCAATGACCGGACTTTTAATCGCATGTTCTTAGCCATAGGGCACTCATGCATCCTCATCAGCAGACAAACGCGGTCGAAGCAGGGCCGTACGCTCAGGACGAGTTATGTTGTCTCGTCCGTCATCACTTCAGGACCCCTCCGACATTCCTCCGCCCATCACCTGCGACTTGCCGGTTTCATCCGACTTGAAGCGGGCTTACCGCCGTCGAAGAACGGCGGAAACGGTAGGACTTCAGGTCCAAGGTTCCGTATTCTGTCTCCGCATGCCGATGGCCTTACCCCGGGTTCTCTACAGGTGCGCGCGCCCTTTTGCTTCCCTGTAGACACTGGCCTTCCCCAAAACCGTAGAGGGTCGGCGTGTAGCCCGATTGCTCGGGTTTATCCCGCTCCCGGACTCTCTCAGCAATATCCGTCCGGGCTTATCTGACGAGGCTGCACCATTCACTTTATGTTACGGCCTGCGGATTTGGCGAGCACCCCGGGCTGAGTACGACTCCCGCCAGTTCGACGGTCGCCTGCGCGGTGCCATGTCGGGGCAAGTTCAGCCGCCCTGTTACCAGAACGACCCGCCCCCAGCCTACACACCCAAAAAGGGCAATTGGTGTGGCAATCTCCTTTCAGATTGCTAGATTACGATCTTGAAACCTCGTACACGGTTCAGATAACCGGCGGCGACGAAATACTCGCACACCACCGGCTTATTCAAAAATATTGCAGATGTATTTTCCGTCCGCGTTTATTGCGTTGTTCAAGTAAGCCGCTTCGCGGCAGAAGTTCCTAAAATCAGCAACTTCTCTCCTGCTCTCCCCATCCTGCCTTCTCATTTTTCCTAACAAAATACTTCCGTACCAGTCGATCATCTGCTTTTCATATCCACAAGCCGTCTTCCGCGGCGAAACCTCAACTGTGGAAAGGAGAACCATTATGATGACCGACTGGTACGAACAATCGATGCGGGCCCTACAGCTATCCGGCAAGGGCGACAAAACTCAGCAGATGTACACCCGCTCGGTGCGCAAGCTGGTAGAGTTTTACGAGAAAACTCCTGATGCCATCACCGAAACCGAACTGCAGGA
>JAVVDT010000115.1:0-7381 GCA_032250875.1 Desulfuromonadales bacterium | reverse complement strand
CACGCAATCTTTTAACGAAGCAGATGGACACGAAAATGCACCCTCAGAAACTCATGGAATTCATTGACTTCTTCAAAGGCTAATTTCAAACGGCCTTTTTCCATATGATTGAGTTTGGCCAGAGTGATGTAATTGCTCGGTTCTTTGCCGGTCCGGATCGCATCGACCTGACAGCGTAGACGCAGAAAGACCAGGAAATTATAACTCGCATTGAGATCATCGGCCATCTTGCGTTTCAGCACACCCTTGTCAACCAGGGCATCGATGCGCTCACGGGTTCCGCCGTCCATAATTCCGGCTTCCATGGCCAGGGCCTTAACTCCTTCGGTAATAGCAAAGATCCCGGCTTTTTTGATGTCCAATTGTCCGCGATGTTCTTCGCTATGTTCAACCTTTATATTGCCGAACAGACTAAGAGGCGGAGTGAAGCGATTGACGTTGGCGGCAGAGCGCGTCAGGAACATTTTTTCCTGACTGAAATGATTTATCAACTGTTCCTTGAGCCCTTGCTCAAGTTTTGTATCACCATAAATCGTGCGCAGATCGAAGAACATGCTGCCGTTGAGGATATTTTCCGGCAGAGGGTTGGTCAGCCAGCGGTACAGAATTTCCTGCCACTCGCTGAAGCTGCGCCTCCAGATCGCATTCTTCGCCATAATACCGCCGGGACAGGGAGGAACACCGATCTCGATGAGAGAATCGATTAACTTCACTGAAAAGGCTTCTATCCGGGCAATTTCGTCAGCGGCAAGGTTATCAGCATAAATAATGGCGTTATCCTGATCCGTAGTCAGGGTCTGCTCTCGACGGCCTTCACTACCGAGGACGACAAAGGCAAAATTGTCGGCAAGATCGCTGAATTGTCTGGCACGCAGCAAATCGATCAAACGCAGCAGCAGTTGATCGTTGAGCAACGCTATCATGCGCACCAGTTCACGCGGAGGAACGCCGGTTCCAACCAGGTGAATCACCAGACCCTGAATCTGCTGATGATACGCCTTCAGCTCTTCCAGAGTTGCAGCCTGATCGATATCGCGCACCAGTTTCTGGGGAGAATGCGTTTGCAGGCGCATGATATCGGTAACGGTTATGATTCCAGAGAGTCGATCCTGCTGATCAACAACACAGATCCGATGAATACCGTTCTTTGAAATTCGGTACAAAGCCTCAAAGATAAAATCATTTTCGCTGACAGTAATCAGCGGTGCATTCATGATGTCGCGGGCAAATATTGTGACAGGGTCAATGCCCTGGGCAACAACCTTGTTGCGCAAATCTCGATCCGTCAGAATCCCGAGTGGAGCGCTCTTCTCACAGACGATCACACTGGAGATCTGCATTTCGCGCATGACCCCGGCAACTTTCAGGACGCTGTCTTCAGGATTGCAGGTCGCTACATCGCGCCGGCAATATTTCTTGATGGGCTGGAAGAGGATATTTTCTTCTGACATCTGAGAATCCTTGCGACGGATTGATTCAGAGGATTTCAGGATACGGTAATCATGCAGGAATTGCTTTGTATTAATCTAGCTTTGTATTGACTGTTGTGCAAGGGGAATCAGGGGAAGCTCTGGGAAGCCCTTATAGTGTGTCTCTTCATCTGTGCTTTGCCTGTGGAAGATGTTTAACAGCAGTAATTTGATGTTCAGACATTTACTCAAAAAAGTGCCGGGAAGTTTTACCTGCCCGGCCATTACAGGAATAAGTCCCTTTCTGTGAAAGGGCTTTCGAGATACTTGAGCTAATGCTGTCTATGAGCCTGTTGATGAGAGGGTCTCCCCCGTTCCACCTCAATTTAGTGTGATCGTCACTCTGGGAGTATAAATATTGCCTGTCATAGTCGTCGTAGTTACGCTGGCTGACCCTGCTCCTCCCTGACCTCCCGGACTCCCTGCGGCACCAGCACCAGAAAGGCTTGTACTCCCCGCGCCTCCGCTGCCACCGGCTGCACTGCCAAAGCCTTCTCCCGCGACGCCATCGTCTCCATATTCATCATGATCTTCCGGTGAAGGCCAGTAAAATGAGGCCTCTCCGCCACCGCCGCCACCGGCTCCTGCGGCATACATAATCGTCAAACCATCCATGGCAACATAGGAAGATCCGCCGCCAAGCCCCCCCCATGATCTATATGGCTCAGTCGAACCTACTTTTACGTTAAAGGTGGTTCCATCATTGGACGTAAAAATGGCGGCGATAGCCCCCGGGTTCCCTCCAGGCGCTCGAAGTGCAAAATAATCCCAGTCAAGATCGGGCTCACCACCACCTTCCTGACCGGGAGCACCCACGATCTCTGCCGAAAACGAAGTGGTAATTGTCTTAACTACACTTCCAGTCCCGCCATACAGCGTTCCATCTATTTCGATAGAGTCGCTTGGCGCGTCGGTCCAGGTGAAAGTAATTGTTTTGGATGCCGGAGCCGTAGCCAGGACCTTGAATGACCCGGTGTTCGACCAGACAGACTCTGCAGAGAGATGATTGGCATCTCGTGCTTTGACCTGCCAGTACCATGTGCCGATTCCGAGTGAGCCGGTAGACCAGCTTACGCCGGGAATCCAGCTAAAGCTGTCATCGATACTGGCAAAGCCCGGGTCGTCATCAACGCGAACAGAGTACTCAACCGTCCCGCTATTGTAAGCCGTCGAGGGAGACCAGGCGAGGGGCACCGGATCAGGAGAGACCACATCCAGGGTAAAGAGGACTGTGGGTGTGCTTGGTGATGGATACGGCATGGTTTCGAAAGAGCTGACAGTCGACCAGCCAGAAAGTGACTTGGTGTAGACAGCATCCTGAGCCCTGACTCGCCAGTACCAGGTTTTGCTGATATCGAGGCCATCGACGAGCTGCGAAATGACCCCGACATCAAGGGGTCCATATGTTCGTTTATCGGCACTATTAAAGCCGGAGATACTGTCGATGTCGACAAGGTGCTTGACATCTCTGCTGTAGGCTCCAACTCCAGCCTGCCAGCCAAGGAGAACCGACGGGCATGGCCCACCTTCACAAATAGCAGGATTGGGTGACGAGATGAGATTGGTTGGCTTGCTTGGTGCCGGGAATATCGTATCAAAGCTCCCAAGAGCAGAGAAAGCGGACTCCCTTGTGACCGGGTTGGTATAGCGCGCCTTGACTTGCCAATACCATTTTGTATCAGTTGCGAGCGGACCGACGTCGGCAATCATATAATAGCCACCGAAAGTCCCGGCAGGATAGTCGATGACTTGTTTGTTAGCACTGGCAAAAGCTGAGTCGGAATCAATCTCCAGGTAATACTCAATTGGTCCAAGATCAGGGTCAGAAGTCGATGAAACACGCCATTCCAGGGATATCGAGCACTCGGGATTGGCAGGTATCCCGCAGGAAGAGACATTGCCTTCATACTTAAGAACTGGAGCTGGCGGATTCGGGTAATCCGGCAACGTCCGGAATGAATCATACAAAGACCAGGAGGATATTGCTGAAGGATAATCATTATCGCGTGCCCGAACTCTCCAGTACCAAAGGGTGTCAGTAGTGAGTGGACCGATATCTGCCGTTAATGTCGGCCCTGATACAATGCCAGGCAACCAACCGGTTGTCTCTTTGTTAGCGCTGGCAAAAGTGACACTGGTATCGTACTCGATTTCGTACCAGACCGTTCCGTTATCGGGATCTGTTGTGGGATTCCACGCGACTGTCACCGAACAGCCGCCACCGGGACAACTCTTGTTGAGCCTGTCAACGCGTGTGGGTTGATTCGGGCCAACATTGATGTTGAATGTCCGGTCACCAGAAGCAACCACTTGGCCAGCGTAAGTACTCGAACGGACCTGATAGTGGTAAGTGTTGTGGTTTTCCATGCCGACAAGTGCCACCGTGTGGCTGCTTGTCGGGGTACTACTGGAAGCTGTTTTGTCATAACTGGTCGTCAAGCCGAAATCCACGGTACTGTCGCTGAGCAGGTTGGTCCCCCAGCTAACCGTCGCCTTAACTTCAGGATTAGATGGATAATCAGTAAAATTTTGAGCGACTGGCGCAGAGGTTATCGTGAGAGTTGGCGCATCACTCCATGGGGTCACCTGGTTCCAACGCTGGTCGGACCAGATCCCGCTGTTTCCCTCGTGGCAGCTTGCGGTCAGAGAAGCCTGGCGAGGTTCCCAGTGGTTGTCTTCATACCATTGGTCGTCATAATCATAAGTGCCTGGATGGTTCCCTCCACCTCCGCCTACCTCACTATAAGCGTTCTGGATGATCGGAGTACCTGAAGCCACCCTGCCCTTGTGCGTCCAATCCAAACAATTGGTCATCATCAGACGGGGAAGTCCCGTACCGCCGTGAGGCGAATGACACTTCGAACATGAGTACTTGTGTTTGGCTGTACCTGGAGACGTTTTCCATCCCTTTACCGATTCGTGAACCCGGTCTTTGCTTTTCCAGGTGTGAGTGACGCCATCGGTAAGGCTTTCTTTTGGATGGCATTTCAGGCATAACCCGGCAAACTGTGATTCGGTCTGAGTGATACCTGCGGTTGGCAGCAGCAACTGCATGATGTGCCCACCGAAGGTGTTCTGGTCAAGGTGATAATCGCGGGGAGTTCCTTGGGGAGCAGCGGTCTGCGAGCCACTGCTTGCCGGGGCAACATCCTCTTTATACGGTGAACTCAACCAGGTGCCTTTGAGAAGGGGAACCCCGTACTGCTGCTCGTCAACGAGTGTGGTGCTGACGTCATCGAGTGTGGGGCTGACGCCGTGCGGATCGTGACAAGGGGTGCAAAGACCAGCAATTTCGTTCTCCTCGGATACCGGGGACTGCAGAGTATCCGAAGCCCCGAAATGTCCACCCATATGCCCGGTGTTACTTTTGTAGGGGAAACGCCCCTGGGATCCTGAACCGACTGTGGAAAAATCAGGTGCATCAAAATAGCCGAGGATCTTTTCCGTAGCTCCAAAAGTTGACTGATACCCCCAAGGGTGGGAGGCACCGTCACTTGCGTTCAAATGGCAGTCAAAACAGAGACTGGCACCAGGATTATGTTGATTTTTGTCCGCTTCAGTTCCACCAGCAACAGGCGTGTAGGTCGCATTGTATCCACCTTTGCCAGCCTGTGTCTCTTTGATCAGTCCGCCATTAACGGTGGCACTTGTGTAACTGGTCGTCTTCCCGGTCACATTTGAGCCATGGGAGTTGTGACAATCGTAGCAAGCGACGTTGACCGTGCCATTACGGGTATTCGGCAAGACACCATCAACACCCGTGCCCACAGGTGCCAAACCTGATGACCACCCGCCCTGGTTACCCGTCGCGTTGCCGTGCGCCGAATACGCCTTAGTCTGAATTTTCTGGGCGGCATTAACAACTGTTGGATATTTGCCGAGGCCGGTCGTCCCCGACTGGCTATACCGGCTGGCTACGCTCGTGTCATCCCAGGCATACTGTTTTGGAGTCTTGCCGTCGCCAAACGGCAGCGTGGCGTTGTTCTGATCGCTGTGGCAGCCGATGCAGTGATCGTTGATCTGGGCGATCTCGCTGCGTGAGCCGTTGGCGGTGTAACGGACAACGGTAACCCCCTCGGTATAGGCGAGAGGGCGAGCTCCGGCCCCGTAAATCACCAGATCAACGGGTGCTCCGGCCGCTTTAGTTCCGCCATGATACGCTGTAGAAATGGAGCCATCGCTGTTCGCTTCCCAATGACAATTGTAACAGTGAGCATCCGTGACCTGCACCCCCTGGACATGGTGGGAATTGGATGAGAATTGCCCACCGACAGCAGCACGAGTCCCCTGGGCGACGCTGTGACAGCCAAGGCAACTGGTTCCCCCCCAGTCAGCATCGGTGTTGCCGTGGCAGGTGATGTTGCTGCAGGTTCCGGTTCCAGCATTGAACGCATAGGTGAAAGAAACACCATTCCCAGAATCTACATCGTATGCAAGATTTACATGAGTGTCCCTGCTGGTGATCGTGGTGCCATTGTTGGTGGTTGTGAAATGGCACTGATCACATGTAAATGATTGTGCAAGGTGTGCCGTATGACTGTTCGCTTTTGGCGAGCCGTTTTCGTAGCTCGGCCCATAATCATGGCAGGAGTTGCATGCCAAGCTGTTGCCCCCCCAGTCTGGAGCAGTGTTGTCAGTGATAACAGACGTTACGAGGGAAGTTCCGTCACTGTGGCAGTACAGGTTTGAACAGCTTCCGTAGCCGTCACCAGGTGCAGGAGTCCCATTGTATGTTCCGGTGCCGAAAAATGGATGCAGGTTGACCGTTACTTCTCCATCAACATGCATGGCCCGAAAAAGTGGGAAGATGAGATCAGGTTCGTGCGTTGAATGGCAACCGCTACAGTTGAATGCGGGGGGGCCGGCCTTGGGAGGGATCATGTTGACCGAGTGGCAAGCGGTACATTTGATGGGGTTCACCGGTGTGTTCATGGTAGTGAAACCATAAGCCAGATGGGCCGTATGGCTGCCACTGTCGATCTGCGGGCCGGTGTCATTGTGGACTCCGCTTTTATGGCAGAAGCCACAGGTCGCTAGGTTGCTGTCGCCCCAGGTCGGTGTGGTCATGATCTGTGGTGGCCAGCCTCCGCCGTCCGTTTGGGCGTTCGAATGACAGTAAATATTATCGCAGCTGCCATAAGCTGGAGTCGTTGAATTGTATCCGGTCTCGACCGTATAACGACTCGGTTCAGATCCGTCATAGCTACCTCCTGACACCATCCAGTCGCTGTTGTCGAAGCGTATTTCTGAAAGCGCGTTCAGATGAATGGAGCTTTCATGACAAGTGGCGCAGGTCGGTATGTTGGACGTTACGTCTGGATAAAAATGTCTGCCGTGACTCTGCCATGCCGGTGGGTTGGCATGGCAATCCACGCACGAGGGTTTAAAGCCATCGGAATGCTTGTGGCACTGAATACAGTCAGCGTTGTTGAAGTGATGTAATTTGGTTTGTGCGATCAGTGGACCATCTTCATCAGGATCGATACTAGTGTCATGTCACGCTTGATATGTTAGTTAAAAAAGGGTATGGTCAGCAAAAACGGAGACGACCATGCCCAAGATCAAGTACCGGTTTTCACTGAGCCAAGCTGAACGTGACGAATTAGAAGACATTGTGGCCAAGGGCAAGCACGATTCCCAGAAAGTGCTCAATGCTTTGATCCTTCTCAATTACGACGAGGATGCCTCCAAGCCGAGAACGTTGGGGGAACAGGAAATCGCCCAGGTATTAAAGGTCAGCGCGATGAAGATACATCGTGTCAAGCAACGATTTGTAGAAGAAGGTTTCGACATTGCCCTTAACGGCCATAAAGGGGAACGGATCTATGAGCGCAAGGCCGACGGTGATTTCGAGGCTCACCTTGTCGCGCTCAGTTGCAGCGAACCGCCTGAGGGGCAAGCACAGTGGTCCT
>JAVVDT010000114.1:0-7385 GCA_032250875.1 Desulfuromonadales bacterium | reverse complement strand
GACCAAAAAGGAGCTGAAATATGGGCCAAACAGCCGGATTTGCAGCCGGCTCATGGATAGTCCGACAGGCTGCTAGAGGAGCGATTTACGAGGCAAACCTTCGACCCTTCAGGCACTCCCTGTTAACGAACCGTTGACTACACGCCACACACCACTTCATTGATAAATAGCCCCAGCAGCTCTCCGTGATGTTGCAGACGTACATCAGCCTGCAAGTCACCATGATATATGGCAAAGGGCATTCCGGCCTGGCGTGCCGCAGCCTGGTCCAGTTCCGAGTCGCCAATAAAGAGAAGTTCGCGAGGCTCATGCTGAAGACGCCTGGCGGCTTCATACAGCATGTCCGGTGCCGGTTTGGGATTCACGACATCTCGACTGGTGACAACTGCCTGGAAAAAATTGCTCAAACCGAAATGCTCGAGGATACTCGACATACTGTAGCCGCGATTGGTCGCAACCGCTAGCGGGTAAGAACCGGCCAATTGCGTCAAGGCCTCCACAATGCCTGGTTCAGGTGTCATGTAGGGAATAAACTGCCGATAATCAAGGCCGGCTGCCACGGCGAGAGCCTCAGCTGTGTGTTCCTCGCCAAGGAGTTGCATAAAGACCTGCGGACTTGCTGCCGTGTGACAGAGATGTGCTCTGACATGGTCGGATTCTTCAACCGGGGCTTCACCCAAAAGATGCAGAACAGTATTGTAATATGCCAGATTGGCTGTACGGCTTTCGAACAGCACGCCATCACAGTCGAAAACAATACCTTTGATGCCGTTCATTGTGTGCCTCTTTGCCGATAAAGGTAGAAACACCCTGCCAAGCCGAAGAGAATCATCGGCAAGGAAAGCAGTTGCCCCATGGTTGCCCCTCCCCAGAGAAAACCGAGATGCGCATCCGGTTGACGGACAAACTCAATCAGAAAGCGAAACAGGCCGTAACCTATAAAAAAGCAGAAAAACGGAATACCTTCGGCAACCCTGAGCCGATGCAGGGAATAAAGGATGATAAACAGCAAAAGGCCTTCCAGGGCAGCTTCATAAAGCTGACTGGGATGCCTGGGCAGAGGACCGCCACCGGGGAAAATCATTCCCCAGGGCAGATCGGTCGTCCTGCCCCACAATTCTCCATTAATAAAATTACCGATCCGGCCCAGGCCAAGGCCGATGGTTGCGGATGTGGCCAGGATATCTCCGGTCAGTAGTATCGGCAGCTTTCTGCGCCGGCAAAAGACCACCACCGCAATGATGACTCCGAGCAAGCCACCGTGAAAGCTCATGCCACCCTGCCAGACAGCGAAAACTTCCAGTGGGCGCGAAAGATATTGCAGCGGGTTATAGAAGAGGACATAACCAAGGCGGCCACCAAGGACAACGCCGAGCACGCCGTAAAAGAGCAGATCGGAGACGCCATCCCTGGACAAGTCAAGATTACGTAAACGTGACAGGTGCCTGATAAGCAGGTAGGCCGCGCCGAAGCCGAGCAGATACATCAAGCCGTACCAGCGTACCGACAACGGTCCGATGCGAAAAATAACCGGATCAATTTCAGGAAAAGTTAGCATAACGATGGTTACATTACCTTATACATCGGTGTCATTCAAGGAGACATCCACATGCTTCAGAACTGTAGAAAAATCGCCCGGCAGAGGCGCGGTAAATAGCATTTTTTCACCGGTAACCGGATGGCGGAAAGAGAGTTGCCTGGAATGCAGCATCTGGCGGGGGATCTCAAGATGATTCGTCATTTGTGGTCCACCATAAGCGATATCTCCCAACAAGGGCAAACCGGCTTCAGAGAAATGTGCGCGAATCTGATGAGATCGGCCGGTTATCAATTGGACTTCGACCAGGCTGACCTGCCCCACGGTCCAAAGAAGGCGATAATGAGTTTCTGCCGGTTTACCGCCTCGTGCAACAGACACCATCAGGTTGGTCGATCGACGCCGCGCCAGCAGGGAACGGAACGTCCCTAGCTCCTCTTGTGGCCGTCCCGCAACCAATGCCCAGTAAACTTTGCCAATATCGCGCCCCTGAAAGGCTTCGGTCATCGTTTTGTGTGCTCTTTGATGAATCGAGAATACCATAACACCTGACGTATCCCGATCCAGACGCTGCACCATACCGATGCTCGGGCGATAACCTTTGCGTTGAGGATCAGTGAGCAGATTCTGCAACTCAGCATAGACCGTGCCCTGATAGCGTGACGGGGCGGGTTGCGTTGCCATCCCCGCCGGTTTATCAAGAACAATCAGATCCTGATCACGATACAGGATATGCCTTTTATCCAGTTTCAACGGCTCCAGGGGCTGACTGTCGATAAACACCTCGACGCTGTCACCGGCCGCAACGGTTTGACTGCAGCGATGCATTCTTCTACCCGCAAGATGAACACCGCCAAGAGCGATCAGGCGTTTAGCCAAACTTCGCGAAAATTTGTCACTGCATTCAGCCAGGTACTGGTCGAGGCGTAATCCGGCGGACCGCTCTGATACCGTAAATCGATAAGCACCCGGGCCGGGAGACCTGTCAGGATTTGTCATGCAAAAAAGCTCTGTTTTGAATTTAGTACTTGTTGGATTCGAATAAAGCAACATTTAGAGAAATATCAGGGCATCTATTGACAGAATAAGACTCTATGCTAGCATGAGAGTTAAGCATCACCAAGATCTTTGACAACCTCTGGAATGCGCGACATATTCCTATGTGCTGACCAACTGAACCCTTTCTTGCCTGGAGTCGGGTTGTGGTGAGCAAGCCCGCCCTAGAGCGGGACGCCTGAAACGCCCATACTGGGTACATTCGGATCAACAGGTTCTCTCTAAGGGGTAAGCGTCGGTATTCCGGAGGTTGCTTTAAAACAAAACTCAGGAAATCTGTGAGCAGCTGAAACCATAACGAATGAGGCCCCGCTTAGCTAAGCGGGGCCTCATTCGTTATTGTTTATCAATGGCAGAGTTCCAGCAATGAGATAACTTACGGTACATTGACCCGTTCACGCAACTCTTTCCCGGTTTTGAAAAACGGGGTCTTCTTGGCCGAGATGCGCACGATATCACCACTTTTCGGATTACGCGCCTCGCGCGCATCACGCTCACGCACGGTAAAAGAACCAAACCCCCGGATTTCTACCCGGTCGCCTCCAACGAGAGCCTGACCGATACTGTTAAAAATGGAATTGACAATCAGTTCAGCTTCACGTTTGCTGAGAGCGTCATTATCAATTGTCAGCTGTTCAACCAGTTCACTTTTCGTCATGTCAAACCTCCTGATTAGTCTCCATCCGGAAATTCGGGATGGCACAAATGCTGTTTTCGATCTGGAAACAAGCAACTTTTGCAAGGTCAATCAAGTCAGCAAATTGACGCCGAGTTGCGAAAAAGGGCTGTCCCCGGAGGAAAACTAATTAAATTCCCGCCAAAGATATTGCAAACCAACTGAGCGTTGTTTCTGTAGTGCAAACTGAAGTCGGTTCAAAGTTTCTTCGATAAACAGATCGATAAACCTTGGCTTTTTGCCAGGTGGATAGACGATTGTCGGCTTGCCATCGATACCAGCCAGTTCTGCAGCTTGCTTGATGGCAGCTTCCAGGTTACCCATCCCATCAACCAAACCCAGCTCCATGGCTTTGCGGCCTGAGAAGACACGACCATCAGCTATGGAACGGACAATCGCTTCATCAATGTCGCGACCTTCTGCAACCGATGCTACGAATTGACTGTGAACGTCATCGATCAGGTTCTGAATGATCTCGCGCTCTGCAGCAGTCATGTCTCGTGTTGGCGATCCGATGTCCTTGTATTCGCCGCTCTTGACAACGACGCTGTTCAGACCAATCTTGTCCAGCAGCTCCTGGAAATTGGTGAACTCCATAATAACGCCGATACTGCCGACAATCGTTCCAGGATTGGCAAGGATCTTACGAGCAGGTGCCGCAATATAGTAACCACCGGATGCGGCGACGGAACCCATGGAAACAACAACAGGTTTTATAGCGTCAACAGCCTTAACCTCGTCATGAATCTCCTGTGAGGGAGCGACTCCCCCTCCGGGAGAATCGATGCGTAAAACCAGAGCTTTTATGCTGTCGTTGTCACGGAAATCATGGAGCTGCTCAATTATCTGCCTTGAATCAGCAATAATCCCGTAGACTTCAATGACACCGATTTTATCGCCAAGAGCGAAACTGGCAGGGCGACCAATGAAGCTGGCGACAGTCACGGCCAGAGCCAGAAAAAAAACAAAGAGGCCTGCCAACAGGGCCGAAGCCAGTAGAAACGGTCGTTTCTTCATGGTTTTCCAAAAAAAAGCGCGTTTCCATTCTTCCATGGAAACGCGCTACTGGTTGTTGACAGGCTTATTCGACAGGCTCTTCGCCGTTGCGATCCATAGCACCCTGCAGAAGGGCACCGAGATTTGAGGTTGCCTGCTTCTGTGCTCCGAGGAATTCCTGTACTTCAGCCTTCTCTTTGTGATGAGTCAACTGCTTGACAGAAAGTGCAATCTTGCGATCAGAAGTGTCGACATTCAGTACAACAGCTTCAAACTCATCGCCAACATTGGCAAAGTCCTTAGGGCTTTCCACTTTTTCCTGGCTCAGCTCCGAGACATGGATCAAGCCTTCGATGCCTTCTTCGATCTCCAGGAAGACACCGAAATCAGTGACCGAAGTTGCCTTGCCGCGCACAATAGTTCCGGGAGCGTACTTGACTGGAATCGCTTCCCAAGGATCAGGAGTCAACTGTTTGAGGCCGAGAGAGAAGCGTTCATTCTCACGGTCTATATTCAGCACAACGGCCTTGACCGTATCGCCCTTTTTGAATAATTCGGAAGGGTGTTTGACGCGTTTGGTCCATGAAAGATCAGAGATATGCACCAGGCCGTCGATGCCTTCATCGACACCGACAAAAACGCCGAAATCGGTAATGTTCTTGACTTGACCCTCAATAATCGTACCGATCGGGAATTTCTCGCCGATCACTTCCCAGGGATTCGGTTCAATCTGCTTGAGACCAAGAGAGATGCGACGATTGGGAATATCCAGCGCCAGCACCAGGGTTTCAACCTCATCACCAACAGTAAGAAGTTTGTTGGGATGTTTGATGCGCTTGGTCCAGCTCATCTCGGAGACATGAATCAAACCTTCAACGCCATCTTCCAACTCAATAAATGCGCCATAATCAGTGAGGCTGACAACCTTGCCCTTGACCTTGGCACCAACCGGATAACTATTTTCGACTTCCAGCCATGGGTCGGGCGTGATCTGCTTCAGACCAAGTGAGACGCGCTCGCGTTCACGGTCATATTTAAGGATCTTGACATTGATCTTTTCACCGACAGAAAGCACATCTGAGGGATGATTGACTCGTCCCCAGGACATATCCGTAATGTGCAGCAGGCCATCGATACCACCGAGGTCGATAAAGGAGCCGTAGTCGGTCAGATTCTTGACGATACCCTCGACAACCTGCCCTTCGGTAAGCGTTTCCAGGGTATCGGACCGCATGTTTTCTCGTTGTTCTTCGAGAAGCACCCGCCGGGAAAGCACGATGTTGCCGCGCCGCTTGTTGAGCTTGATAATTTTAAAATCGAAAGTCGCGCCGAGCAGCTTTTCAAGGTTGCGGACCGGGCGAAGATCGACTTGAGAGCCGGGAAGAAAAGCATTGATACCAATGTCGACGGTCAAGCCGCCTTTAATGCGCCCGACAATCCTGCCTTCGACCACAGCACCCTCTTCGAGAGAACCCCAGATCTTCTGGCGATCGGCTTTTTCCTTGGAGAGCCCGATCTGTCCACTATCGTTTTCGCGACGTTCAAAGAGGACATCAACCTCATCGCCGACTTTTACATCGATCTTGCCTTCTTCATCTTTGAACTCGGCAAGCGGAATCACCCCTTCCGACTTGTAGCCGACATCGACTACTACGTGATCATCCGTGACTTGCACGACCGTACCAAGGACAACATCGCCAACATTCAGTTCTTGCATGCTGTCTTCAAACATGGACTCAAAGGATTGCTCCATGTCCATCCCTTCTTCGTTGTCCATTTCTTCTGTTTCGTCGTTGAATTTGTCGTTACTTTCCGCCATTAACTCGTTACCCCCTAACAATTTCCACCGTAAAAACGGTGGTATGGCTCTTAGGCCATGGTTCGGGAAGATATCATAAGCACTCAGGAAACTCAAACTATTATTTTCCCAGCTCAGCAATCCTCGCAATTACGTCATCAATCAGCCAGCGCGGAGTCGATGCGCCTGCCGTCACGCCCACTTTAGCCACACCGTCAAACCACTCCGGCTGGATTTCTTCGGTCGTCTCAATATGCCAGGTTTGCGGCTGTATTTCCCGGCAGATTCTTGCCAGTCGCGAGGTATTGGCACTGGCATGCCCACCGATTACAAACATCAAATCTACCGATCGGGCAATCTCCCGAGCCTCGTTCTGGCGTACAGAGGTTGCATCACAGATCGTATTAAAAACGCGCAGCTCCTGGCTTTTTGCCAGGCATACATCCATAATATCCTTCAGATTTTCATAAAGTTGGGTGGTTTGTGCCACGATGCCGACCTTCTTCATGCGCGGCAGGGCATGAGCCTGTTCGGCATCGGCAACAACGTGCACGACGGTTTCGCCGGAATAGGAAACAATCCCCTGAACTTCGGGATGCTCCATCTCGCCGACGATAACAACCGTATAACCCTCCTCGCTGAGACCGGCCGCATACTCCTGAGCCTTTTTGACGAATGGGCAGGTCGCATCGACAATCTTCAGGTTTTTTTCCTGGATCCTGCTCATCTCCTCCAGGGTCACACCGTGGGAACGTACGATGACGGATCCTGGCGGGGTGTCCTCCACGTCAGTGACGACAGTAACTCCCTGCTCAGCCAAACGCTTGACGACTTGCGGCGAATGAATGACCGGGCCAAGGGAGCAGATGTGTTCATGTTCGGCGGCAGCTTCGAAAGCCATCTGGGTGGCGCGTCTGACACCGAAACAGAAACCGGCACTGGTAGCGAGAACAATTTCCATTTTTTTAATCCGGGATCTTTTGTTCGCGGCAACGGCAGCGATTGGCAATGACCGTGAACATGCATTCCAGAACCTGAGAGATATCCATTTCCGTGGTATCGATAACGACCGCATCCTCAGCCTGCCTTAAAGGTGAAGTCGTTCGATTGGTGTCTGCGGCATCACGCGCCTCAACCTCGGCGACAGTGCGTGCCAATTCAACGGCAACACCTTTTGCCTGAAGCTCCAGAAAACGCCTTTGTCCACGCACCTCTGGCGAGGCCTTGAGAAAAAACTTCACATCCGCGTCCGGGAACACGACCGTGCCGATATCACGGCCCTCGAGAACCACACCGCCGTCAGCGCCAAGCTCACGCTGTCG
>JAVVDT010000113.1:0-7579 GCA_032250875.1 Desulfuromonadales bacterium | reverse complement strand
CTCGGCATCTTCATCGGTATGACTCCCACCTTTGGCTTCCAGATGGTCATCGCCCTTTTTCTGGCTTATCTGTTGCGTGAAAATCGTCTTGCAGCAATCCTTGGCGTGTGGATAACCAACCCGGTGACAGCACCGTTTATCTATGCCATCGAATATGAGATGGGGCGGCTCCTGCTTAATCTGGAACGAGCCCGTTTACCGCAGGAATTCACCTTGAAAGCATACACGGATCTTGGTTGGCATGTCCTGTCGCCATTATGGGTTGGCGGAATCCTTGCCGGGCTCATCCTTGGTTCACTCGCTTATTTTCTGACCCTGCGCATACTGCCGGTCATCAAAAACTGGCGCGTACCCCGCTGGCCACGCCGGCATTGGCGCAAGAAAGTTAAAAAACGGGACACAGGACGCGGAAGCCGCGACGACTCATGATAAAATCTCAAAGATCTGCATATTCTTCTCTGGCACATATTGGTGGCGAACCTTTACGGGATGTCACGATTGAAGCTTTCATCCTTTCTCGTTACCTGGTCCGCATATCATGAACAATCATCGACCCAGAAAACGTTTCGGCCAGAATTTTCTGCGCGATCAACATGTTCTGGATCGTATTGTTGCCGCCGCTGATTTTCAGGAGAATGACCGTATCCTGGAAATCGGGCCGGGTCTGGGTGCATTGACCAGGAGACTGCTGGCAAAAGGTCTGCCGGTGCTGGCGGTTGAGATCGATCGTGACCTCGGCGCAGCATTACAGGCTGGCGATGAGCAGAATCTTGAAGTTGTCATCGGCGATGTGCTGCGCCTTGACTGGGATGAATTATTACCGAACCCGCCCTATAAACTGATTGCCAATCTGCCTTACAACATCTCCAGTCAAATCCTGTTTAAAGTTCTTGATCACCGCACGGCTTTCGGCCGGCTGGTGCTTATGTTCCAGAAAGAAGTCGGCGATCGTCTGCTGGCGGAAGAAGGAACGCGCGATTACGGCATTCTCAGCGCTTTAATCCAGCCCTGGTTTGAAATCAGCCGGGTGGTCAAGGTTCCACCGGGAGCTTTTCATCCGCCACCAAAAGTTGATTCAGTGGTTCTCAGCCTGCAGCCGCTCTCGAAACCGCGCCTGACGCTGCATGATGAGTTCTTGTATCGGAAACTGGTGAAGGGCGCTTTTGCCCAGCGACGCAAAACTTTGCGCAACAGCCTGCTTGGCAGCGGGTGGGCCGCAGATCAGATTGATCCGGCTTTTTCAGAGGCAGGTATTGATCCCGGTCGACGTGGTGAAACGCTTAAAATTGAAGAATTCGGCACTCTGGCCAATATCTTAAGTTCATACCTTTTGGGAGATCAGTGATGGAGCAACCGATAGCAACCGTCAATGGTTCGCCGATTGATATCAAGGCCCTCAGCGCTGCCATGCAGAGCCTGGCACAGGAACATTTTCGCACCACCCTTGATGATGTGCCACAGGAATCACATGCCGAGCTGCGAGCCATGGCACTGGAAAGGCTCATTGCCCGAGAACTGATTTTTCAGGCAGCGCTTGCAGAAGGAATCGTGGCTGACGATGCGGCTGTAGAGGAGGAGTCTACCAGGATTCTGCGCATGATGGGCAATCCGGCTGATTTCTGGAAGCGTCTGGCTGAACGAGGCATGAATGAAGCGTCCTTTCTCAGAATGGTACGCAAAGATGTGACGGTAGATCTGATGTCGGCAGGTAAGCTTGAGTTGCTGGAAGATCCAGACGAAGAAGAGGTCAGGCATTTTTTTTCGGCCTATCCCGAGAAATTGCGCGAGCATGAGCGGGTGCGAGCCAGTCATATCCTGGTTCCCCTTGAGGCGGATGACCCAGACAAAGCACTGCGGCATGCCAAAGCTCTCAAGATAAAGGCTGAGCAGGAGGGCTTTGCTGAAACTGCCCGGTCGCAGTCAGTCTGCAGCAGCGCTCCGGGAGGCGGTGATCTCGGTTTCATCCGGCGTGAGGACGTTGATCAGACTTTTGCCGATGCGGCCTTCAGCCAAATCGTCGGCGAAGTCGGTGAGCCTGTAAAAACCCCCTTCGGCTATCATCTTATCAAGGTGACATCCCACGAAATTCCGTCACCACCCACCCTTGATGAGGCTCGCTGCAAAATAATCACCTTTCTCAGGAAGGCACAGGGCGCAAGGCTCCTGAGTGAATGGGTTGCCGAACTGCGCCAGGCTGCGGAGATCGTAATACTGGACAACAGATTGCAATGATAAGTTTTATCTGGTTATCTCCTTTACTCAAGTAAGACTCAGATTGGCTACTGAGAAGCAGAAAAGCAAAAGACATTGGCCGCTGATCAAATCTGATAACATCGGATAAACTTTTGAATCAAATCATTAATGTTTTGCTTCTGACTGAAAGATTTTAACCATAAGTCTTTGGTCTTTGGCCTTTGGCTTTTGACCTATCAGCCCTTATCAGATTGTATCTGCGGCCAATTAACCCTTTGCTGTTTTTGCGACTTGAGTTCTCTCATATAGCTGTCAACTGGAGTTTTGTAGATAACCAAGTATTTTAATTTCCGGGGTTGAAATATAACGACCATCTCCTAGACTTGTGTCAATCCAAAGACTTCGGAAATTGGTCCGACAACTCCTGGACTTGATGTCCTTGTAAAAAAAGCACAAGATGGCGACGCCATCAAATTTTATCGCATATTTAACCAGCGTCTAAGAGGTAGCCCATGGAGCTCATCATTGAAGCACGCGGTAAAAGTTTCACCAAAGTACACCAGGCGAGAATTGCCGAAATTCATCGTCACCTGAAGTCTTCGGCCTCGCAAGACGATGCGGAGGCGCTGCTGGCGCTTGTCGATGCCCTCCTGGTCTACAGCCATTCCCACGCTCTACTCAAGCTTAACAGCAAGGAATTGCTGAAACGATTGCAAGTCTTTCTCGATTTTATTCGCTATCGCGATGAAGAGGTCAAGATTGCTCTTTTCCAGCCGGAAAACTCCAACTCATCATTTCTTCTGGTCAATACACCGGATGTGCCTTTCCTGGTCGAGTCACTGAAAAACGTCCTGCAGCATCTACCGCAGCGTGCCACTGTCATTTCTCACCCGATTCTCACTGTCCAGCGCGACAAGGGCCTTCTGACATCGCTGGGCGAAAAAACAGCAGAAGGAACCCGTGAATCGTTTATGCTGGTTAAGTTTGATGGGATACGCGACCTAAATACGGCAACGATCGAAGAGGATGTTCGCAGGGTTCTCACGGTCGCGCAGACAGCTGGTCGTCAGCGTAAACAACTTGAGGAAAAACTCCAAACACTTGAACAGATAGCTGAAAATCAGGATCAGAAAGATTTTATCGCATGGCTGCTGGAAGATAATTTTGCCTGCTTCGGCTATGCCGCGGTTGAAGTTTCCGTAGCAAAAAATGCTGAAATCAGCAGCCGCCTGGCAGAGGTACCTGTCGGTTGGCTGCCACAGTCGCTTGTTTCCAGGGGCAAAGGCTCTCGGGAATCGCTGCAGTTGACGGCCGTGGCAAAAGATCTGTTTGCACGTAAAAACCCCCTGGTCGTCGATGCTCTTGACGAAGAAAGCCCTATTTATCAAAAAGACAACCTCATCTATCTTGGCTTCCGTGAATCCGGCAAAACCGACAGCAGGCTTGAACATCTCTTTGTCGGTCTGTTTTCGCAAAAAAGCATCAATGAACTGGCTGTCAATGTCCCATCGCTGAAAGCTAAGCTCTTATCGGCATTAACGCGCCAGCATGTACAGACCGACAGTTACGATTATCGCAAGGTTGTCGAAATCTTCAATACCTTCCCGAAGGTGGAGATGTTCTTCCTTTCCGAAGAAGAACTCGACAGGCTGGTGCAGTCCTTTGTCTCTCTGCAGCGCCAACAGTCGGTTAAGCTGGTGGTGACGCGCAGTCTCAGTCTGCGTGGAATGACGCTTCTGGTCATAATGCCTCGTGACTATTACAATCGAGATTCGGTTCGGCGCATGGAGTCCTACCTCGGCCGTTTCCTCTCTGCCGAGCATGTGTCTTCGCGGGTGATCCATTTTTACTCCGACTATGCCAGTTTGCATTTCCGTGTTGTGCCAAACAGCGATCGTATCAGAATCGACATCGATGCCCTGGAAAAGGTGCTGACGGACCTGTCACGACCCTGGGACGAAAAACTGCGACTACTGCTTTTGCGGGGAGCCACGGCCGGCGGCGACAGCTTGTTGTGGCATCGATATGCCAACGCTTTTCCGCATGAATACAAGGATTTGATTCATCCCCGTTTTGCTGTCAGGGATGTGCGTGTTATCGAACAGGTACTCAAAAGCGGCGAAGAGAGCTTCGATCTCTGGGGGCCTTTTAAAGAGCAGCAAGAGTTTTATCGCCTGCAGTTCTACAGCCTCAAGGAAAGCTATCTCAATGAATTGATGCCGTTTCTTGAAAACCTCAATTTGACGGTTATTGATGAGGTTGATTTTAATGTTGAGATCGAAGAGCGCTTTGTCTATGTGAAAAGCTTTACGGTTCGCAGTCATCATCCTGAAGCAAAACCGCTCGCGACCCAACGCGACAAGTTGCTGAAACTACTCGTTGGTCTGCGCAACGGCAGTATTGAGGATGATTATCTCAATCGCCTGATGGTGCTGACGGGTCTCGATTGGCAGGAGATCGATGTTTTCAGGGCCTACCGCAATTATTACTTCCAGTTGGGTAATCCGTTTACCAAGCGCCGCGTTGCCTTTGCGCTGATCAACAACCCGCAGGCTGCATTGCTTCTTTATCGTTACTTTGAAGCGCGTTTCCAGCCGAATCCGGCATGGCAGGATCCGCTGCGACGCGAGGAAGAGGCGCTCATGCCGATCCGCATGGAGCTGTCAGAGGTACTCAACCAGATTGGCGATATTAATGAAGACCGTATTCTGCGCAGCGTCTTCAACCTCATCGATTCGACGATCCGCACCAACTTTTTCCTGCGGCGCGACGATCCCGATTATTTTCTTTCATTCAAAATCAGCGCCATCGGCATCATTGATATGCCGTTTCCTCGACCGATGTACGAAACCTATGTCCATTCCGCGACCATGGAAGGAATTCACCTGCGCGGCGGCAAGGTCGCCCGTGGCGGTATTCGCTGGTCGGATCGCCCGGACGACTTTCGTACCGAGGTTCTCGGCCTGATGAAAACCCAGATGACCAAGAACGCCCTGATTGTCCCGGTCGGCTCCAAGGGCGGCTTCGTAGTCAAAACGCCTTTTAGCACTCGTGAAGAAGGAGCAGAGCTTTCCCGCCAGGCTTATATTACCCTGATGCGAGGTCTTCTTGATCTGGTGGACAACCGGATCGCCGGACATATCAAAAGACCAAAAGGTGTTGTTGTCTATGATGATGAAGACCCTTACCTGGTGGTTGCAGCCGACAAGGGCACCGCACATCTGCCGGATACCGCGAACAGCGTCAGCCTTGCATACAACTTCTGGCTGGGGGATGCTTTTGCCAGCGGTGGATCGGTTGGCTATGACCACAAGAAACTGGGCATTACAGCACGCGGCGCATGGGAGTGCGTTAAACGGCATTTTCGTGAGTTGGCAAAAGACATTCAGAAAGAAGATTTTACCGTGGTCGGTATCGGCGACATGAGCGGCGACGTGTTTGGCAATGGCATGCTGCTGTCTAAACATATTTGTCTTCTGGCTGCGTTCAATCATCAGCATATCTTCCTTGACCCCGATCCGGATCCGGCGAGATCCTGGCGGGAGCGAAAAAGACTGTTCGACAAGCCAAGGTCGAGCTGGTCCGATTACAACGCGGATCTGATCTCGGCGGGAGGAGGAATCTGGGAAAGATCATCCAAGGATATCCCCCTTTCGCCTGCTGTGAGGAAGTGGCTCGGCGTCCGTCACGCTACCATGGAAGGTGAGGAGTTGATCCGCCGTCTACTGGTTGCCGAGGTTGATCTGCTCTGGAACGGCGGTATCGGTACCTACGTCAAATCTTCCCTGGAAAAGAACGCCGATGTCGGTGACCGGGCTAACGATAATGTCCGCGTGAATGCCTTGCAAGTCAAGGCCAGGGTCATCGGTGAGGGTGGTAATCTCGGTTTGACCCAGGCGGCGCGCATTGAGTACGCCATGGCCGGGGGGGCGATTAACACCGACGCGATCGACAATTCAGCAGGGGTTGATACGTCAGATCATGAAGTCAATTTGAAAATATTCTTCCAGGTTCTGCGCGAAGCAGATGTGATCAAGTCGGATCGCACCCGCAACCGGCAGATGCAGGAAGTCGAGAATGATGTCTGCGACAAGGTCCTGGCCAACAACTATACGCAGAGTCTCTGCCTGTCTCTCGACATGTTGCGTTGCAAGGCCGATAGCGAGCCTTTCATCGATCTGTCAGAGCGGCTGACAAATGCCGGGCTTCTTGACCGCCAGGGTGAATCACTGCCTTCCCGTAAGGAGCTTGCAACCAGAAACCAGGGGTACCAGCGACCGGAACTGTCGATTCTTCTGGCATATAGCAAAATGCAGCTATATCAGGCCCTGCTGGAAAGTGATCTGCCCGACCAGGAAGCAGCGCAGAACTTTTTGAAACAATATTTTCCTGAAAAAATCCGGAAACGTCACAGCCGACATATCAAGGATCACCCTTTGCGGCGTGAGATTATTGCCACGATGATCATCAACCGCATGGTTGATCAGGCCGGTTGTGCTTTTGTCAATACTCTGATCCGACAGGCCGGTGCGACCATTGTCGAAAGTGTCGCGTCCTACCTGGTTTTCGATGAAGTGCTCGATGGAGCCGCGATTCGCAAACAAATCATGACTTCCGACAACAAAATGCCCGCGTCTCGTCAATACGAACTGCTGCTCAGTCTGGAAAAAGCTCTGGAAGGACTTTGTCGTCAGGTTGCTGAACAGGGGCTGCCGATGCATCTTGAGGAAGGCTGCGTCAAAAACTACCGGCTACGACTGAAAACCTTTCGCATGCACCTGAAGGAACTGCTGCCGAACGATGAATGGCAGGTTTGCAAGGATGCTGCCTCGATTCTCGTTGACGAGGGCTTCAACAAGGAGATGGCGATTGAAATGGCCAGTTTCCGTTATCTGGTCGGATTCCTGCCCGTTGTCCATATTGCCGAGTCGACAGGAGCCGACCTGCTGGTGGTTACGTCTACCATGGGTGAATTGCATCTGCGCCTGAATATCTCCGAGGTGATGGCGTGTCTCGATGGATACGTTCCTCACGATCGTTGGGACCGCATGGCTCTGGCCAGTCTGCGCAGCGCATTTATCAAGCAGGTTGTCAAATTGACCAGGACCGTTGTAACCGATGATCAGGGAACCTCGGCATTCCTTGCCACCAAGCGGCAACGCCTCGATTATTTTCTTGGCCTGGTTCAAGCGCTGCGGGCCAGCTCGCCGACCAGTATCAGCCCTTATGTGGTTTTGTTGCGGGCGCTTGAGTCGGTTGAGGATTGATTGAACCGTGATGAGGTTAGCCACCAAGGCACCAAGACACGGAGGAGATTTTTGAAATTTCTTCAAACAGTCATGTCGCGAGATAGAAAATATCGATCTTTATCCTGTAAAATGTACTG
>JAVVDT010000112.1:0-7586 GCA_032250875.1 Desulfuromonadales bacterium | reverse complement strand
TGGCACCGAGTAACTGACCAGTTTCATCCCGGCTGTTCTGTTGGATCTCCATGGTCAGATCACCGACAGCCATGGACTGGGCCGTGTCAACGGCTACCGCCAGCGGGCGGACAATGCTGCGGGTAATGAAAAAGCCGAACATCATTGCGACAATAATACCTAAAATGGCTGCGACTATGGCAATCCACTGGCTGCGCGATGCCGCCGCCGATGCGGATGATCGTCCGGCATCCGCGTCGTTGCGAATCATTTCTGACAGCTCATCAAGAGTTGTCATGAAGGAGTTAAAGGCGGCCCGACTGGATCCGAAAGCAACGGCAGTCGCCTGATCCAGATGACCGATCTCCTCGCTGACATAATCCTTTGCTTCTTTGAATACGGCTTCCATTTCCGGGAAAACCTGGGCAAGGTCAACATCGACCAGGTTTTGCACCGCCGTAAAGTCACCTTGACCAATCAGGCGGTTTGCTCGTTGACCAAGGCTATGCAACTTTTCATGCGGCTCGGAAAATTTGGCCAGAATCGCAGTAAAGCCAGGGTCATCGGTTTGGTAACTGTTCAGCCATTGCCCGAAAGCGCACATATTGCTGTCAAGTTGGCCGGTAAATGGCTGGTTTTTGCCAACCTCATAGACAAAAGCATTGCGCCAGCGATAATGATCGACTTCACGTTGTCCCAGCACCGAGGCCACCGTTTCGACATCGTCAAGATGTACCCCGGTGGCCAATTCGACGATCTGTTGATGGGCCTTCTGCCATTCATCTCTGGCAGACTTCGCCGCTTGCCACAACTGTTGTTCGGCAGCGGTTTTGGGCAAACCATCATATTCAAGCCATCCTTCGTCGAATTCCGCCCAACGCGGCTTGAGATTGTTGACCTCACGTGTGCGGTCTGCAACAGTGATTCCGGAATGGATCATGGTTCGCTCGGCCGATTTGATGGAGTTCATTGCTTCCATAACCAGGCCAACCCCCTGAATAGCTGGCAAATTAACTCCTCCAACTTTTTCAAGGCTTTGAGTGGTTTGCACTATTCCATAATAGCCTATCCCTCCGACCACGGCACAGATCACCGCAACAATTCCGAAAGCTCCGATTAATTTAGTAAAAATCTTCATACTCTTCTCCCGTGTAAGCTGTCATTTCTTACCTGCTCTACTCGCTCTCTCAACCGATACTTGCAGCTATGGTGCATTAACGACAGACTTCTGACTCAGCAATTTAAGCGCCAAACGACCCAAAAACACGGTTGATTCAAACCATTTGAATGAACCCACACGATTCACCTGATATTCCCACGTAAATTCAAGGAGTTTACAAGCAGTTAAATTTTCCGGATGTGCATCATTTATTTAAAACCTGGGAGCAAGAACCCAATGTCGAGCATTCCAATGTCACATTTATGTGACAATTGCTTAATGTCCTGGCACACAATGGCCCTTGCAGAAAATCTGCAAGGGCCGTTGCAAATACAGTCACATTTTTAAACCCTGTTAAGGACAGGATTCAGCTGTTGCGATCTACAGGTTCCAAACAAAGCTGGTCCACAGGCCAGAGAACCTGCTTGTCAAGCAGGACAAGGGCCTTACCCTCTTCAAGGCGGTAGATAATCCCGACAAAACCATCAACCTTGGAACCATCTCTGATCGTGACCTTGTCTCCGTATTCCATGCCGGTTTCCTTCTACTCAAACAGCAGTTAGCCTAATTTACAGCCGGTTTATAGTTCGTTCGATTGTCTCTTAGTGTAATGCGCTCTTTTCGTGTTTCTCGGCGCGCTCAGCTAACTGCGGCAGATCGAGGATCAAGGCGACTCGGCCGTCGCCAAGGATGGTCGCACCGGAAACACCGGCAATATCCTGGTACATACGACCGAGATTTTTAATGACGGTCTGATGCTCGCCAACCACGTGATCCACAACAAAACCGATTCGCAGTCCTTCTATGTTGGCTATGACCACCTGCTCGATTTCGGGGCAGTCATGGTTGATATTGAATTCATCCCGTAAACGAACATACGGCACGATTTCACCACGCACCTTGACCAGGTTGCGTCCGTGTGCAAGCTCTGCATCGGCTCGTGACAGTTCAATACATTCTTCAACGGCGGACAGTGGCAGGATGTAGTGCTCGGTTGCAATATCGATCAGCAAACCATCAATAATCGCCAGGGTCAGCGGCAATTTAATAATGAAAGTTGTACCCTGCCCGGCCTCGCTGTGCACTTCAATACTGCCGCGCAAAGCATCGATCGCCAGGCGGACCACATCCATACCGACCCCACGGCCACTGACGTTGGAGACCTCCTCGGCAGTAGAAAAACCGGGCACGAAAATCAAAGAGGAGATCTCACGTTCGCTCAGATCATCCTGAGCGTTGATCAGACCCTTCTCAATCGCTTTGGCCCTAATTCTTCCAAGGTCAAGACCAGCGCCATCGTCGGCAACAGTCAGAAGCACATAGGCTCCGGAATGCTGGGCAGACAGAGTAATGCGCCCCTTTCCAGGCTTGCCGATGGCCTTGCGGACTCCTGCAGGCTCGATACCATGGCCGATGCTGTTGCGTACAAGATGCACCAGGGGATCGTTAAGCTGGTCGATAACCGTTTTATCCAGCTCGGTTTCTCCACCGTCAGTAATCAGCATGACTTCTTTGTCAAGTTCCGCACCGAGATCACGCACCAGACGTTTGAAACGGCTAAAGGTGCCGCCAATCGGCAGCATGCGGATACTCAGGACCTGATCACGCAGATCCCAGGTTAAACGTTCCACCTCTTCTGCAATACTTAACAATTCAGCATCGACACGACCGCTGGAAAACTGTGACAGCCGCGCCTGAACAGTCACCATTTCGCCAACCAAATTGACCAGTTTATCCAGACGATCCGACTTAACCCGGATACTTTCCATGGCATCGTGTGCCTTGCGTTCCCGGCGCAGTGTCTGCACACGCTCCTGTTCAAGCAGAGCCGAATGGATCTTGCTGCCGTTAACAGCACCCTCTTCTATCAAGGCTTCTCCCAGGCGCTTTTTTTCTTTAAGATATTTTTCCAGATCCTTCGGTGTGAGGTCGCCACGTTCAACCAGGATTTCACCGAGGCGCTTATAATCTTCGACTTGATCAAGCCGGCTGCCATCATCGATCTGCTGGATCACAAGTTCGCAGTTCTCTTCAACAAAGATAAAGACATCGCGAATGGCGTTCTCATCCTGGTCTGTCGTTAACAGGACATCCCAGTAGACCCTGCATTCTTCCGGGTCGAGTTCATCCAGAGGGGGGATTCCGTCGAGTTGGGCGACCACGATAGCTTCGCCAAGGTGGGTCAGCTCATTCAATAAAAACTGCGGCTGTACGCCTTGCCGGAAAAGATTGGGCTCGGGGCGAAAGCGGATGCGATAAGTTACCTGGTCGCTGGAATGACCCGTCATGCTTTCGATGGAGTGACTGCTTATCTCTTGACGAAAGGGCAAAAGGGCCTGAAAAGCAGCGACCAGTTCTGCTGTCTGTTCATCGTCAACCGCGTCAGCACCAAATTCGGCGAGAAGCATCCCTTTAAGATGGTCCTGGGCTGACAAAGTGAGAGAAACCAGCTCTTGATCAACCTGTCGTTCCCCGGAGCGAACCAGCTCAAAAACAGTTTCCGCCTCATGACAAAAGCCGGCGACATCATCGAACCCCGCCAGACCGCCAGAGCCTTTGAGGGTATGTAGTGCCCGGAAGACCCGGTCTATTTGGGTCGCATCATGCGGAGACTCTTCCAATTCAAGCAGGGCCGACTCAAGCTCCAGAATCAGTTCCAGGGCTTCATCCCTGAAGGTATCAATCAGGCTGCTCATACAGGACAAACCATGCGGACAACGGCCAGCAACTGTTCCGGCTTGAACGGTTTGACAATCCAGCCTGAGGCTCCGGCCGACTTGCCTTCCAGTTTTTTCTCCGGCTGGGACTCAGTTGTCAACATGATAATCGGCATGAAGCGATTGCCTGGATTGCGGCGGACTTGTTTGATCAATGCAATCCCGTCCATATTGGGCATATTCAGATCGGTTACCAGCATATCGACTATTTCGGTCGACAGTTTTTTCAAGGCATCGACGCCATCAACCGCCTGAAGGACTTCATAACCGGCCCCCTCAAGAGTCATGTGCAACACCTGTCGCACCGTCGACGAATCATCTACGGTCATCACCCGTTTACTCATGGTTTTATCTCCTTAAAACTGTAATTTCTGCATAGAAAGCGGGTTTTCGTCCGGGAATGCCCTGCGGATTTTCCGGATAGAGACTAATTGACCACTGTCCAGAGACATTCGTTTGCATTGCCGTGGTCGCAGATAAAATTCCGGGCAAAACCTAGATCATCGAGGAATTGAAGAAACGTAGCGTTGCCACCGAGCCGCAAACACATTGCCTTGTTACATCCAACAGCAAAGCGGTAGCAGGAGCAGAGCAGTTGAATGCCGGCGACATCGATCGCTGTCACCGATGAGACATCGATTTTCAGGCGCTCCGCTATGACCAGCGCTTCAACCAGACGTTCTTTGAGATCCGCCACATGATTGATCGTCATGTCTCCTTCGACAATCAAGGTACCGGAACTGCTTTCTGCATCAAAAGACCAGTTTTTCATAACGAAAAGGTTACTCCTCTCTAGTACCCTGTAACCCATAATCTTTCGCACCTTGCTTGTCCTTTGCCGCGTCAGCGGCGTTGCGCCTTCAGCTGAGTAGCTACGGCTGGTAAGCTAAAGGCGCGCCTTGCTGACCCGCCAAATTCCTGCGCAATCTTGCGAAATCCTATAGGTTACAGGGCACTAGCCACACGGATTGACACACAACCTTGGGATGTTATGCTTCCGCGAGTGGATTCCCCAACAAATCAAAGGGTTTTAAAAACATCCATGACGCATTCAAACAGCTGGAGCGATTGTTCGGAAACCCATTCTGACTGCGCGGCCCTCCGTCGTGACTCACGCAGCCAGGGGGTTTCCGATCCGGGGAACCTGCCCTATATGCTCTGCCCGCACGAAGCAACAGCGGCGGTATTACTGGTCCATGGGTTTACTGCAACGCCCTGGGAGATGCGCCCGCTCGCGGAGTTTCTTGCCGAGGCCGGCATTGCCAGCCTGGCGGTATGTCTGCCTGGCCATGGCACTTCGCCCGAAGATCTTGCTGCACGCCGCTGGGAGGAATGGTTGCAGGCCTGCATTGATGGCTACAGGATCCTCTGCAAGGACTTTCAAGTCATTTACGGAATGGGCATGAGCACCGGCTGCCTGTTGCTGCTGACTCTGGCGCGGCACAATCCGCTCAATGGGCTGGTGCTTTTTTCTCCCTACCTGCGGGTTCTGCACAGGCTCGCACCTTATGCTGGCTGGCTGCGCTGGCTGCAGCCATTCCATGTGAAACCTGTGGCAGATGAATTAGCCGAGCGATATTATGAGCGCAGACCGCTTGCCGGCATCCACCAGATCAACCGGCTGCTGCAAACAGTTCGCCGCCAACTGCCGCAGATCATCTGCCCGGTTCTGGCCTTTAATGGCGAGGGCGATCAAACCGTGGATATCGACAGTGGTCGCCAGCTTGTGGACTCGTTGGGCAGTTCCGTCAAGATTCATGAGCGATACGGTCCGGATATCCCACATGTTCTGACCCGCGAAGAGAATCCCTGTCGCTGGTCAATGTTTCTCCAAGCGGTCCGGTTTGCTCAGGAGCTCGAGAATCCGGGCACTGCTCCACGGGTGAGATAAACATAGAGCGCGGCAACCATGGCACGGGTTTGCTGCAAAGATCCGGAATTATCAAGCACGAAATCAGCTTTCTGCACCTTGTCCGCTTGTGGCCATTGGGAGTCAATGCGCTGGCGTGCCTCCAGCACGCTGAGGTTGTCGCGCTGCATGAGCCTCGCCAGCTGGATTTCGGGATCGACCACAATCACCAGCACCTGATCGACCCTGTCCTCGGCACCTGCTTCAAACAGCAGGGGCACCTCATAAACAATCAAGTCATGTGGCGACTGTTTCAATTCTGCCAGTCGGCATTCAGCCAGATGGGCAATTGCCGGATGCGTGATCGACTCAAGCCGTCGTCGGGCGGTTGGGTCGGCGAAAACCTTTCGCGCCATCACCTCACGGTTCAGACTGCCCACGGGGGTCAGGATATCCGAGCCAAAGGCGTCAACCAGCTTTGTCAATGTCGGGCTTCCGGGATTGACAACCTCCCTGGCAAGCAGGTCGGCACTGACCAGAACGGCACCGCAGTCGACAAAACAGTCAGCAACGGAACTTTTCCCCGACGCAATGCTTCCTGTAAGGCCAAGAATCATCTCTTGTGCTCCTTCTCCGGAACAACTTTAGAGGCACGCTTTCGAGCCGGGTTGTCTCCTGGTTTTTCCACTGAACAGAGATCAACTTAAGAATGATAGATTAACAAACTGATTTTCATCATACCATCTGAGCGAACTTTGCAAAAGGATTGCATGCTCAAGCTACCTGCATTATCGTCTGAATTGATTCCACCTCGCAGGCAAGAGCCTGTGAAGAGGACCTCGGGGACTGGTCAAAAGATTTAAAATCAGTTAGTATGCTTTGAGTTTTGCGCCCTGCGCAAAACCGCTATGACAGGCAGATATGGGAAACCGGAACATGCAGAATGCCAACGAACTTCACAACCTGATTGCGGCGGCTCTCGTCGGGGTGGTCAAGCAGATTAAAGCCATCAGATACTATCCTGCAAGGCATCCGGCCCTACATGCGACAGCAGAGGAAAGCCTGCGCGGTTTTGTGCCGATCCTTGCAGGCGGCAATCACCTCTCTCTGACAGTACGCAAAGACGGCTTTCTTTTTGATGACAGTCCGGTCGCCAAAAGCAATCAGATTCTTCTCCAGCTCGCCAACTTCTGCTTTGCCCGTCGCATTCAGCATCTGACATTTCTTGCTGATCTCAACAGCAGCGACCTGCATCACTTCGTTCATTATCTACTGCTCGACCCGCAAATCATACAGAGACAAGGGGGCATTCAGACAATTCTGGAAAAAGCCCGACTGACGACGATCTGGGTCAACATCCGCGAACTGGATGAAATTTTAAAGCGCAGGGATGAGATCCAGGCATTACCTGAAGAACCGGATTTCAATCCAGAGACGGTACTAAGCAAAATTGATGACACTGAAGAGAGTCGGGCTCAAGCCGATGCGAAAGACCTGGAGACGCTTCTTGCGAAAATGGAGCAGGAGAAGAATGATGCGCGCTTCCAGCATTTCTTGCAGGAACTGATCCCTCTCTTGCGGTTACAGATCAACGCCGAACGACAGGCATTGGTACTGCGGGCATTCCAGCTGTTATGCCGCAGTGCCACCGACAAGCAGTACTCTGAAGAGCGCAAGCAAAGCGCGCTTCAGGCACTCGATCAATTATCGTCGGACGAAATGACCAACTACCTGACAGAGTACATGTTTGCAGACGCCACCGGCAAGAAAACCCGTGGCAGCCTGGTCCAGATTCTTACCTTTTTAGGCAGCAGGAATGCAAGTCGGCTGATGACTCTGCTGGCCAACGAAGGAGCGGCCCCTAAACGCAAGATTCTGAATG
>JAVVDT010000111.1:0-7670 GCA_032250875.1 Desulfuromonadales bacterium | reverse complement strand
CCGGTATTTTTCCGTCTCCTGTCGTGTCCGGACGAGCACATCTTTCGGCACCCGCAACCCTTCCAGACACGCCAGGGCCCGACGCGCCCTGGCCAGCGGCCGTTCACTGCTCTCGGGCACAACGATAAAGAGATCGATGTCGCTGTCTTCCCCGGGGACACCCCAGGCATGAGAGCCAAAAAGAATCACCTGCTCCGGGTCGAACTCCGCGACCAACCGACCGGTCATTTCCTGCAACAGTTTTTCGTCAAGATTTTTCATGGTGTCATTCCGGAAAAGGTCAGAATGCTTGGGAAGATATCCTATATCGAATGCTCCAGATCGCTATTAGTATCGAGCGTTTTGCCCTGACAATCCGATAGTCACAATCCGAATACCGATAGCGATCTCGAATAGCGGTTTCGATGAAAAAGGCGAAACTTGTCAAAGACTTCAGTTGCTATCGAGATCGCATGTATTCATCGCGGCGTTCATCTTTCGCACCCTTTGACGACGATACGGTCAAGATGATCAAGGACAAAATCGTAGATCCTCCCTGCGGACAAGTACGCCTCCTCGAACTCCTCGCGTTCCGGTTCGATATACTCACCTGGATACCGAAACTCGACGGCCAAAGGGGTCAAAATACGGCCTTCATCTCGACACGTAGTAAAAGAAGGATTGATCTCAGCGGCCTGGGCCAGAAGAACTTCGAGATCGTGAGTCTTCCCGAAGCGGACATCATGATAGAGCAGAAAAGCTTTGATGGCTTTTTCTGCAGCTTGCTGACAATGATAGGCGGCGGTATCCAGTAAAGGCTCCCTGGCTTCTGACAGATGCTTGGCAGAAAGCAGATCTCTTTGGGCCTTGACAAGCCAGCTACGGGTCAACTCTGCCTTAGTGACGTTCATACAGAACCCTGCCCTTCTCCAGAACCTGACTTTCCAGAGAAGCGAAGACGTGCCGGTATTTTTCCGTCTCCTGTCGTGTCCGGACGAGCACATCTTTCGGCACCCGCAACCCTTCCAGACACGCCAGGGTCAGCTTCAGCGATTCCATTCCAAATCTCCTCCACGAGCAGGATGCGCTCGGAAAGATTAAGCTTATTGATTTTATCCAGCAGATCAGTATGCATGAGATGAACCTTTCACCTTTAGCCTTTAGCCCACTTCAAATCACATCGGCAAACTGCCGTTCCGACCTTCTGAAAAACAGCAGCCCCGACCAGAACAGCAGCAGACAAAGAGCTGAGGAGAGCAGGAAGCCCGGCCAGTAGAGGGTAGCTGAACTGTCCAGCAGTGCCCAGCGGAAGCCGTCGATGACGCCGACCATGGGATTGAGGGAGTAGAGCAGCCGCCACTGCTCAGGGATCACGGAACTGCTGAAACCGACAGGTGATACGTACAGGCCGAATTGGACCATGAACGGGATAATATAGCGAAAATCCCGATACTTGACATTGAGGGCCGACATCCACAACCCACCACCCAGGGCAGTCAGAATCGCCAGCAGCATGAAGCCTGGCAGGAAAAGGATTCTCAGGCTCGGCAGATACTGATACCAGGCCATGACCCCGGCCAGCAGGCTGAAAGCGATCAGGAAATCGACGCAACTGACGATCACGGCGCTTGCCGGAATGATCAGGCGCGGGAAATAGACCTTGGAGATCATGTTGGCGTTGAGAATCAGCGAGTTGCTGCTCTCCGAGAGGGCATTGGCGAACAGTTGCCAGGGGAGCAGGGCCGCCAGAACGAGGACGGGATAAGGGGCACTCCCCTCGCTCGGGAATCGGGCCAGCTTGCCAAACAGGACGGTAAAGACGATCAGGATCAGCAAAGGGCGCAGAATGCTCCAGGCCAGGCCGAGCACGGTCTGCTTGTAGCGCACCAGGATATCGCGCCAGGCCATGAACAGGAACAGTTCGCGGTAGCGCCAGAGATCGCGCCAGTAGTTCTGGAAACCGCGAGTCGGTTCGATGATCAGGTCGAAGTCTTGAGTTTCGCTCATGCCCTGCCTGTTTCAGCGTTTTCGAGGTACCAAGCGTACGTCTGCGCCAAGCCCTTTTGCAGATCGGTTTTCGCCTGCCAGCCGAGGTGCTGAATCCGGCTGACATCCAGAACCTTGCGAGGGGTACCATCGGCCTTGCTGGGATCGAAAACCAACTCTCCTTGGTAGCCGACAACCTGTCGCACCATTTCAGCCAGCTCTTGGATTGTAACATCCAACCCCGTGCCGATGTTGACAAAGCAGGGTTTGGGATAGCTTAAGAACTCTCGCATCAAGGCATCATCTTGCAACTGCATAATGCACAGACAGGCTTCGGCCAGATCATCGACGTAGAGCAGCTCCCTGCGCGGTGTCCCGGTCCCCCAGACCGTGACCGCCCCCCCACAAGCACCCTGCAGCGCCTTGGCGTCGTGAAACCGCCTGATCAACGCGGGAACAACGTGGGAATTTTCAGGATGAAAATTATCCCCAGGGCCAAAAATGTTGGTCGGCATCGCCGCCACAAACCGGGTGCCGTATTGCCGGTTATAGGACTCGCACATCTTGATCCCGGCAATTTTGGCCAGAGCATACGGCTCGTTGGTCGGCTCTAAAGGTCCCGTCAGAAGAGAGTCTTCTCGAAGCGGTTGTAAGGCATGCTTCGGGTAGATACAGGACGAACCGAGAAACAGCAGGCGCTTAACGCCACTGAGCCAAGCCTGATGAATGACATGGGTCTGAATCAGCAGATTGTCCCGAACGAACTCGGCAGGGTAGGTTTGGTTGGCATGGATACCACCGACCTTGGCCGCCGCCAGAAAGACATACTCCGGTTGCTCTGTCTCAAAAAAAAACTTGACCGCCCGGGCATCGGTCAGGTCGAGACGATCCCTGTCCGGCACAAGGAGATTGTGAAATCCCTGGTGCCGCAGACATCTGATAATCGCCGAACCGACCAGACCGGAGGATCCAGCGACAAATATCTTTGCGTCAGTTTGCATGTTGTTCAGCAGCGCTGTGACCAGTTTTCGAGAAGCATGAGTTACTCATGGTAGTTGAACGTCTGAAAACCGTGGCTGTTGACCAGATCGTCCTGCAGTGCCTTGTCGAGGTCGGCGTGGACCATTTCGGCCACCAACTCCCTGAATGTCACCTTCGGCTCCCAACCGAGCTTCGCCATCGCTTTACTCGGATCGCCAAGGAGTGTCTCGACTTCAGCCGGGCGAAAGTAACGTGGGTCGATCCGGACCACAGTTTGACCGATTTTCACAGTAGCGCGCGAGGGGATTCGCGTCGAGTCGATGGTATCGACAATGCCGACCTCATCTTTACCTTCCCCTTGCCATGCAAGTCCGATCCCGAGTTCACAGGCCGCGGTCTCGACCATCTCGCGTACCGAGTGCTGTTGACCGGTGGCAATCACGAAGTCCTCGGGTTGGTCCTGCTGCAGCATCAACCACTGAGCCTCAACGAAATCCCGGGCATGCCCCCAGTCGCGCCGGGCATTGAGGTTGCCAAGATAGAGACAATCCTGCAAGCCAAGGGCCAAGCGGGCGATGGCGCGGGTGATCTTGCGGGTGACGAAGGTTTCGCCGCGAACTGGCGATTCGTGGTTGAACAGAATCCCGTTGCAGGCGAAATAACCATAGGCCTCGCGGTAGTTGACGGTGATCCAGTAGGCATAGAGTTTGGCCACGCCATAGGGGGAACGAGGATAGAAGGGGGTGGTTTCGCGTTGCGGTGTCTCCTGCACCTTGCCGTACAGTTCAGACGTGGACGCCTGGTAAAAGCGCGACTTTTTTTCGAGGCCAAGAATACGGATCGCTTCCAGAATCCGCAGCGTTCCAAGGGCATCGGAATTGGCCGTGTATTCAGGTGTTTCAAAAGAGACCATGACATGGCTCTGTGCCGCCAGGTTATAGATCTCGTCCGGCTGGACTTCCTGGATGATCCTGATCAGATTGGTGGCATCGGTCAGGTCGCCGTAGTGAAGAGTGAATCGTCTGTTTTCGCTGTGGGGATCCTGGTAGAGGTGGTCGATCCGGTCGGTGTTGAACAGCGACGCTCGGCGTTTGATGCCGTGGACGATGTACCCTTTGTTGAGGAGGAATTCGGCCAGATAGGCTCCGTCCTGGCCGGTCACTCCGGTAATCAGAGCAGTTTTTTGCATAGTGTGTCTCTTTCCGTTTCCCTTAAACAAACTCATCAAGGGCAAGCAACAACTCTTGGGTTTTTTTCTTCATCAAGACCATATCGCCCCGCGACTCAACATTCAATCGCACCACCGGTTCCGTATTCGACATCCGCAGGTTGAAACGCCAGTCGGAAAACTCCAGCGACAAACCGTCGATGTGGTTGACCATGAGCGCGCCGGCAGCATAGCACTCCTCGATACTGGCCAGAGCCGACTGCGGGTCAGCAAGGGTCCGGTTGATCTCGCCGCTGGCCGGATACTTTGCCATCCGCTCGCCGACCAGCTCGGAGAGCAGTTTCCGTTGCCGGCACATCATCTCCACCACCAGCAGCCAGGGGATCATGCCACTGTCGCAGTAGGCGAACTCGCGAAAATAGTGATGGGCACTCATCTCTCCGCCGTAAACGGCGTCCTCGGCCCGCATTCGCTCCTTGATGAAAGCGTGACCGGTTTTGCTCAGCACGGGTTGACCTCCGGCTTTTTGCACAATATCGATGGTATTCCAGGTCAGCCGGGGGTCGTGGATAATTTTTGCTCCAGGCTCTCTCTGCAGAAAGGCCTCTGCGAGCAGACCGACAATGTAGTAACCCTCGATGAACTCGCCCCGCTCATCGAACAGGAAGCAGCGATCGAAATCGCCGTCCCAGGCAATGCCCAGTCCGGCACCGTGCTTGAGGACTGCCTGACGAGTCAGTTCCCGATTCTCCGGCAGGAGCGGATTGGGAATACCGTGGGGGAAGCGTCCATCCGGCTCATGACAGACCTTGATGAGGTCCAGAGAGATTTGTCTTTCCAGCAGGTCGAGAACCGGTCCGGCACAGCCGTTGCCGGGATTGACAACGATTTTGAGCGGACGCAGAACACTTGTGTCGATGTAACCGAGCAGATGCCTGATGTAGGGGACACGGTGCTCATAGTTGAGAACCGTTCCTAAACGGTCGACTGAGGCGAAATCCCCTCGTTCAGCAAACTGACGTATCTGGTCCAGGCCGCTGTCACCGCTGATCGGTCTGCTGCCATCTCTGACCAGCTTCATGCCGTTGTAATCAGCAGGGTTATGGCTAGCAGTCACCATGATGCCGCCGTCGGCCCCACTGTGAACGGTGGCGAAGTAGACTTCCTCGGTGCCACACAGGCCGATGTCGAGGACATCGCTCCCTCCTGCGCAAAGCCCCCGGCAGAGTGCTGCAGTGAGAGCGGAACTCGACAAACGGACATCACGACCGACCACAACCCGGCGAGGCTGCAGATAAGCGGCATAGGCCCGGCCGATACGCCAGGCAACCTCTTCGTTGAGCTGGTCAGGCAGTCGACCGCGAATATCGTAGGCCTTGAAGCAGGTCAGGTTTGTCAGATTCATATCTTCACTGAAACATCTATAATGGAACCGCAAGAAGTCTTTTTTCATCACCAAGGCACCAAGAAAACCAAGTAAAACACAATTATATCAGGTGCTTAACTTTTTTTCTTGGTTGCTTGGTGATTGCTTTTGTTTTTTTTACTACTGCATCATCTATGACGCGCACTCGACTGAATCAACGACCATAATGATCATCAACCCTCTCGATGTCGTCCTCGGACAGCAAGTTTCCGGTCTGTACCTCTATAATCTCAAGAAGGTCTTTACCGGGATTCTCCAGCCGGTGCAGATCGCCGATCGGGATGTAAAACGATTGGTTGGCCTGGCATTCGACAATCTCATCGTTACGGGTAATACGTGCGGTCCCACGTACGACGACCCAGTGCTCGGCGCGATACCGATGTCTTTGCAGGGAGAGTCGTTCACCTGGATTGACCGTAATCCTTTTGACTAGAAAGCCGTCTCCACTATCCAACCCCTCATAGGCTCCCCAAGGGCGGTTAACCCGACGGTGGAGAAGCCTTTCCGTTCGGTCTTGTGCCTTCAATCGCTCAACGATCTGCTTGACATCCTGAGCACGGTCTTTCGTGGTGATCAGCACGGCATCGGCGGTTTCAATCACAATCAGACCATCAAGGCCGACGGCTGTCACCAGTCGCGACCCGGCGTGAAGGTAGGAGTTGTTGCATTCAACCTCGATCACGTCGCCAAACAGAGCGTTGCCGCAGGAGTCCTGATCAGTCGCTTCCCAGAGGGACGCAAACGAACCGACATCACTCCAGCCGGCGTCAAGTGGAACCACCAGAGCTTGGTCGGTCTTCTCCATCACCGCATAATCGATGGAGTCGGCCGGGCAGCGCGCAAAGGCTTCGGCATCAATCCGTAGAAAATCGAGATCCGCCCGCCGATCGGCAAAGGCCAGCCTGCAGGCGGCCAGCATCTCAGGTTGGAAACGCTGCAGTTCATCCAGGTAGCGGGATGCGCGAAACAGGAACATCCCGCTGTTCCAGACGTAGTCACCCGAGCGCACATAATGTTCCGCCAAGGAAGTGTCAGGCTTTTCGACGAAGGCTTCAACCTGGCAGACAGTGCTGCCGTCGGCTACAGGTTCAGAGCATGGCTGACCACGCTTGATGTAACCGTAACCGCTTTCGGGCCGACTGGCGACGATACCGAAGGTGAGCAGCTGCCCCTGTTCGGCAAACGACACACCGGTAGCGATAGCTCGACAAAAAGTGGCACTGTCCCGTATCACATGGTCTGCAGGCAAAACCAGCAGCAGGGCGTCGAGCTGATTGGCCAATGTGTGCAGAGCGGCCAGAGCGACCGCCGGGGCCGTGTTCTTGCCAATTGGTTCCAGTAGAATCGTGGCGGCTTGACAGTCGATTGCTCGTAACTGCTCGGCCACAATGAAGCGGTGCTCTTCGTTGCAGACGACAACGGGAGGTGCCAGTCCCGCCAAGCCTGATAGCCGCAGCAGAGTCTGCTGTAGCATAGTGTGCTCCCCGACCAGAGGCAGGAGCTGCTTCGGATAGAGTTCGCGAGAGAGGGGCCAGAGGCGCGTCCCGGCACCGCCACTGAGTATCACCGGGATAATCATGACCTTCCTCATTTAACCGCCTGATTGGGAGGATCACAAAAGCGGGTCTGATTGGAGGAGATATCAACTTTCAGATTGGGTTGTGTCATGCGGCTGAGTTTACAACAGACAGTGAACCTAATGGAATATGGTTCTTTCGCATTTAAGTTGAAAGCCTCGGGCTCAGCAGTCCGCAGTGTTGATGAATTTTGAGGAGGAAGTAGACCACGTCCTTGTAGCCGTAGGCCATTCTCTTCAACCTCTTGATTTTGTTGTTGATACCTTCGGAGATGGCAGAAGTAATTCGCATCTGGAAGTAATTCAGGATGTAGTGCCGCTTGCGGAAGAACTTCAGCCCCAGTTCGATGAAGGCCGGTATTCTGGAGGCAAAAGCTTCACGAATCCACTGTCTGAGGCCAGTCTGGGCGGCTTTGCGGGAACCGGCGCGGTAGACTTCAAGAAACTGTTCCTTGAGCAACATGGCGCGGTAGACCGTGTCGTTCAGCTCGGCGAGTTGGTCGAGAACAGTGCGCTGCCGCTTTGAGGGCTTGCCCTGCATCAGGATGAAGCGT
>JAVVDT010000110.1:0-7780 GCA_032250875.1 Desulfuromonadales bacterium | reverse complement strand
TGGCCGCGGTGATTCTGCTGAATCTCTCAACGCCAATGGCGCTGTGGTCCTTTCTGGGCCTCGGCGTCGCCCTTGTGATTACCACCGCCTTTCGCAAGCCAATCGAAAATGGCACTCGGGGGCTCCGTGAGATCATGGCTGATCTGTCTCACTTTCTTTCAGAACGCATGAGTGCCTTGCGCGCCGTACGTCTGCATGCCTCACAAAAAGAAGAACAAAAACGTTTCGCTCTTCTGAATGCCGGCATGATCCGCAAAATGTTGCGTTTTCAGGTTCTCGATTCGGTCGCTTCGGGGACACCCGGACTGGCCTTGACCGCGAGCCTCGCCTGGATCTACCTGCTTGGCGGGCGGTTTCTGGAATCAGGTGAAATCGGCTTGGGAACCTTTGTCGCATTCATCCTTTACCAGGGGCGGCTTTACGGGCCGGCGCAGGGGCTGCTGGGGATGGTGCGCGGCTTTCAGGAAGCCCGGGTGAGTCTGTCGAGAATCTCCGAGGTGCTGGCCGGCGAAGTCGTTACCGACGCTGCGACCAAAGAAGTAAGCAGAGGCAGAGGAGAACTGGTCGTCGAGAAGGTCAGCTTTACCTATCCCGGAAACCCGCCGGTGCTGCGGCAGCTCGATTTGAAAGTTGCCCCGGGAGAGAATGTGGGCATATTCGGAACCTCCGGTGCTGGCAAATCCACCCTGATGCAGGTCCTCTTCGGTTTGCGCATTCCCCAGGAAGGCAGAATTCTTCTGGGTGGCGAGGAACTCGGCCCGAATGTCGCCGCTTCGGCAGGCGGACGTCTGGGGTATGCCGGTGCCGAGCCATTTCTGCTGCACGCAACGGTGGAGGAGAACCTGCGCTACGGCAATCCGGAGGTCACCCACAGCGAAATGATCGATGCGGCCTGTCTGGCGGAGGCTCATACGTTCATTCTCGACTTGCCTGATGGCTACGACACCATCATTGGAGGCCGCGGGCTGTCACTTTCCGACGGGCAGAGACAGCGGATCGGGCTGGGCCGTCTTGCCTTGAGGAATCCGGACATCCTGGTGCTGGACGAAGCCTTCTCGGCCCTGGATCCGGAGACAGAGACTCTGGTGAGGCGGAATCTCTGGGCCGCGTTCAATGATCGGATCATTCTGTCCATCACTCATCGCCTTGGCGGTCTGGACTCCTATGACCATCTTTATCTCTTGCGAGACGGTCAGCTGCGGAAGGTCGGAAAAAAAGAGCTAAATATCGCACTGCGAACGGAAAGGGACGGTGGCATGGATGGTGGCATGGATGGTGGCGTTGGGACAGGGAATCAACCATCTCCCGAAGCATTGCCGGACATTTCAGCCCGCCTGCCGGAAAGGCGCTCGGCATGACGTCGGCTTCTCATAGGGAATCCCGATCTTTACGCATCGGTATTATCGACACCGGGGTGAACCCATGGCATTCCCATGTCAGGGGTGCCGTCAGCGGGATGCGCATTTTCTTGGACGATGCAGGCAAGATACGGGAGGATGAGGATTTTCGCGACCTTGTCGGCCATGGCACGGCCGTAGCCGGGATTTTGCGCCAGGGTCTGCCCGAGACGGAATTATTCGTCGTACGGGTCTTTGATGAGACTCTGGATTCCTACCCTTCACTTGTGGCTCGCGCGTTGCTGAGAGCGGCCGCCGAGGGGTGCAGGATTATCAACCTCAGTTTGGGAATGCCCCCCGGACCGGGGGCTGAAGTACTCGAGGAGGCCTGCCGGACGGTCCAGGAAGCCGGGTGCCTTCTGGTGGCAGCCGGGCATCCCGATAGACCAGGACTGCTGCCCGCAGTATTGCCCGGAGTGATCGGAGTCATTGCCGATGATCGTCTGCACCTGGAAGAGATAACGATGGACGTGGGTCGCATCTATCCCTATTCCGCTGCCGGTAGGCCACGGGATCTGGAAGATCTGTCGACAAAAACTAATTTCTGGGGTAACTCCTTTGCTTGTGCCAGGGTCACCTCGAAATTCGCACAGAGGACAGAGAGGGAGCATCACCGCACCCTATAGTAGTCCAATAAACCGAATTCACAACAAGGAGAAAATCATGACCCAGTTCAACCTGATTATCGATGGAAAAAAGGTAAAAACGGACATGTATTTCAACGTACTCAACCCGGCAACGGGAGAAATCGTCGGCCAGTGTCCCAACGCTGACCTCCAGCACTTGGATCAGGCGGTCGCGGCAGCTAAAAAGGCTTTTCCATCCTGGTCCCAAATCGCCGACGACCTGCGGGTCAAGATGCTTTACGATCTTGCCGATGCTATGGAGCGCCACCAGGAAGAACTTATGAGGCTGCTCACCATGGAAATGGGCAAACCCCTCGTGGGATACCAGGGAATTGGTTCTGGCATGGAAGTAGGTGGCGCCGTCGCATGGACCAGAGCTACCGCTGCTCTCAATCTACCCGTAGAGATTATCCAGGATGATGCGTCCGCCTTTATCGAAGTGCACCGAAAACCTCTGGGGGTAGTCGGATCGATACCGCCATGGAACTGGCCACTTCTGATAGCGGTCTGGCATGTAATCCCGGCCTTGCGTTCTGGCAATACCGTGGTCATCAAACCCTCCTCCCTGACACCGTTGAGTACTTTACGATTTGTTGAGATCGCCAATGAAATTCTTCCTCCCGGCGTTTTTAACATCGTCACGGCAGAAAAGGGAATCGGCAGCGCTATGGCCAGACATCCGGATATCCAGAAAATAGTTTTTACCGGCTCTACTCCCACCGGTAAGCAGATCATGGAAAATGCCTCCGGCAATCTCAAGCGTCTTACCCTTGAATTGGGAGGCAATGATGCAGGGATCGTTCTTCCCGATGTCAACGTGAAAGAGGTGGCTCCTCAAATTTTCGCGGCGGCATTCAACAATAATGGCCAGACTTGTGCGGCATTGAAACGACTGTATGTCCATCAGGATATCTATGAGCCAATGTGTGCGGCCTTAACCGAGATAGCCTGTAGCTTAAAAACGGGTAACGGGCTAGATGATGGCGTGGATTTAGGCCCCCTGCAGAACCGGGAGCAGTTCGAACTGGTCTGTGAACTCGCCGAAGATGCGAGGAAAGCGGGTGGGAGATTTCTTTGCGGAGGTACACCCATGAAAGGTACGGGATACTTCTACCCCGCTACTCTTGTGGCTGATCTGAACGACGGCGTTCGGTTGGTGGATGAAGAGCAGTTCGGGCCTATTCTCCCCATCATCCGGTATAGCGACGAAGCCGACGCTCTGCTGCGTGCAAACAACAGTCCTTTTGGCTTGGGCGGTTCGGTGTGGTCGGCAGATACAGAGAGGGCAAAGACTTTGGCAATGCGCCTGGAGTGCGGGACAGCATGGATAAATACCCACGCGACTATTCAACCTAATGCACCCTTCGGAGGTGTTAAAGAATCAGGGTTCGGAGTCGAGTTCGGCAGATACGGCTTGGAGGAATACACGTCAATCCAGACAGTCAAAATTGCAAGATAGAATTGTATTCGGGATAAATTCTTTTTAAACAGGTCGGGTTATCAACTAACTCAATTTGTGTGTCCGGGAAAGTGTAACCACTTCAATTAGGGAAGCGAAGTGGATAAACAGATAAATTGGTCTAACGAGGCAAAGGCTGTCGTTTCATGCTGAGGAAGAGTCCACCGGCCAGGATCAAAGCGCCTCCTGTGAACGCCAGCTTTCCCAAAGGTTCATTGAATAGCCATAATCCAAACACGGCAGAGAAGACTACCTCAGAGGTGGAAATCACTCCTACCTGGGGAGAAGGCAGGTAAGCCAGCGCCTTAATGCAGGCGAGATAAGCGATAGCGGTCAGCACGACGACCGCAGACAGCCCGGCCCATCCCTGTACGGGCAGGTGACCGCTTGAGGTGATCGGCCATAATGCCGGCAGAGCGCAAACGACACAACCGACAAGGCTGATATAGAAAAACGGGACCAAAGGATTGTTCACGCCGACGACCCGGCGAATCAGAGTCATGGACAAGCCATAGCTGAAGGCCGCCAATAATCCCAGCACATGGCCAAGGGACAATCTGGCATCCACCTGTTCCGGCCAAAGCACCAGAAACGCTCCGGTCAGGCCGACGGCAATGCCGGCCCAGTCGCCCTTTGATAATTGGTCGCCGCTGATCACCGGCGAAATCAGGGCGGCAAACAGCGGGTAGAGATAAAGCAGCACCAGAGCCTCGAACAGAGGCAGTAGTAAAATGGCCGACATCAGACAGACGACGTTGATGACGCTGGTCACACCTGCGAGGAGAAGGGTCTTGCGACCCCTCCCCCAAAGACTGATACCGCTGAACCGGGCGAGCAGCAGCATGGCGATGACCCCGAACACCGATCGAGCGAAGACCATTTGCCAGACAGTCAGATAGGGTCCACAGTAGCGGATGGTCACATTCAGTAATGCGAACGCAAATGCCGAGCCTGTGGCAAAACCAAATCCAGCCAGGCTTGACCCGGACACATTAAAAGTCTTGCTCAATTTTTTTGTCACCTGTGGCAAAGAGGGAATAAGGGGAGCATCTTGGTCATAGCCAGAACTTGAATGCTTCCGCTGAGCGATGAACGCATCAATCAAACTCCGGCGATACAGTCGATCTCGACATTCAGCCCCGAATCCAGCCCTTTGACTGCCATGCATATTCTGGCGGGAGGGTTGTGAGGAAAGAATTTCTTGTAGATGGCATTCATCCGGTCCTTATCTTCCCAATCAGAAAGATAGACATTGCATTTCAGGACCTTGTCGAGTCCGGATCCGGCGGCTTCAAGAATGTATCCGATGTGGTTCAGTATCCGTTCGGTTTGTGCTTCGATACTGCCCCTGACCGGTTGGTGCGTGACCGGATCGTCAGATGTCTGACCGGAAACAAAAACCAGGTTGCCATATTTGATGGCCTGCGAATAGGCCCCTGGTTCGGGTGCTTTTGCTGAATAAATCACTTCTTTTTCCATGGGACTCTCCTTTTTTCGATGATTGGCAGTATGGACACTACTTAATAAAAAGTTTACGCGGGAAGTTGATAAACGTATCGCAGCCCTGTTCTGTTATTACAATCGGCTCGGTGCATTCGAAGCCGAAGGTGTCGAGCCAGATTCCCGGCATGAAGTGGATTGTCATGTTCGGCTTTAATACGGTCTTGTCACCGGGTCTCAGGCTGATGGTGTGCTCGCCCCAGTCTGGGGGGTAATTCAGTCCGAAGGCATAGCCGACTCTCGATTCCTTGACCACACGGCTGCCTGAGATCGTCTCGCGCCATTTTGCTTCCACGTCTTCTGCCGTCACCCCCGGGCGGATAAACTCCAGAACCCGGTTCAAACCTTCAATGGCGACCTCGGCGACGTCCAGCAGTTCTTTGGGCGGCTCACCAATCATAACCGTGCGGGCCAAGGGCATGTTGTAATGATGTTTGGCTCCGCCCAGTTCGAGCAGAACGATATCACCGCGTTCATAGCGTCTGTCTGTCCAGCTCAGATGAGCGGTCGATGTGCGTATGCCTGAGGGCATGATCGGCGCGATCGCCGGGTAATCGCCGGTAAAGTCGGCGGTTCCGCAGATCTGTGCTTTATAAACCTCCCCGGCGACATCACCTTCGCGCACGCCAATGCCGATGCCGTCAATTGCTTTCTGCATGACCTGCTCGGTGATGCGGGCGGCCATGCGCAGGTAGTCGAGCTCTTGTGCAGATTTTATGCAGCGCACCCAGCGGACGATGTCATCGCCATCCAGGATGGCCGCATGAGGCAGCGAGCGGCGCAGCGTATCGAGGCAGCGGCCGGTAAAATAGTAGCTGTCCATTTCTACGGCGAGACGTCGCTTTGCGTATCCCCGCTCGTTGAGGATGTCAGCAGCAAACTCCATGGGATGGGAAAGCTTTGACTGCACATAATTGTCGCGGTAGCCGTAGATGTTCTCCTTATCCAGCCAGGTGGTCAGAGCCGCGCCATTGCTGTCCTGTGCCCTGCCGAACCAGATCGGTTCTTTCTGGTCGATCAGGACCAGGACTCCCTGGTGGACATAGAAAGACCAGCCGTCATAGCCGGTCAGGTAGTTCATGTTGCCCGGATCCGTGATCAGCAGGGCTTCCACTCCTGAACGTCCCATGGCCTCTTTGGTGTTTTTGAGCCGTTGCTGATATTCCGCAAGTTCGAATGGGAGATGCTGGGGTGGACTGGAATCAGGCATACTCTCTCCATGCAATTTCGGTTAAAAGTCTCGGATCGACATTCCCGCCACTGACGACCACTGCCAGATTCTTACCCGGAAGTGACGTCTTGCCGGCCAGCAGGGCGGCGATGCCGACCGCGCCAGCGCCTTCAATGACCTGTCGGTGAGTATTGAAAGCGTAGAACATTGCCGCGGCAATTTCCTCTTCGGAGACAAGCATGACCTCATCAACCAGGTCCCTGACCATAGGGAAAGTGTAACGGTTATCGAGTCCTATCCCTCCCAGCAGAGCATCGCCAAGACTGTCCTTTTCCTCAATCTCCACCGGCAGGCCAGCTTGCAGGCTGGCCTGCATGGGGCATGAGACCCCGAGTCCTACCCCGATGATTTTGATCGCGGGTGAGGTCGCCTTCATTGTCAGGGCGATTCCGGCAAGCAGCCCTCCTCCTGAAAGCGGAATGAGAAGGCTGTCCACCTCGGGGAGGTCTTCCAGAATCTCAATACCGATGGTTCCCTGTCCCGCAATGACATGCGGATCATCAAAGGGCTTGACCATGATCAAACCTTCTGTTCGTTCCAGTTCCAGGGCCTTGAGGTAAGCCTCGTCCTGACTCTGACCAGACAAAACCACTTCTCCTCCCAGAGCCTCCATCGCTTCCACCCGGTAGCGAGGAACCCGGTGCGACATGCAGATCACGGAACGAATGCCCAGTTGTGCTGCGACATAGGCAACAGCACGACCATGATTGCCGGTAGAAAAGGCGAGCACTCCCCGTTTGCGCTCTTCTGAAGTTAGCGAGAGCAACTTGTTTGCCGCACCGCGGATTTTGAATGAACCGGTTTGCTGCAGATTCTCCAGCTTGAGGAAGACTTCATTCCCCATGGCAACGCTTAAAGGGCTTGAGTGGAGCAGTGGAGTTTTTTGCGCAAAGCCGTTGCATCGTTGTCTTGCTAGAAAGACATCGCGCAGGAAAAGGTCTGGTTTAGCCATTGAATCGGTCGCTCCCTTGCTTGCGGAAAGCACCATTGGCAACCATTTCGGTTACAACTGGCTGCGTGTCATAAAAACACTGATCGGTGATCGCCGCATGATTTTTTCTGCGGTACTGCCGACAAAGATATGCTTTAAATTAGACCTCCCGTGGGAACCTGCAAACACCAGATCGTAGTGTCCGCTTTCTATCTCATAAAGGCAGTTAATATAGGGAATCCCTTTGCGTGTTTTGGTTTTATAATTGAGATCTTTCAAGCCGGGAATTTTTTCTTCCAGTGCAGCAAACATGTCCTTTGCATGTCTTTCGAGTTTATCCTCCACATTACGATATTCTGAATCTGACAAGATAAAGCTGAGGTTGCTTTCATCTTGAACCACATGCAAGATGGTCAACTGTGAGCCAAATTTTTCAGCAAATTTGACCGCGTCCTGTAGCGCAGCATCAGAATCTTTGGAAAAATCGGTTAAAACCAGCACATTTTGATAGTCCATAATATCTCCCGGGTTCTTTTGCCAGTAGTTCTCGGCAGTGTGATAGTACCCTGTAACCCATAATCTTTCGCATCTTGCTGGTTCTTTGCCGCGTCAGCGGCGTTGCGCCTTCAGCTGAGT
>JAVVDT010000010.1:0-28764 GCA_032250875.1 Desulfuromonadales bacterium | reverse complement strand
AATCAGCGCCGCCCGAAAAGCGCTGCTGACCGCCGGTTCGGCAGCCAGCGGCACAGAGCTACCCAGGCAGAGAGCTGTTTCTATCTCTTCACGACGTTCTCGGAACTCTGCGGCCAGACGCTCCACGGCCAGACTCGCGCCGGTCATGGAGTTGCCGATCACCATGCCGGCCAGTGGAATCAGATAACGTGGGTCGTACCAGGGTTCCAGACCAATCACCAGGGTGCAGAAGAAAAAGGTCATGCCGCCGCAGCCAAAGAGGATGGCCGTACCGACGATGCGGTAGAAATGCGGCATCTTCACTTGTACCCGGGAGCCGATGGTTTGTACCGCAAAGCCGATCATCACCATCAGGATCAGAAGCACCGGCAGCGCAGCTTCCAAGGCAAAAACCAGGTGCAGGACATAGCCGACGACCAGCAACTGTACAAACATGCGCAAGCCCGACCAGAACAGGTCCTTGCTCTGACCGGCTTTGAGCAGATGAGCCAGGCCGATACTCATCAGCAACAGGCTGTAAACCGTGACCAGATCCCACAAGCTGAGGTCGATAATCGTTGTGTTCATGCTGTGGTTTCACCATTTTCCACGGGTGCTGAAGAGAGAAACTGCCGAGCTGCAGACGTTGCCGGATGGCGCAATACCCGAGCGGCAGGGCCTTCCTCAACAATAGAGCCATTCAGCAGCAGAGCAAGGCGATCGGCGCAACGCTCTGCCAGACGCAAATCGTGAGTTACAATTATCACGGCCAGAGGTTTTCGTCTGGCCAGCTCTTGAAAGGTCTGCGCCAGCAGATCGGCCGTCGGCCGGTCAAGGGCACTGGTCGGTTCGTCGAGCAGCAGAGCCTGGCAAGGGCCGAGCAAGGCTCGCGCCAGACAGATCCTTTGTTGCTGGCCGATCGAGAGTTTGCGGGCGTCGCGATCGAGCCAGGCCGGCTTGAGCTGACACAACTCAAGAAGTTCCTGCCGTTCCGGATCATTGAGATCAGGCAATGCCGACCGGCGCAGCCGGGCTGATGCCTGCAGGTTGTCCCGAACAGTGCCGGAGAAAATGAATGGTTTTTGTGCGACTAACGGAATGCATGCCCGCAACAGCGGCGGGTCGATGGTCTGGATATTGACTCCGCCAAGCAGGATCTCGCCACTGTCAGGTTCCAGTAAACGGTTAAACAGACGTAACAGAGTGCTCTTGCCGCCACCGGAAGGTCCGACTACGGCCATGACTTCACCGGCGTCGACATGCAGTGTGGTCTTCTGCAGGACACGCTGCAAACGCCCTGCTTCGCCCGGGCGACTGACGCTGACCGCACGCGCCTGCAGCAAAGGTACAATCTGGCTCACGTGCTGTCATTCCCGGAATTCAACTGACGCATGACCTCTTTCATGTCTTCCCAGACATCCCGCTTGCCTGACGGATTGCGCAGCAGATAGGCCGGATGATAGGTCGGCATCAGCGGAATCCCCTGGTAACGTTGCCACTCTCCGCGCAACCGGCTGATCGGTGTCCTGGTTTTCAGCAGACTATGCACGGCGAACCGTCCCAATCCGACAATCACCTGCGGTTGGATTGCCGCAAGTTGACGAATCAGAAAAGGCTCGCAGGTTGCCACTTCTTGCGGTTCGGGGTCACGGTTGTTCGGCGGGCGGCACTTCAGCACATTGCAGATATAAACATCCTCACGCTGCATTCCCATTGCCAGCAGAATACGATCGAGCAGTTGGCCGGCCTCACCGACAAAGGGTTCTCCCTTCAGATCCTCTTCACGACCGGGCGCTTCGCCAACCAGGACCAGGCGTGCATTCGGGTTGCCGACGCCGTAGACAATTTTGCTACGGGAAGCGGCAAGATCACAGCGTTGGCAATCGCCCAAATCGGCGCGAATCTCTTCGAGGGTTTCCTGCAAATCAACTGAGGTCCTGAGACCGTTTTGATCCTCGCTGGTATCAAGAAGCTCAATGGTTTGCTTCTCTATGCCCAGGTCAGACAGGTATTCAAACTGGCTGCGTGCTAAAGTCAGGGCTTCGCGAATTTCATTTATGAGTTGTTCGGACATATTTAACTGACAAAACCATATGAACGTGTATTATTCAACGAAAGGACGGTACACTTATCCAATGAAATGGTTGATCACTGCTACCTTGACATGTGTCCTTGCTCTCCTGCTCTTCCCCTCTGATGCTTTGGCCTGGGGAATCGGTGTGCATTTGCAAACCGGAAGCTGGATTCTCGACAACCTGAACCAACTCCCTGCTCCGGTACGCGCACTGTTGTCGGCATATCCAAACGACTATCTTTATGGCTGCATCAGTGCAGATATTACCCTGGGAAAGAAATATACTCACTACCTGAAACACTGCCATTCGTGGCGCATGGGTCGCAAGATCCTTGATCACGCCACCAACGAAAGCCAGCAGGCTTGTGCCTATGGTTACCTCAGCCACCTGGCTGCCGACAGCGTGGCTCATTCCTATTTTGTGCCCTTCAAACTGATCCGTACTTACAATACGGTATTTCTCAAGCATACTTATTGGGAAATGCGTTTCGAGGCCCATGTGTCACCGGAAATCTGGCCTTTGGCACGTTCAATCGGCCGCAAAGATTTCTCGGAGAATGACAAGCTTCTGCGCAGCATCCTGGCCAACACAATTTTTTCTTTCGCCACAAACAAAAGGCTCTTCAACTCGCTGCTGCTTCTGAACCGACTGCAACAATATCAGAAGGTGCTGCGTTCGTTGGCCAGAACATCGAAGTGGGCGATCACTGCCGCAGATCAGCAAGACTACCTTGACCTGACCAGCAAGGCCACCCTCAGTCTCTTGCAGGATGTTGACAACAGCCCCTTCCGCAATGCCGACCCGACTGGAGAAAGGGCCCTGAGTACTGCCAGCATGATCCGCAGAAACCTGCACATGCTCTGGCTTGATGGCCGGCTACGCGAAGGTGACGCCGCTGAGATGCTCAGCGTAATCAAAGTCAGGCTCAGGGAAGGGATCTGTCAGCCTGATAATCTACTTAACCTGCTTTCAACCTCCTGACGATTCAAGAACCGGCAACAGAGCACTGGCATGGTCCAGCAGGATCTCAGCGACTTCTGCTTTGCTCATCTTCGGCAAATCTTCGACATTGCCGTCAGCTGTCAGGAGACGCACAATGTTGGTATCGCCGTCAAACCCGGCGCCTTCCAGGGTTACGTCGTTGGCAACGATCATATCGAGATTCTTGGCCTCAAGCTTCTCACGGGCGTGTTTCAGCAAATCTTCCGTTTCCGCAGCAAAACCGACCAGAATCCGAGAACCCTTCTGCTTGCCGAGTTCGGCCAGAATGTCCGGGTTTCGTTGCAGTTCGATCAAAGAGCTTTCAGCTCCAGTTTTTTTTACTTTCTGATCACACCGCAACACCGGTCGGAAATCTGCAACGGCAGCAGCCTTGATAATCATGTCAGCTTGCCTGGCACATGCCATCACCGCTTGATACATCTGTTGCGCGCTGACAACCTGAATCGTCTCAATGCCCCGAGGTTCGGGTAAGGTTACCGGACCGGAAATCAGGATCACCCGGGCGCCACGGTCGCGGGCGGCACAGGCAATCGCATATCCCATCTTTCCCGACGAATAATTACTGAGGAAGCGAACCGGGTCGATCTCTTCCCGGGTTGGTCCGGCAGTCACCAGAACTGTTTTGCCTAGCAGATCATGACCGCCCAAGAGCGTTTGAGCCGAGTTGAAGATAGCTTGAGGATCAGGCATCTTGCCCTGCCCTTGCCAACCGCAGGCCAGGTCACCGTAAAGCGGCTCTATAAAATGATAGCCAAAGTTCTCCAGCTTTGCCTGGTTGTTTTGGTAGATCGGATTTTGCCACATATTACTGTTCATGGCCGGAGCAAAGAGAACTTTGGCGCGGGTTGCCATGATCGTGGTTGTCAACAGATCATCTGCGAGACCATTGGCAACCTTACCGATGAGATTCGCTGTTGCGGGAGCAACTAACAGCAGATCGGCACGATCGGCCAGTGAAATATGGCCGATTTCCTGTTCCTGAATGAGACTGAAAAGCTCTGTATGGACCGGGTTGCCGGAAAGGGTCTGAAATGTGAGCGGCGCGATGAATTCCTGCGCACTGCGTGTCATCACAACATGGACGTCAGCACCGGCTTTGATCAGCAAGCGCAGTAACTCGGCAGCCTTGTAGGCGGCAATGCCGCCGGTCACACCCAGGATAACGCATTTACCTTGCAGCATTTTTTGGGCTCCAGAACGGTCTCTCCAACAGACAGGAAAGCAAAGAGAGACGAGCAGTTAAGCGTTATCGCCAACAAACGGGTTCATCCGTCGTTCCTGGCCGATTGTGGTGTCCGGCCCGTGACCGGGGTGGACGATCGTTTCATCGGGCAAACTGAACAAACGCTCCCGCACTCCTTTCACCAGGGCATCAAAATCGCCACCGGGCAAGTCAGTCCGACCAATCGATCCAGCGAAGAGGACGTCTCCGACGAACAGGTGTCCATCACCCAGCAGGCAGATCCCACCGGGGGAGTGTCCTGGGACATGGAAGACCTTGAAACTATGCTCACCAACCTCGAAGCGATCTCCCTGGTCAAGCAGTCGGTCAGGATCAGGTGAAGGGACAACGGTCAGACCGTAAATCTCGGCGTGGTTTCTGGCATTCTGCAGCAAAGGCAGATCTGCGGCGTGCAGCATTAATTCCGCCCCGGTGGCTTCGACCAGCTGCTGATTGGCGCCGATGTGATCGAAATGGCCATGAGTGTTGATGACCTTACCGATCTTGAGCCCCTCACTCTCGGCAAGATACAGAATCCGGCTCCCCTCTTCACCCGGGTCGATGACCATCGCATCGCGCGTTTTCCGGCAAGCAACCAGATAGCAGTTTACTTGTAGAGGTCCGACGCTGAGTTGATGTATTAGCAGTCCATCATTCATCCTTGCTTTCCTCTCTTTTGATCCCTATGTGATCGAGTTTTTTTCCCATGAGTTGTTCTCCCAAGGTATTGCTGAAACGTGATCGGGATAGAACATTGCGAGCTTTGTCAACCGTTGCCACAGAAGGCGTGAACGTTGCAGCTGATTTTTCAGGCTCGGAGTCGGCTGCCGGTTTTGCAGATTTCCCCTTAAAGAAATAGCGATCGTAGAGACGATGATACTGGGTCCAGGACGAATCGCTGTCCGGCTCACGATTGATATGGGTACGCACGCCATTGATTTTTGAGTCCAGATCGTCGAGGAAGTTCAAGATCACCGCTTCCATGGTTTTTGGCCGCTTTGGTGATCCATACTCATACTGACCATGATGTGAGAGAAGCAGATGCTTGAGGTGAATGGCCAACTCCTGTGGAAAATCTGACAGATGCCGCAATTTCTCTTCAACCAGTTCGACACCAATCACGATATGGCCCAACAGCTTGCCGGCGTCTGTGTATTCAAAGGAACGCTGATAGCGCAGCTCGGCAACCTTGCCGACGTCGTGCAGCAAAGCGCCGACCACCAGCAGATCACGATTCAGATCCGGGTAACGTTGACTGATATCACTGGCGAGCAGCGCAACGGCCAATGAATGCTCAAGCAGTCCGCCGAGATAGACGTGATGCATCGTCTTGGCCGCCGGGGCGCGTGTGTAACCAGCCATAAAGGTTTCATCAGCCAGAAAAGCCTGCATCAGGTTCCTCAGGTCTGAATCAGCCAGCCCTTCAACGACTGTCGTCAGCTCACTGACCATCTCGGCAAGTGGACGATTAGACACTGGCAGAAAGTTGGAAAGTTCGACCGCCGACTCTTCAATCCGCACCAGTTCCTGAAGGATAAGTTGCATCTTGCCCATATAAACGCTGGCCTTACCAGAGACCTGAACAAAATCGTCTTTATTGAATCGTGCCGATATCTCGTCGACGCGATCCCAGATGCGACCTTCGACTTCGCCCGTACAATCCATCAGCTTGAGAGTCATGTAAGGGCGGCCGTTCTTGGCCATGCCGATTATCTTATCCCTGACCAGAAAGGGAGATTCAACCAGGTCACGTTCCTGGATGTCCTTGACAAAAATCTTCTTCAAAAGTAACTCCCGACTTGCAAAGATTGAACGACCTGATCAGCCGCTCGCAAACCATCAAGTGCCGCGCTGACAATACCTCCGGCATAACCGGCGCCCTCACCTGCTGGAAATAAGCCTGGATGGCTGACTGACTCACCCGACGGGTTACGGGTAATTCTTAGTGGTGCCGATGTGCGGGTTTCCACGCCGATGAGCACGGCCTCAGCGGTCATAAAGCCTTTCATCTTGCGGTCAAAGTGTGGCAAAGCGCGACGCAAATTATGATACACGAAATCCGGTAGAACTTCACGCAGTTCGGTTTCAACAACACCCGGACGACAACTGGAGGTCACCGGGCCGTTACCACGACCGACAAAATTCATCATATTTTGGGCCGGCGCCATAAACCCGGTGCCGGCGGCAGCAAAGGCCCGACGCTCCCATTGTTGCTGGAAGTGCATGCCGCCAAGTTTCGTTTCGCCCCAATCTTTGGGTCCAACAGTCACGACCAGGGCACTGTTGGAATATTTTCCCGCACGTGCCATGCGGCTCATGCCGTTGACCACCAGACCGTCAGCTTCGGAGGCCGCGTTAATCACTTCTCCACCCGGGCACATACAGAATGAATAGGTACCGCGCCCTGATTCACTGTCATGATAACGCAGGGCATAATCGGCAGCAGGCAATTGGTCGGCAAGTTCACCATATTGAATCCGGTTGATCAATTCCGCAGGATGTTCAACCCGCACACCGACAGCAAAACTTTTGACATCTAGCTGAATCCTGTGGCGTTCCAGCATCAGATAGGTATCCCGGGCACTGTGTCCCGGAGCCAGGATCAAAGAATCGCAGGGCAGTAAATCATGATTATTGAAAATACCAGCGACGATACGTCCTTTACGGATTTCAATATCCGTTAAACAGGTCTCGAAACGAACATCGACGCCCTGCTCGATCAGATGCTTCCTGAAGTTGACAACCACCTTGCGCAAGCGGTCAGTACCAACATGAGGGCGGGCCTCGATCAGGATATCTTCAGGCGCCCCGTAAGCAACAAGTGCCTGAAGGACGACAAGTCTTTGCGGATGGTTCGAGCGCGTGGTCAGTTTGCCGTCGGAAAAGGTCCCGGCACCGCCTTCGCCGAATTGTACATTACTGACTGCATTAAACTGGCCTTGCGTCCAGAAATTTTCGACGTCTTTCACACGTTGTTCCAGCGGCCGTCCTCGCTCGACAAGCGTCACGCGCACCCCTGATTCAGCAAGACGTTTGGCAGCGAACAGGCCGGCAGGTCCCGTACCGACCACCAGGACATGATGATCGGCAGCCACTCTGGGCAGCATCAGCTCTGGAGCATCAGGCAACTTCTCAAGTTGACCTGAACCATGCCTTTGCAGAAGAGCCGCTTCGTCTGCAAAAGAGAATTCTACAGTATATATTTTACGTATCCGGTTTCTTTTACGCGCATCGATGGAGCGCCTGACAATTTTGAAGCCAAGCAACTCATCAACATCAACACCAAGTTGACGTGCCGCCTCCTGTGGCAGAACCTCTTCGTCTGACAAGATATCGAGAACCAGATCACGCAGCATTAACGCCATTATATTGTCCGATCGGCAAATATTTGCATTATGCCAGCGGTAACCATATCTGGAAAGTCGTTCCTCTGCCCTGTTCGCTCTGTACATTGATGCGACCGGCGTAAGTCTTTACGATGCGCAGGACTACGGAAAGTCCGAAGCCGGTCCCCCGTTCCTTGGTTGTAAAAAACGGATCAAAAATCTCGTTAAGGTGATCCTCGGGAATCCCGCCGCCGGTATCAGCAACTGTCACCAGAGCATCACGATCATCATGGGTCAGCGATACTGAAAGGGTACCGCCCTGCTTCATTTCAAAGAGGGCATTGGAAAACAGATTGGAAAAAACCTGTCCAAGTTCATCGGCATCAGCCAGAATTGAAGGAGTCTTATTAAACAACTGCTTGTGCAGAGTAACACCTTGTGCCTGTATTTGCTCAAGAAATGGCTGCAGACTTTTTTCGATAACGTCATTGATATGGATGGTACGCAATTGGAATGGAGAACGTTTGCTGGTCGAGAGAAGCTTGACCAATATGGCATCGATACGCTCCACTTCATTGATGATTTTTTCCGAATAGGTCTTCATTTCAGGTTCATTTTCCAGACCGGATTGAAGAATTTGAGCAAACAAGCTGATTGAGTTCAGTGGATTGCGAATTTCATGAGCCATCCCTGCGGAAAGATGCCCCAGCGCTGCCAGCTTTTCTGTCATCAGTATTTCATGATGGGCGCGCTCAAGCTCTGCCGTTTTATGCTCGACACGTTCTTCCAGCTCTCGGTTCCATCTTTCGATTTCATCAAGCAATCGTTGCTGTTCGTCAACAAGTTCCTTGTTACGAAGTTCGATGGAACGGAGTCGCAGAACATTCTCAATTCGCTCGACCAGTTTAGCGTTGCTGAAGGGCTTAAGGATGTAGTCTGAAGCCCCGGATTTCATCAACTCAACCGCGACTTCCTCGCTTCCCTTGCCGGTAAACATGATCACATAGGTCTCGGGAAATCGCTCGCGAATCTCTTTCAGCGCATCCAAGCCGTTGACTTTCGGCATCATGTAGTCAAGCAAAACCACAGCGGGCTGTTCTCTTTCAATCAGCTCATAGCTATCAGAAGCATTATCAACGACAGAGACATCGAATCCCTTGCTGCGCAACACCATAGAGGTGAGTTCAAGAATCATGTGTTCGTCATCAACAATCAAAAGCTTTTCACGCATAAACAAATGTTCTTTCTCTGCTCCCTGAATCGATGAGTATTTGACCGTCATTTACTCACTTTTAAAGGAATTGACGTTTCAGGATACTATCCGGGAAATACTTTGGCAAGCCAATAGACTCGATCTGCAGGCTGACACAAGACATTAAAAAAGGCAGCGTTTCCGCTGCCTTTACATACCCAGAATAGGGTTATTCCTTGATGCGTATCGTCATAACCGGTACAGGGGATTTCCGAACCACCTTCTCTGCAGTGCTGCCAAACAGAACATGGTCAAGACCGGTGCGTCCATGGGTTCCCAGCACAATCAGATCAACGTTGAAATCAACGGCCTTCTTGATAATCTCATCATAAGGTATGCCAGGGGAGACAAAAGATTCATAATTGTTGAAATCCTGCATATGTGTTCGACAAAATTTCTCCATCAGTTTTTCAGCACCTTGCTCAATTTCCTCTTCGAGCTTGTCAAAAGAGATATGCGGCACGTAAAATCCGCGCAGGTCAACCGGTTCATTGATGATATGGACGATTAGCAACTTACCATCAAATTTGCGTGCCATGGAAAGTGCATATTGAAAAGCGAAATCAGAGCCTTCAGAGAAATCGGTTGCAAACAGAATGGTTTTGAAATTCATAATCTCCTCCTGAAAATTTCACGAAGTATGAACAATTGTTCCCCCATTGAAAATCTTTTTGATTACTGAACGTAGCTCTTCAAGCCTTACCGGCTTGTGAAGATATTCGTAGGCACCCAGATTCATCGCCTCAAGATATGATTCAACCCCACCATAGGCGGTTATCATAATGACATGGGTACTCGGGAATTTACGACTGAGCTCACGCAGGAAAACCAAACCGTTCATATCCGGCATATTGATATCGCTGATAACCAGATTAACCTTTTTCTGGCCGAGATAATCGAGCGCCTCATTACCATTGGAGGCACTTCCTACCTCAAACCCTTCCTGAGTCAAAAGCTTACTCAGCCCGATTCGGGCATTCTCTTCATCATCGACGATCAGTATGCGTTTTATTGTTTCGCCCAAAATGCCCTCTGCGTTAGTTTGACATGCGCAAAGTTTAACACGGAGGGTTTCTCTGTCAAGCAGCACCTTATTGAATTACACAATTAAATATGTCGACAAAACAGCATGTTAGGGTCTTGTACTAAAACAGGTCCATCACTGACCCGTATGACTTATTCACCGGGTTCAAATTCCCAGGATGCTTCGGACGCGGTCTTGTAGTTCACGTGGTTTAAAGGATTTACTGATAAAATCTTTGGCACCGATAAGGCGAACTGCTGCTGCGGTTTCTTCACCACGCTCAACAGCACTCATAGCCAGGACTTTGACTTGATCGAATTGAGGAGACTCCTGCAAGGATTGCAGAATTTCTTTGCCGTTTTTACCGGGGATGTTCAAGTCCAGCAAGACCAATTGCGGTACCCGAGCAGTAATCTGTTGCCAGGCTTCATTCCCATCGGCCGCCATAATCAGTTCGATCGGAAGATCTTTAAGAATGTCCATGATCATTTCACGGAAAAAGCGTGCATCATCAACAACCAGAACAACGGGTTGTTCGCATTCGCTATGTTCTTTTTGAATGGTTTTCTCTTCTGCCAGTAAAATTTCAAAAACATGTTTGCATCCAGGACATTTGACTTTGGCCACAGGTGCTTTACTGGCAGAGGGGTCAATGCGGTAGCGTGCTTGACATGCAGGGCATATGATCAGCATAACAGTGCTTAATCTCCGCTCACAGGTTGCAACTGAAACGACTCAAGATCACCAAGATCCAATTCCTGATCATCCAGCCAGAAGCGCGCCAGACCGGGACTGGCCAATTTAACCTTGACTATTTCCTTGACGTTCCAAGTCAGATCAAGTCCATCGTGCAGATCGTAATGTTGTGGCTCACGATCATCCAGGTTGATTATAAGCGAGCCCTCAGACAAAGCAAGCATGCGCAATGATGAGCCACTCTGAGAGATTAACGGGAGGATCCCGTGCTCCTGAGATTCCGCTTCGATATTGGCAGGATCCGGTTCTGCATCAGGCCGGGATTCAGCCACATCCTGTTCCGCTATGCTGGCTTCAGTGACTTTCCTTCCAGCTTCCCCGTTCGCTTCTACTCCCGGTACCGGCTCCTGCTCCGGAATGACCTGGATCGACGTCTTCTCGTCAAGGTCTTGATTCTGAAACACGGGAGAGAGAAAGTACATAATAGCAACGATAATGAGGATGACAAAGAGTCCAAGCACAATCGTGCCCCAGCCTATTCCTGGTGATGATTTCCCAAATCGCTGGGTTTGATGTTTGACAACACTGATGGACTTCACAGAGGGAGCCCCCTGCGTGGATTGAATATCTTCAAGCTGTTTTAACAGGGGTGCACTGTCAACGCCAAGATAGCTGGCATAGACCTTGATAAACCCGGTCACATAAACCTGCCCTGGGAGGTCAGAGAATTGATTGTTTTCAATACTTTCCAGAGAGGCGAGACGGATACGCGTGTGTTGTGCGGCATCCTGAAGAGAATATCCTAACTTCTCGCGTTGGCTTTTAAGGATGCTGCCGATATCTTGAGCAGAGTTTTCTATCATTTAATTAATAATCTTCAGATAATTTTTTGACAAACGGGCGATTTCGCTTTGCGGAGCAAGACGGATAACTTCCTGGAAAGACTTTTTTGCTTTTTCAGTATCTTTCATTTTCATGTAAACCAGTCCCTGCCAGTAATGACCATTGGGAAATGTCGGGGCCAACTCGATTGCGCGGGTAAACATTTCGAGAGCTTCAACTGGCCGATCCAGATTATAATAGAGTTCTCCCAGATGAAAAGGTGCCAGGTAATAACGGGAATTAAGTTCCATCGATTTCCGGTATGCATATTCGGCTGCCGGATAATTCTGCTTCTGATAATTGGCCAGACCGATTCCCGTCCAAGCCGACTCCGAACGATCAAAAAGAAGGTTGTCCGCGGCGATCCGAAATGCATCGATCGCTTCATCATAACGTTCCATGGACAAATAGAGTGCAGCGAGGTTGTTATAATACTTGGGATCGCCGTCACTTAACTCCAGGGCTTTTTTATAATGTTTTTCAGCCAGTCCATGGGCGCGCTTCTGCCAGTAGGCCTGCGCAAGGCCCGCCTGGATTTCCGGATCGCGAGCATCATACTTTTCTGCTTGCAAAAACTCCTTGAGGGCATCTGTCGGATTTCGTTCAGAGAGCGCCGCAAAGCCGAGGGAATAATGATACTTGGCATTCTCTCGGTCAGGCTTGGCTTCTTCAAAAGGCACGCAAGCCACAAGAGCAACAACCAGAAAGGTAAAAACTGTCACAACAAATCGGTATTGTATCATAAATTCCTTTCTGGAATCGGTTAAAGAGAGGCCAGAATGCGTCCAACCGTTTCACGCAACTGCTGTCGACGGCGCTCGATCTCTTCAGCTGAAGGTGGCAATTTACGCTCCCTTGAGCCAGGACGTTTGGCGCGCATAGCTTCGACCGCGGCCAGCAGTTCATCAACATTTCCGGTCTCTGATTTTGACTGATGTTCAGGGGTTATCTTGTCAGGTTCGGCAACGACGGCACCTTTAATAGCCTGATCGTTCACCAGGCTTGCCGCAGTCTCAGTTTTCTCTTTTTGAACAGTTTCAACTTTACGCTCCCTGATCCTGGCGGCAAGCTTTTCTTCAGTGTTTTTACCCGCAGCCGGCTCAGACAGGAGCTCTCTCTCACCTGTCAGGCCTGTCTTAATCGGCAGAGAGGCCCAGAGTTTCTCCTGGTCGGCGACATCAAGCAGATGGAAGTCCTGATCCGTCATGAGGAATCCCATTGATTCAACAAAATCCAGGCCCTTGCACAACATGCTGTCTGTTTCCTGCTCCAGGACAACACGCGGGTCACTGCAGTAGAAAGCCAGCACTTCACTTTTGTGCAGGTGAAAGATTGCAACGGTAGCGATGCCGCCTTCAACATGATACTGGCAAAGAAATGCGCTGGCCTGCTGCGCGGAGAGACCCGGCAGAGCCAGCTGCAAATCGCGCATAGATCTGAATAGATGCACAATCTTGTTTGCGCCTATATTGATGGCATTGATCGTTTTATCCCACTGAAACATTGGATCTCCTGCCTTTTTACAAGCCTTTAAATGTGGTAAGGGCCTGAAAAAGACGAAAACGATCTTCCACGTCTGCCCAATCTAATTGCCGCAGCCTGTTCAGACTAAAAGCTTCGACCGTGAATGAAGCCATGACACTACCGAAAACCGTTGCCTTGCGGATCGTTTCATCAGTTAGATTGTCGGTAGCCGCCAGATAACCCATAAAACCGCCGGCAAAGGTATCACCGGCACCTGTCGGATCGAACACTTCCTCCAAGGGGTATGCCGGAGCAGAGAAAATCGAGTGTTCGGTAAACACCAGAACACCGTATTCGCCGCGTTTGACAACCAGAGTTTTCGGACCCATCGCCAGCACGGTACGAGACGCCTTGACCAGGTTGGCCTCATCAGCCAGTTGACGAACCTCAGCTTCATTGATCACCAGGATATCAACATGACCCAAGGTGCGAATCAATGCCTCGCGCTTGCTGTCTATCCAGAAATTCATCGTATCACAAGCGATTAACTTTGGCTCTTCTACTTGTTGAAGGACTTCAAGCTGCAGTTCAGGATCAATATTCGCCAGGAAAACATATTTGGCTTGTCTATAGGATTCAGGAAGTATCGGATGAAAGGTCTCGAATACGTTAAGATGGGTTTCCAGCGTTTGGGCTTCATTCAGGTCATAGCCATAACGCCCCCTCCAGCGAAAGGTCTGCCCAGGGCAGGTTTGCAGACCGGCCAGATCAACCCCTCGAGAGCTGAGAAATTGCCGTGGCTCTTCAGGGAAATCCTCACCGACAACGGCAACCAATTGCACCCCGGTAAAAAAACTGGCGGAAGTTGAGAAATAGGTCGCAGACCCGCCAAGCACATCGTCACCAGATCCAAAAGGTGTTTCGACCGTGTCGAAAGCGACCGACCCGATAACCAGGATATCCATACTGATCCTTAATTTAATGGTTTATGTACAAATACACGACACATTATTTAAGCAAATCTGAAATTTTTTCGCAATGCTGCTCAAGTTATCAATCGAGGTATTTGCCAAGAATCACGTCCAGGTCATTACGGGTCTGTTTTGGAATCAGTGAATGATCTGTCATAATGGCAAATTTTAACGAATCCCCGCACGCGCATCGCGGAGCAGCAGAGAGTGCTCGTACTGCCTCAACGATAAGGTCGCGAGCCATGGCAACATTCTGCTTGATAATCGCCAGAATCGCTTCCACCGTAACATCATCATGACTGTCGTGCCAGCAATCATAATCGGTCGCCAGCGCCAAAGTAGCGTAACAGATTTCTGCTTCTCGAGCCAGACGCGCCTCCGGAATATTGGTCATTCCGATAATATCAATTCCCCAACTGCGATAAATTATCGATTCGGCACGTGTCGAGAAGTTTGGGCCTTCAATACAAAGATAGGTGCCACCTTTATGGATGGTTGCGCCGACGCGTTGACCAGCTTCACTAAGAACACCGCTAAGCTCGGAGCAGACTGGATCAGCAAACTGGATATGACCTGCCACGCCCCTGCCGAAGAAGGTTGAATCGCGCCTGCCCTGAGTCCGATCAAAGAATTGATCGGGAATGACGAGGTGTCCGGGAACGATCTCTTCTTTCATGCTGCCGACAGCAGACACGGAGATAATCCGTCGCACTCCGAGTTTTTTCATTCCATAGATATTGGCACGATAAGGGACTTCAGAGGGCAACAAACGATGGCCGCGACCATGCCGCGGCAGGAAGACCATTTTGACACCTTCAAGTATCCCGGTAATGTAAACGTCACTGGGTTCGCCGAACGGGGTCTCAAGGCGCACCTCTTCAATGTCGGTAAGTCCCTCAATTTCGTAAAGACCACTACCGCCAATTACACCAATCGTCATCTGATCCAAGAGTTTATCCTCCACGATAATTTAGTCTGAACGTCTTGCAAAAAGTTTGTCTTCCCCGAAGATTTCAAGCGGACTCCAGTTTTTCGACATTAATGTCTTGTATCCAACTTTTCTTTCAACTGGCCGCAAGCCGCAGAGATATCCAGCCCTTTACTTGCCCTGCGGATTGCAACAATCTGTCGGTCCAGAAGGTACGTTTGAAAAGCACGAATAGTCTGTTCATCCGGAGTCTGAAAAGCAGAACCGGCATGCTCGTTGAAAGGAATCAGGTTAACCTTGGCCTTGATTCCATGGAGCAATTTGACCAGACGCCTGGCATCGGCCTGGCTGTCGTTGACACCACGGATCAGGATATACTCAAAGGTGATTCTCTGACTTGGTGTCAAAGGAAATTGTCGACACGCCTCCATCAGTACTGACAGCGGATAACGTCGATTGACCGGCATCAATTTATCACGTACTTCATCGGTTGTCGCATTGAGAGATACCGCCAGGTTAACCTTGATACGCTGGCCAAGCTCGCGCATCTCCGGAACCAACCCCGAGGTGGACAGTGTCACCCGGCGAGGACCATAGTCGAAGCCTTTTGGGGTGTAAAAAATCTTCAGGGCGTTTACCACATTCTCTAGATTGTGCAAAGGCTCCCCCATCCCCATCAAAACGATATTGTCGACGGAGCAGTCCTTGCGTACGGCACAGACCTGGTTGACAATCTCAGCGGTCGTCAGGTTGCGTTCCAGGCCGAATGTCCCGGTAAGGCAGAAGGAGCACTGCATGGCACAGCCAACCTGGGTAGAGATGCATAATGTGTTGCGTCCCCCTTCCATCGGAATCAGTACGGTTTCCACACTCCTGCCGTCGCCAAGGCGAAACAGGAATTTGCGTGTTCCATCTGAACTGACTTCGACCGTTTCAGGTGTAAGACAGGAAATCATCGCACGATTGCTGATTTCTTCACGAAAAGATTTGGCCAGATCTGTCATGTCGGAGAAGTCGGTGACATCCCGCAGATAGATCCAGCGCAGAATTTGATCAGCGCGGAACTTTTCCTTGCCCAAATCCACAAGGAAATCGACGAGAGCATCAGGGCTCAGATTTTTCAGGTCGACAAGTTGATTGCTTGGTTTTATATCGTTCAAAAGAAGATGCCTGCTCTTAATAGTTAAAGGCCCTTCGAATTGTAGCGAAGGGCCTTTAACGACTCAAGGATTTCCTTGTGAAACTCTATTAAAGTAGTTCCAGCCCCGAGAAGAAGTATGGGATCTCAAAAGCCGCTGTTTCTTCGGCATCGGAGCCGTGAGTTGCATTTTCTCCGATACTGGCGCCGAATTCCTTGCGCATCGTCCCTTCAGCCGCTTCGGCAGGATTGGTCGCGCCCATCAGATCACGCCATTTGAGAATTGCACCATCAGCTTCCAGAACCATGACAATACAAGGACCGCTGCTCATAAAATCGGTCAATTCACCAAAGAAGGGACGCTCCTTGTGAACAGCGTAAAAGCCTTCGGCCTCGATTTTACTCATATACAGTTTTTTGATGCCAACCACACTGAAACCTTCAGAGTAGATGCGGGCCAGAATCTTGCCGGCATAACCGGCAGCGAAAGCATCAGGTTTGATAATCGCGAATGTACGTTCCATAATATCCTCCAGAGATTGTTGGTCGTTTAATAAGACTCGCGCTTTTAACATCAGAGCCGACAAAAGTCAAGCTGCTGTTCACAAACGCACGCTTCTTTGGGAAGAAGACCTGACTTAAGGCATCATCACAATTCGTTTCATTCGGGAGAATGAGCGCTTCCAGATTGAAAACGGCATCGGAATCATCCAACATGCTTATGAGTATTTAGCTGTTGAGTGTTTAACACCCTAATTCCCGAGAATTTTCCTAATCCAGTAGTATCTTTTATTCGTAGAAACGTGTATTGTAGTGAAGGAAATTGATCTTGAACCTCTCTCAAGCCACCACCCTTCAATCCGTACGGAGATAGCACACGGTATGAAGAGACTCGGCAATCGTTCCGGGTTTTCCAACACGTCATTTGTCAAGCGTGCCCTATAGTTTCCAACGATCGTACTGGTTTTATCGGACATGGCTTGGCGAGCATCAAGTAAGGGAGTACCACCTATGCAAAACACCACACTTTCGGCCGGGGATCCGATCGAAGCCCGCTGCACCAAGTGCCGCAAGAACACCAACCACATCGTTGTCGCCATGACAGAAGCTGGTCCAGCCAAAGTCCAGTGCAACACCTGCAGTGGCCAGCATAAGTATCGGCCACCCACGGCACCGAAAAAGCCCGGTGTGCGGCGAACTGTTGATCCGAAGATAGCCGAGAAAAAAGAGTGGGTAGAGTTGATGCCCAGCATGAACGGCAAACAAAAGACCGATTATTCCATGACCACAGCCTTCAAAGTCGGTTCACTGATGAATCATCCAGTTTTTGGTCTCGGCCTTGTACAGAGCCTGGGCGGACCGAGAAAAATCAACGTGCTTTTTGAGGACGGCAAAAAAACCATGCGCTGTAAATAATCCGGAAGGTCACCGACCTGTTCAATTTTCTGGAAGTGATGAGACACTGGATTGATTTAGCTGTGACCAACCTGAAAGAGATTAAAATGGTAATTTGCATTCTGTGTGAAGAACAATCAAAAAAAACACGCAATGGCAAGCCACATGAATTTTTAGCCAAAGTAGATGAGCAACGAATTTTCCAGGGGAAGAAACCCAGAGGCTTCGAAGAACAGGATTATCAATGCCTGACCTGCAGCTCAAAATTTACCCAGAGCACAGATAGAAATGATCTGGCATGGACTTTATGGCAAGGCTGATTACCCGGCTGGTGTTTCCTTCAGAACAAAGACATTAAAAACAGGGCAGGCTCCTTAACAGGTTCGCCTGCCTTTTCTTATATGGCTTTGCATGGCAGTTACGGGCGACTTGCCAAGGATTTTTTCATCCATTGTTCGAAGCGATCTCTAGGCCCCTTCGACAGAATCCGGTCAAAGGTTTTCTGGTCATAGATATACAAACAGTGTCGAATAGAGGTATAGGGGCTGAAGCTGCTTTCTGGGTTTTCCATCATAAATTCATCACGATAGTCTCTGATTGTTTTTAAATTCTCATTTAAGCTTTTATGCAGATCCGACCTTTTAAAGTCAATGTCCTGCTTCAGAATATCCTGGACAAAATTGTCTACTTTATAATCCTCAAACTCGAAATCCTTGAAAAAATGGCCAGCGACACGCAAAAAGTTGAAGGCATTAACAGTTCTCCCGCTAGATACCGTCGACAGATCACCAGTAACTGCATCAACTTCTGCAAGTGACTCGCTGATTGAATCCACAGTTGCCTGCTGCATTAATTCCATGGTGGCGGTACGGATTTCTTTGAATTCCCTATCAGCCAGTTCAAATAAGGCAGAGAGGACATTGATCCTGCGTTTGAGGTCGTTGGGGATCGACTTTTTGTATTTTATCTTGTGATCCAAAACACTCCAGGCATCCTGTATCAAAGATCTGATCTGCACTTCGAAAGGGTAGTCGGTAAAATTCCGGCATTCAGGCAATGATTCCGATTCTCCAACGGAGACCAGATCCATGTGCAGCCCTTTGTAACCGAACAAGTCTTCGGTGCCCTCAATGGCAGCAATTTTATCTGTGACGTCGATGATCTTGAAGTGCTTTTTCAACACATCGGACACCACCGCGATCTGATCTTCATAGAGACAAACGATGCGGATGCCGATCAGGTCGGAAAGGAAGTCTTTGATCTCGTAGACCTGCTCATCGATTTCAAGCTTGTTCTGGTATTTCCTGTGGAATTTTTTGATACACTCTTCTTTGTCTTTGACCCGACCCTCAACTTTGGTCACCTCGCCGACATCTGAGTGCTGTATCAATGAGTTGATCGCAAGGATATAGGCATTCTTGGCCTCTTCAAAAAGGGACCTGTTGCTGTCATAATATTTTATGAAAAAGCGTTTTTCGAGCTCGAAATCCAGAGAGGCCATTGGCGACTCCTTCCATAGTGATAATTGGTATTGCGGTTTGAATGGTGAAATTAAAAGACGAAGAACCGGCAGAAAAGGTACCGACGTTCGGAAAACCATCTCTGCATGGTTGAGTGGATATCAAGTGTGCATGGTGGGTATCGGGCAAAGCAACGAAGAGAATGCTTTGCCAGTTAATCTTCAGTTGAAGACTCTTGAGGCGATTCATTCGGGGAATCCTGAGTACTTTCCTCACCTTCTGCTATTTTAGCTTTCTTCTTTTCTTCTTTTTTAGCCTTCTTTGCGAGCTCTTTCTGGCGCTTTTCGTAACCGTAGTTAGGCTTTCTGGCCATCATGTAATCCTTTCAGGCTTATGTTTCGCTTATATCCAGACATAAAAAGCAGTTTTTGATTTTAATGGATAAAACTGCAGTCAGAAAAAAGAGCCCCACGAGAAACCGTGGGGCTCTTTTGCGAATATATGCGAATTTTTAGTTAAATTTTGCGCACATTAGACGACTGAGGACCTTTCTGACCCTGGGTGACGTCAAAACTTACGCGGTCGCCCTCTGCAAGAGACTTAAAACCGTCCCCTTGTACTTCGGAAAAATGAACAAAAACATCAGGTCCATTGTCCTGCTCGATAAAACCAAATCCCTTTGCATCATTAAACCACTTCACTGTACCTTCAGCCATTTTTTTCTCCATGTTCCCTTTAGGAACTTTTTGGTGTGTAAATCCCGGTCGCCCAAAATAAAAAACACACAGACTTTGTGGGTCTGCGTGTTTTAATCCATGTTGACACTTTGTCAATCTGAAGAGCGGCAAAAACCTACACAAACTTTCTTAAGTGCGAGAATCCTAACACAAGTGCTTTTCAAAAAGCAAGGTTTAAATACATGTATTGAAATAAATATTTAAACCTGCAATAGAGATCTCTTTTATGAGATTGCGACTGGCTGTTAAGGGCGGCCATATGGCCGCCCTTAACAGCATAATTAACAGGGACTACTTATTGCCGCCGCTCGCAACCGCTTATCATTGACCAGCGGAAGACGCCGCCGCCGGCTTGGCTGGGCGTCCGGAGAAGCGCCGTTGACCGCGAGAGCTTTTTGACCGATCAGAGGCTGGTTTCCCTGACGACGCATTGGTGTATTCTCGTTTACCCGTCGACTGGCAGCCGCGGCTGTTCCGATGGGTTTTAGACGGAGTTAACGAGGCGGCAGTATCCGTTGGCGCCGCAAATCCGTCCAGGCTGCGGCGTTCAATGGAGCGACCGAGGGTCCGTTCAATGGCCCGCTCCATCGCTCTGTCAGCGATAGTCACCAGGGTAAAAGCGTCACCGCTGCGGGTGGCGCGACCGGTCCGACCGATGCGGTGGATATAGGCTTCAGCGGTATTGGGCATGTCAAAGTTAATGACATGAGAGACTTTACTGACATCAATACCACGGGCGGCGATATCGGTTGCAACCAGGATCTGGTGACGACCGTCGCGGAAACCGTCCAGGGCTTCCTGACGGCGGTTCTGCGACAGGTTGCCCTGCAGCGAGGCAGCTTTGTAGCCGTCCTTGACAAGCTTCTCGCCGAGACGTTTGGCACGATGCTTGGTACGGGTAAATACCAGGACAGAGCCAGTGTCGGTATGCTCTAAAAGTGCAAGCAGCAGATCTGTCTTACGGGCTTCATCAACCGGGTAGAGCGCATGGCTGACCGTGACTGCAGGAGCCACCAGATCGACTTGAACCATCTCCGGATCGCGCAACACTTCCTTAGCCAGGCCGCGTATCTCCTGCGGCATGGTGGCCGAGAACAGAAGCGTCTGGCGCTGCGCCGGCAGGTGCTTGAGCAGGCGTCGGATGTCCGGCAGAAAGCCCATATCAAACATCTGATCGGCTTCATCAAGCACCAACACCTCGAGGTGGCTGAGATCAATGGTTTTCTGCTTGATATGATCGAGCAGTCGTCCGGGACAGGCGACGACGATTTCGACACCCTGCCTGAGTCGCGCGATCTGCGGGTTGATGCTGACTCCGCCATAAACTGTGATGCTGCGCAGGCCGGTCGCCTTGCCAAGGTTGCCAATCTCGGCATGGATCTGTTCCGCCAGCTCACGAGTCGGGGCAACGATCAGAGCACGGGCGTGACCGCGGCTGCCGTTCATCAGGCGATGCAAAATTGGCAGGGCGAACGCGGCGGTCTTGCCTGTACCAGTCTGCGCCAAACCCATGACGTCGCGACCGGCGAGGATGGTCGGTATCGCCCGGGATTGAATCGGGGTCGGTGTAACGTAACCGGCAGCCGTAACTCCTGAGGCAACCTTGGGGTGAAAATTAAACTCGGTGAATTCCATAAAATCCTTATTTCGAACTCGTCTTGATTGGAGTGGGCCGTGGTAGGTAAGCGTGACATCGTCGACGGGCTCAGTGCGCCTGGTCTGGCGCATAAAAAACGCCCCGAAACAGTCCGGGGCGTTACGATATCTTCGTGATGATCCTAGAACAGCTTATAGTTGCCGGGCGAACACGTCTAACCCTTAATAACAACATCCGCATAATAACCACTTTCACTGCCTGATGTCAAGCAGAAGCAGCCCAGCCAAGGTATTCTTGATAACCGAAGCAGGCATTGGCATCAAGGCAAAGCGGTACGGATTCCTTTTTTGCTGCATACTAAAAGACGCTAAAACAATTTCAGGTTTGTGCCGAAATCAGTAACGAGCATCAGCATATTCTACCCAGCCACCAGCTTCCACCAGGGCTTTATCAAAAAGGCTGATATCAAAGCTGAAGGACTCTTCCCGTCCGTCCCCACGCGCGATGACCTGTTGCTCGTTGAGTTTTATCTGAATATCCACACCGCCGCTCGTCTCTTTTTCCAGGGTGATCAGAGCATCAATGTCAGCTTTGGGCATTTCAATGGCCAGCATGCCGCAGTTGAACATGTTCTGGCGGAAAATCCGTGCATAACTCTCGGCAATAACAGTATGTATGTCATTGACTTCGAACACCCACGGTGCATGTTCCCGCGAGGAGCCGCAACCGAAATTCTCACGTGAGATAACCACGCGGGCTTTTTTCAGCTTTTCTCCCTTGGCATCAAAACCTTCAAGCTTAAGATCCTCAAGGCAATAAGGCTTCAAAGCCTCCTTGGTGACCTCGGTAAGGTATTTGGCCGGGATAATTTCATCGGTATTGATATCGGAGCGGTCAAGGATAATTGCCGGACCGCCAAATGTTTTTTTCATAAACAGAACTCCTTAACGTTCATTCGCCACATGGACAAGGACGACAGTTAGTTTTCTTCCGGAAGCTCCGGATGTCACGACTGCAGTTTTCGATCTGGAAACGGCCCGTTTCCGGACGAAAACTATTTCAACTCACGCGCATCGGTGATAAAGCCAGTGATCGCTGTAGCCGCTGCGGTTGCCGGGCTCATCAGATGCACCATGCCACCCTTACCCATGCGGCCGTTGAAGTTACGATTGCTGGTCGATGCACAGGTCTCGCCTTCCGCCAGGACACCATTACTCATGCCGAGGCAGGCGCCGCAAGTCGGGTTGGTCACACAGAAGCCGGCATCCATAAATATCTGGATGAGACCTTCAGCAAGGGCCTCCTGAAAGATCTTCGGCGTGGCTGGAGAGACGATACCGCGCAATGAATCGGCAATCTTACGTCCCTGCAAGACTTCAGCAGCCTGACGCAGGTCCTCGATCCGTCCATTGGTGCAGGTTCCGATATAAACCTGATCGATTCTGGTTCCTGCCATCTCACCAGCCGGCTTGACACAGTCCGGCTTGTAACCGTAGGTTACATGCGGTACTAAGTCAGTGACGTCATAATTGAGGATCTTGTCGTAGTTCGCGTCGGCATCGGCACACCATTGACTGTACTCATCCAGGGCAGCCTGTTTGTTGACAAACTCATCCTCGATGAATGGCCAGAGGTAGTCAACCGTGACCATATCGGGTTGACAGATTCCACAGGTTCCACCGGCTTCAATGGCCATATTACAGAGAGTCATACGGGCATCCATGCTCAATGCTTCGACCACCGGACCGTGAAATTCAAGAACCCGGTCAGTAGCGCCATTGACGCCGAGTTGCCCGATGACGAACAGAATGACATCCTTGGCGTAGACGCCCGTTTGCAGACTTCCTGTCAAGTTGATGCGGATGGTTTTCGGCTCGCGAAAGGCACATACGCCTTTGAGGATGCCGACTTCCAGATCTGTGGTGCCGACACCGGCGGCGAAGGCACCGAATGCCCCATGGGTACAGGTGTGCGAGTCGCCCATGATGGCGGTAAATCCAGGGCGGATATAACCCTTCTCGGGGAAGAGTGCGTGACAGACACCGTTGCGGCCGACATCAAAGAAATCCTTGATGTCATGGCGGCGAGCCCAGTCACGCAGGATCTTGGCCTGCAGAGCTGTTTTGCTGTCTTTTGCCGGGGTTACATGATCAATGACCGCCTTGATTTTGGTATTGTCGTACACGCGGTCTTTATCACGCCAGACAAGGTCGGCAATAGCCACCGGAGTGGTAATCTCATGGCAAAGGACCCGGTCTAGATCAAGCACCTTGGTTCCTGGAAAGGGTTCATCACGAAGATGTGCTGCAAAAATCTTTTCAGCTGTCGTCTGACTCATCATCACACCTCAAGCTCTCTATAATAATATTTCTGCATTCTAGTACCCTGTCGGACTATCCATGAGTCGGCTGTAAATCCGGCTGTTTGGCCCATATAGTCAGACAGACTGCTAACAAAAGACTCCCCGGCAGGAAAGCCCTGCCGGCGGAATCAAAACGGATTATATCTGGACTTTAGTGCGCTGGGAGAAATCCAGCGCCTTGTTGATCGCATTGATGTAGGCTTTGGCGCTGGCAACAATAATATCCGAGTGCGCACCCTGCCCCAGAACCTCATGACCCTCATACTCAAGTCGCACGGTACATTCACCAAGGGCATCGGTGCCGCCGGTGATTGAGCCGATAGAGAAATTAATCAGACGCGGTTGCAACCCGGTTAATTTCTTGATTGCCTTGAAAGTCGCATCAACCGGTCCATCGCCTATAATGGCGGTTCTCTTGAGCTTGCCCCTGATTTCAAGTTCAACCGTGGCAGTCGGTGCGACAAAGGATCCGGATGAGACGTTCATCTGCTTGAGCTTGACGGTCTCGGGAACACGGATAATTTCATCGGCGACAATCGCATCGAGATCCTCGTCAAAAATCTCTTTCTTCCTGTCAGCCAGGGACTTGAAGCGAACAAAGGCCTTTTCAACGTCTTGCTTGGGCAGATCATAACCAAGATCGTTGAGACGAGCGACAAAGGCATGACGACCGGAATGCTTGCCCAGCACCAGCTTGTTGGTGTTGAGGCCAATCGACTCAGGAGTCATGATCTCATAAGTTTGTTTATCCATCATCACACCATGCTGATGGATACCTGCTTCATGGGCGAAAGCGTTGGCTCCAACAATCGCCTTGTTCGGTTGCACAACAATGCCGGTAATGGTCGAAAGCAACCTGCTGGCAGCATAAATGTGCTCAGTGTTGATATTGTTTTCATAAGGCAGAATGTCTCGGCGCGTGCGCAATGCCATGACGACTTCCTCAAGGGAACAGTTGCCGGCGCGCTCGCCAATACCGTTGATGGTGCATTCGACCTGTCCCGCACCAGCCTGAATCGCTGCCAGAGAGTTAGCGACAGCAAGGCCAAGATCATTGTGGCAATGAACGGACAAAACCGCTTTGTCGATATTCGACACATTGTCTTTCAAATGTTTGATGATGTTGAAAAATTCAAAGGGAATTGCATAACCGACCGTATCCGGAATATTGACGGTCGTCGCGCCGGCGTCAATCACGGCCTCAACCATTTCGGCAAGGAAATCGAGGCGGGTGCGAACAGCATCCTCACAGGAGAACTCCACATTAGAGGTATAGGCGGCCGCATGCTTGACAGCCTTGACAGCTGCTTCCAGAACTTTAGCCGGCGACATCTGCAGTTTGCGCTCCATGTGAATATCCGAAGTGGCAATGAATGTATGGATGCGGCCACGTTCCCCGGCATACTTGAGCGCCTCCCAGGCACGATCGATGTCCATGATACTGGCACGGCAAAGGCCGGCAATCTCGGGTCCCTTGATCGTCTGGGCAATCTTCTTGACGGATTCGAAGTCTCCGTCCGAGGCAATCGGAAAGCCTGCTTCGATTACATCGACGTTAAGCTTCTCAAGTTGACTGGCGATACGCAGTTTCTCTTCGATGTTCATGCTGGCGCCGGGGGATTGTTCACCGTCGCGCAAGGTCGTATCAAAAATCTTGATTGTCTTCATTTTGCTCATAATCATCTCCTCTGCCATCTCGGTTCAGTCTCTTAACGGGGTCGGTTCCACAGTGTCTCTCTTCATTGGCGGCAAACTGTTAAACAACAAGTCCAGGTCAGCTTCCATAAAACCACCCCCTTTCAAGAAATTCAGCATGTTATCAACCATGCATCCAGCGTTTTTACAAGATGTACAGGCAAAACTAAAAAAGCTCCCGCCCCGGTCAGGGGCGAAAGCTAAGCTTCGCGGTACCACCCTGTTTGGTCTCGATGCAGAGACCCTTCATTAGCCCTTCACGCAGGCTCACGACGGAAATTACTCGGATCCGCAAAATAGACCCTTTGACGTCCGCAGCTCCAAGGCCAGTTTCAGGTCCTGTCTGTACCGGTTTGCAGCACCACCGGCTCTCTGTGACAGCGTCAGACCTTACTCTTCCTCTTCTACGCTTTTCAAAAACTTTTGACAATAAAACAGAAAACTTGCCCCATTGTCAAGGAATCTGATGAATGTTATCTACGACAAGTCAGAGTTGTGTAGGGTTTCTTGTTTGTTTAGAGGTTTTGCCCTTGGTGACTTGCGTTTCAAAATCATCAGAAGACATCCCACGCTTCAGGCTTTCTCGCTGGTCGTAGGAGCGATTCACTGCAGCATGCCTAATACAGTCTCTCCGGCGACGGTTTTGGTACCAAGCTTTGCGTTAACCTCGACATCATCGGGGAAATACAGGTCAACCCGTGAGCCAAAGCGAATCAAGCCATAGCGCTGGCCACGCACCAGCGAGTCTCCCGTTTCCGGGTAAGTGACAATGCGCCGGGCAATCAGTCCGGCAATCTGCACGCAGAGAATTTTTACGCCGGATTCGGTTTCAAGAAGCATCCCTGACTGCTCATTTTCAAAACTGGCCTTATCCAGAGAGGCATTAAAAAATCGGCCCTTATTATAAAACTGGTCAATCACTTTACAGTTGATCGGCACCCAGTTGATATGAACATTGAAGACATTCATGAAAATACTGACCTTGGTGACTTCCTGACCTTCGAAATAGCGGCTTTCAGGAACCTTGCCGACGAAAATAATTTTGCCATCCGCGGGCGCAACAATGGCCTTCTGGTTTTCCGGCGGGTAACGGTCCGGGTTGCGGAAGAAATAGATCGTAAACACTGTCAGGCCAAGACCGATGGTTGCCAGACAGTACCAGTCGAGGGCAGCGCAGAAAAGGGCGACAAAGGCGAACAGGCCGATAAAAGGATAACCTTCAACGGCCACGGGTTGATGTTGATTCTTCATGGTCAACTAACGCCTTTCAAGGAATAAAGCGGGGGCTGAATGCCCCCGCTGGGTGATTATCAGTTCTTGCTCTTATCGACGATCTTTTGAATCCAAGGCATCATGCTGCGCAGTTTTTCACCGACCTGTTCGATCGGATGGGCCGCATTTAACCGGCGACGTGCTGTGATCTCTGGGTAATTGGACATCCCTTCAAGGATAAAACGCTTGGCATATTCGCCGCTCTGGATATTCTCAAGACATTCCTTCATCGCCTTGCGGCTCTCATCATTGATCACTTTCGGACCGGTGACATACTCGCCGTATTCAGCATTGTTGGAAATGGAGTAATTCATGTTGGCGATGCCGCCTTCGTACATCAGATCAACAATCAACTTAAGCTCGTGCAGACACTCGAAATAAGCCATCTCCGGGGCATAGCCCCCTTCCACCAAGGTCTCGAAGCCGGCCTTGACCAACTCTACGGCACCACCACATAGCACGACCTGTTCACCGAACAGATCGGTTTCAGTCTCATCCTTGAAGGTGGTTTCAATGATTCCGGTACGGCCACCACCGATGGCGCTTGCATAGGACAGAGCCACATTTTTAGCTGTCCCCGAGGCATCCTGGAAGATCGCGATCAGGTCAGGTATCCCTCCGCCTTTGACGAATTCGGTACGAACCGTATGCCCGGGAGCTTTGGGTGCGATCATGATCACATCGAGGTCAGCACGAGGAACAACCTGATTATAATGGATACTGAAACCGTGGGCGAAAGCCAGAGTAGCGCCTTGCTTCAGATTCGGCTCGACTTCATCCCGGTAAAGTTGCGACTGGAACTCATCGGGGGTCAGGATCATCACCAAATCGGCAGACGCCACGGCTTCTGCGACATTTTTGACCTGCAGACCAGCATTCTGCGCCTTGATCGCCGATGTTGAATCTGGCCGCAGGGCCACGGTTACGTCGACTCCGGAATCCTTGAGGTTGTTAGCATGAGCATGCCCCTGAGAACCGTAACCAACGACGACGACCTTCTTGCCTTTAATGAGTGAAAGGTCCGTGTCTTTATCGTAATAAACTTTCATAGACTATTTCCTCCTGCAGAGATTCTGTGTACTATTTGAAAAAGTGAAGATATATCACAACAGAGCGGGTCATGCCAGAGTTTTATCCTGACCCAGCCCGCCTTCGAGAGAGCAGCAACTTCATGTCTCTGTCAATTTCCTTTCCATGCTTTCGGGCCGCGACCAAGGACAACCGGCCCGGAACGCACGAGTTCCTTAATCCCCATAGGACGCAGCAGATCGATGATAGCATTCACCTTGACAGGCGATCCCGTCACTTCAACGGTATAACATTTGGGAGTCACATCAACAATCTTGCCGCGAAAGATATCGCAGATTCGCAGGATCTCGGCACGGGTTGATTCTTCAGCAGTCACCTTGATCAGAGCCATTTCCCGTTCGACGAAGTCTTCGTTGGTAAAATCAATCACCTTGATCGTATCGATCAGTTTATTGAGCTGCTTGTTGACCTGCTCGATAATCCGGTCATCACCGCTGGTGACGATTGTCATGCGCGAAAGCGTCGGATCGAGAGTCGGCGCCACCGACAGACTTTCAATGTTAAAACCCCGCCCCGAGAACAATCCTGCGATGCGTGTCAGCACACCGAATTCATTCTCCACCACTACGGATATAGTATGTCGCATTGTAAGACTCCAGAACTTATCGGTTGTTTATAAAGACTGTTGAATTGGTACCTTAGGTACCGTTGAACGTGCCTGCGGCACTGTTGAATCGTATCAACGGGCGCAGCCCAATTCAACGGGCAAAGCCCAATTCAACGCGCGCAGCGCAATTCAACCGCTTTCAAGACGCCAGAACCATCTCATTAAGTCCGGCACCTGCAGGGACCATCGGCATGACGTTTTCTTCACGAGACACCTTGAACTCCATAATCACCGGCCCGGGAGTCGCAAAGGCCTTCTTGATGACCTCTTCAACCTCCTCCGGCCTGGTTGCTCGCAAGCCGGTCGCACCATAAGCTTCTGCCAGCTTGGTGAAATCAATCGGCAGTTCCATACAGGTCTGGCTATAACGCTTGTCGAAAAAAAGCTGCTGCCATTGACGCACCATACCAAGGAAGTTGTTGTTGAGGATGGCGATTTTTACTGGCAGGCGATACTGGACCAGCGTCGCGAGTTCCTGGGAATTCATTTGAAAAGAGCCATCCCCGGAGATATCGATAACCTGGCGCTCGGGGAAAGCCACTTGTGCACCGAGGGCTGCAGGCAGACCGTATCCCATGGTACCGAGGCCAC
>JAVVDT010000109.1:0-7840 GCA_032250875.1 Desulfuromonadales bacterium | reverse complement strand
CTCAGCTGAAGGCGCAACGCCGCTGACGCGGCAAAGGACAAGCAAGGTGCGAAAGATTATGGGTTACAGGGTACTAGTTGTCGCTCTGTTCACAACTCGCAATCAGCATTAGGCTTCGGGAAGTGAGCCACAAGATTATAAGTTCTCAACCATCCTTCGCAACCGCCCCCGAATCTCCTCGGCCACGTCCTGCAACTGCGGGTTGTCGATCGCCTGCATCGATGCCAGCGGGTCGATGGCCGCCACTTCGACACGACCACCACCGGCGTCCTGCACGATCACATTGCAGGGCAGCATGGTGCCGATCTTATCCTCTGTCTGCAGGGCCTTGTAGGCGAACCGGGGATTGCAGGCGCCGAGGATGCGGTAATTGCGGAAATCGACGCCGATTTTCTCCTTGAGGGCATTCTTGACGTTGATCTCGGTAAGAATGCCGAAGCCTTCCGACTTGAGTTGCTCTGTGACCCGTTCGATCACGGTATCGAACGGCTGCTCAAGGGTGGTGCTGAAATAATACGACATTGATTCCTCCTTTTGTCCATTTCCGTTTTACTGGCTGCGGTCCGGGCCGATCCAATTTTCGATTGGTATCACCACCGCTTCGAGATGCTCGTGGGAGGTTTTATCCTGGCGAAAAGCCTTGAGATCCTCGAGCAGCTTTTCGACCCTCTCATCATCGACCCTCGCCTGGATGGCCATCATGTGGTCCGGGAACACCTTGCTGCCATATTGACGGCCGTCGGCATCCAGCACCTGCACCCGAGGATGGCGGATAAAATGCGCCACCTGGTGCTCGTCCAGCAAGGTCTCTATGCGGTCGGCGTATTCGAAATGAAAGCTGAGCTGCACCAGTTTCACAACCTATCCTCCCTTTAACATAAACCACCAGACTGCAGCACCGGCTCCGGCTGCCACAATCGCGGTGGCCGCCAGAAAGGCACGGCGATGGCGCAGGATGAAGGCCTGCAGATCATTGAGCAGCAGATAGGCGACCGGAACGACCAGCAGGGTCAGCGCGGTCGAGACCAGGTTGCCCATGGAGACCGCAACCCCGAGCGGGGCGCGGGCGGTGCCGCCGGCACCGTAACCCATGGCGATCGGCAGCATGCCGAGGATTGTTGAAGCGGCGGTCATCAGCACCGGACGGAAACGAGTTTCCGCAGCCTGGCGAACCGCTTCTTCGAGTGCCAGGCCGCGTGCGGCCAGTACATTACTGTAGTCCACCAGCAGGATTCCGGTCTTGGTCACCAGGCCGGTGAGAAAGATGATGCCGATGAAGGAGAAGATTTTGAAGGTCATCCCCAACAGGTACAGGGCACCGAAGGCGCCGAGTCCGGCCAGCGGCATGGTCAGCAGGATCGTGAAGGGATGTAAAAAGGATTCCCGAAAGTCTTGGGCCTGGCCGGCTATTTCGACGGCGAAGCCGGCAGGCAGAGCCTGATCGAGGTGTTCCTGCAGGCGGGTCAGGGCTGTGCCGAGCGGTACACCCGGCGGCGTCTGGGCGCTGATGGTGACGGCTCGGCCGCGGTTGTAGTGATGGATTTCGCTCGGCCCGACCTGCTCTTGGATGGTCACCAGATTGTCCAGCGCTGCCAGCTGCACGCTTTCCAGAGCTTCGAAGGTCCCGATGCCCGGCTCCGTCTCCTGCAGACGCATGGGCCGGACTTCCGTGATTTCCACCGATTTGGCCTGTGGCTCCTGGTCTCTGGCCTTTTCCGTTTCTCCACAGGTCACCAGCAGCAGAACCAGTGAGAGCAGGACGCTAAGCCGGTATCCGAAGCTATCCATAAGAACCCCATATATTTTTCAATGCCTCTGGCCTCGCATATCTACATAAAACCATAGCCCAAGAGTGCCAGGATGCAACCTCGGCAAGGGTGCCGATTTTACCTAAAAAAGCGATATGGACAAAGGATCGACCCCTGCAATATGGGCAGCTCTGTGTTATGCTTGCTCATAACTTTTCCTCTTGCACCTAGAGAACACTGAAATGCGATACCTGATTCTCCCTCTGTTGACACTCCTGATGACGATGCCGGCCGAGAGCCTCTCAGCGCTAACACTGCAGGCGGCCCTGGCGCGCGGCTTGGCCGCAAACCTTGACCTGCGCATTGCTGCGACCGAGACTCCCATCAGCGCCGAACAAGTGATCATCGCCGATGCCATCTTCGATGCGCACCTGGAGGTGGAGGCGGAAACCACTGCTGAACGAATACCGACCGCTTCGGTTTTTACCAGCGACAGCTATGACCGTCTGCGGGAATATACCGGCTTGGCGTCACTCAGCAAGCGTTTCCGGACCGGCCTGGAAGGCAATCTGAGCCTGGAGGCCTGGCGACGCACCACCAACAGTTCGGTGACCGGTCTCGATCCGCAGTACCGCAGCTATTTGACTCTCGATCTGGTTCAACCCCTCCTGCGCGATGCCGGCACCGGAGCCAATACCGCCGATCTGCGGATCGCCCGGCAGCTGCAGCGGCAGGCCGGTCTGGCTTTCCTCGATCAGGCGCGCATTCTGGGAGGGAAAATTGAACAGGGCTATATCGAGATTTCACGCAGCTACGGGGTGTTGGCGATGCGGCGGCTGGCCCGCTCCCTTGCCGAGGACATACTGGCGGGTAATCGCCGGAAATTCGAAGCCGGACTGATCCCGGTCTCGGAGGTGCAGGAAGCGGAAACCGCGGTGGCGGCTCGCGAGGAAGAAGTGCTGCTGGCCAGCCAGCAGGTTGAAGTAGCGGTCAACAATCTGCGTGATCTGCTGGAAATGGAGCAACTCAGCCCTTCGGCTCTATCCCTGGCAGTGAATGGCTCTCCGGCGGATGTAATTGAACCTCTCGAACGCGGGGAAGCCTTGGCCCTGGCGCTCGACAATCGTCCCGATCTCGAGGGACAGCGGGTGGAACTCGCAGTGCGCGACATCCGGGTCGCCTTTGCCGAAAATCAGGAGCTCCCTCGCCTCGATCTGGCCGCTACGCTCGGGGCCAACGGTCTGTCCGGTTCGGCGCAAAACCCATCTTTTACCGCTACCGGTGCCGCTGATGGGTCCAATCCTTTTCTGGGCGGCTATGAGGAATCCCTGAGCAGAATGGCTGAAGCGGACGGTTATGAGTGGGCCGTGGGCCTGGTCTTTTCGCAGCCTCTCGGCAACCGGGCAGCCGAGGCCCGGACCCGTCAGGCAAAACTGCGGAAACGGCAGGCAATCGACCGTTTGCGGCGGCTGGAAAACCAGATTGCAACCGAGGTCGACAACGCCTTGACGATCCTCAACCGCAGCCTGGAGCGAGTCGCAGTCTCCGACCGGTTTGTCGCTCTCGCCAAAACGACATTGGATCAGGAAATGGAGAGATTGAAAGCGGGATTGTCGGATACTTTTCGCATCCTGGATTTTCAGGAAGAGCTGATTGCCGCACGGATCCGCCGCATCAATGCGATGGCCGATACCGAAACCGGGCAGGCTGATCTCTATGCGGCGGTGGGACTGAACCTGGAAAGGCACGGCATCCTGCCGGTACTGCCCGCTGCGGATTGAAAACTCCGTCCGGCTCCCGACTTCTTTCCGTCGCCGGTCCTCCCGTCAGGCTTCTGCGCAGATTCTTCGATAAAGTTTTGCGATATTCCACGTCTCCGAGTCCGCCAGGTCTGATTTAATCTCATTTCGCAGGGCACCCAGTAACCCAGAAGACATCGAGGCATAACCGTTTGGCTAACCTTCCCGCCTGACAACTATCAAGGTGGTAAAGCTGCAGGGCTGCAAGGTTACAATCTAGCAGCCTTATAGCAGCCTTATAGCTTTACAGCTATAAGACGAGCTTGTACTATGTGCCTGTTTGGCATTAAACGCTGATGGTGGGGTAAATGAGATATTCGCGGGTTTGTATTGAGTCGGTCGGCTATGAACTGGCGCCGATTGTTGTTACATCGATGTAACAACAATCGGCGCCAGTTCATAGCCGACCGACTCAATACAAACCCGCGAATATCTCATTTACCCCACCATCAGCGTTTAATGCCAAACAGGCACATAGTACAAGCTCGTCTTATAGCTGTAAAGCTATAAGGCTGCTATAAGGCTGCTAGATTGTAACCTTGCAGCCCTGCAGCTTTACCACCTTGATAGTTGTCAGGCGGGAAGGTTAGCCAAACGGTTATGCCTCGATGTCTTCTGGGTTACTGGGTGCCCTGCGAAATGAGATTAAATCAGACCTGGCGGACTCGGAGACGTGGAATATCGCAAAACTTTATCGAAGAATCTGCGCAGAAGCCTGACGGGAGGACCGGCGACGGAAAGAAGTCGGGAGCCGGACGGAGTTTTCAATCCGCAGCGGGCAGTACCGGCAGGATGCCGTGCCTTTCCAGGTTCAGTCCCACCGCCGCATAGAGATCAGCCTGCCCGGTTTCGGTATCGGCCATCGCATTGATGCGGCGGATCCGTGCGGCAATCAGCTCTTCCTGAAAATCCAGGATGCGAAAAGTATCCGACAATCCCGCTTTCAATCTCTCCATTTCCTGATCCAATGTCGTTTTGGCGAGAGCGACAAACCGGTCGGAGACTGCGACTCGCTCCAGGCTGCGGTTGAGGATCGTCAAGGCGTTGTCGACCTCGGTTGCAATCTGGTTTTCCAGCCGCCGCAAACGGTCGATTGCCTGCCGTTTCCGCAGTTTTGCCTGACGGGTCCGGGCCTCGGCTGCCCGGTTGCCGAGAGGCTGCGAAAAGACCAGGCCCACGGCCCACTCATAACCGTCCGCTTCAGCCATTCTGCTCAGGGATTCCTCATAGCCGCCCAGAAAAGGATTGGACCCATCAGCGGCACCGGTAGCGGTAAAAGATGGGTTTTGCGCCGAACCGGACAGACCGTTGGCCCCGAGCGTAGCGGCCAGATCGAGGCGAGGGAGCTCCTGATTTTCGGCAAAGGCGACCCGGATGTCGCGCACTGCGAGTTCCACCCGCTGTCCCTCGAGATCGGGACGATTGTCGAGCGCCAGGGCCAAGGCTTCCCCGCGTTCGAGAGGTTCAATTACATCCGCCGGAGAGCCATTCACTGCCAGGGATAGAGCCGAAGGGCTGAGTTGCTCCATTTCCAGCAGATCACGCAGATTGTTGACCGCTACTTCAACCTGCTGGCTGGCCAGCAGCACTTCTTCCTCGCGAGCCGCCACCGCGGTTTCCGCTTCCTGCACCTCCGAGACCGGGATCAGTCCGGCTTCGAATTTCCGGCGATTACCCGCCAGTATGTCCTCGGCAAGGGAGCGGGCCAGCCGCCGCATCGCCAACACCCCGTAGCTGCGTGAAATCTCGATATAGCCCTGTTCAATTTTCCCTCCCAGAATGCGCGCCTGATCGAGGAAAGCCAGACCGGCCTGCCGCTGCAGCTGCCGGGCGATCCGCAGATCGGCGGTATTGGCTCCGGTGCCGGCATCGCGCAGGAGGGGTTGAACCAGATCGAGAGTCAAATAGCTGCGGTACTGCGGATCGAGACCGGTCACCGAACTGTTGGTGGTGCGTCGCCAGGCCTCCAGGCTCAGATTGCCTTCCAGGCCGGTCCGGAAACGCTTGCTGAGTGACGCCAAGCCGGTATATTCCCGCAGACGGTCATAGCTGTCGCTGGTAAAAACCGAAGCGGTCGGTATTCGTTCAGCAGTGGTTTCCGCCTCCACCTCCAGGTGCGCATCGAAGATGGCATCGGCGATGATCACTTGTTCGGCGCTGATGGGAGTCTCGGTCGCAGCAATGCGCAGGTCAAGGTTTGCGGCCAAGCCGCGCGCCAGGGCCGCCTGCAGTGTTAGCGCTGAGAGGCTCTCGGCCGGCATCGTCATCAGGAGTGTCAACAGAGGGAGAATCAGGTATCGCATTTCAGTGTTCTCTAGGTGCAAGAGGAAAAGTTATGAGCAAGCATAACACAGAGCTGCCCATATTGCAGGGGTCGATCCTTTGTCCATATCGCTTTTTTAGGTAAAATCGGCACCCTTGCCGAGGTTGCATCCTGGCACTCTTGGGCTATGGTTTTATGTAGATATGCGAGGCCAGAGGCATTGAAAAATATATGGGGTTCTTATGGATAGCTTCGGATACCGGCTTAGCGTCCTGCTCTCACTGGTTCTGCTGCTGGTGACCTGTGGAGAAACGGAAAAGGCCAGAGACCAGGAGCCACAGGCCAAATCGGTGGAAATCACGGAAGTCCGGCCCATGCGTCTGCAGGAGACGGAGCCGGGCATCGGGACCTTCGAAGCTCTGGAAAGCGTGCAGCTGGCAGCGCTGGACAATCTGGTGACCATCCAAGAGCAGGTCGGGCCGAGCGAAATCCATCACTACAACCGCGGCCGAGCCGTCACCATCAGCGCCCAGACGCCGCCGGGTGTACCGCTCGGCACAGCCCTGACCCGCCTGCAGGAACACCTCGATCAGGCTCTGCCTGCCGGCTTCGCCGTCGAAATAGCCGGCCAGGCCCAAGACTTTCGGGAATCCTTTTTACATCCCTTCACGATCCTGCTGACCATGCCGCTGGCCGGACTCGGCGCCTTCGGTGCCCTGTACCTGTTGGGGATGACCTTCAAAATCTTCTCCTTCATCGGCATCATCTTTCTCACCGGCCTGGTGACCAAGACCGGAATCCTGCTGGTGGACTACAGTAATGTACTGGCCGCACGCGGCCTGGCACTCGAAGAAGCGGTTCGCCAGGCTGCGGAAACTCGTTTCCGTCCGGTGCTGATGACCGCCGCTTCAACAATCCTCGGCATGCTGCCGATCGCCATGGGTTACGGTGCCGGCGGCACCGCCCGCGCCCCGCTCGGGGTTGCGGTCTCCATGGGCAACCTGGTCTCGACCGCGCTGACCCTGCTGGTCGTTCCGGTCGCCTATCTGCTGCTCAATGATCTGCAGGCCTTCATCCTGCGCCATCGCCGTGCCTTTCTGGCGGCCACCGCGATTGTGGCAGCCGGAGCCGGTGCTGCAGTCTGGTGGTTTATGTTAAAGGGAGGATAGGTTGTGAAACTGGTGCAGCTCAGCTTTCATTTCGAATACGCCGACCGCATAGAGACCTTGCTGGACGAGCACCAGGTGGCGCATTTTATCCGCCATCCTCGGGTGCAGGTGCTGGATGCCGACGGCCGTCAATATGGCAGCAAGGTGTTCCCGGACCACATGATGGCCATCCAGGCGAGGGTCGATGATGAGAGGGTCGAAAAGCTGCTCGAGGATCTCAAGGCTTTTCGCCAGGATAAAACCTCCCACGAGCATCTCGAAGCGGTGGTGATACCAATCGAAAATTGGATCGGCCCGGACCGCAGCCAGTAAAACGGAAATGGACAAAAGGAGGAATCAATGTCGTATTATTTCAGCACCACCCTTGAGCAGCCGTTCGATACCGTGATCGAACGGGTCACAGAGCAACTCAAGTCGGAAGGCTTCGGCATTCTTACCGAGATCAACGTCAAGAATGCCCTCAAGGAGAAAATCGGCGTCGATTTCCGCAATTACCGCATCCTCGGCGCCTGCAATCCCCGGTTCGCCTACAAGGCCCTGCAGACAGAGGATAAGATCGGCACCATGCTGCCCTGCAATGTGATCGTGCAGGACGCCGGTGGTGGTCGTGTCGAAGTGGCGGCCATCGACCCGCTGGCATCGATGCAGGCGATCGACAACCCGCAGTTGCAGGACGTGGCCGAGGAGATTCGGGGGCGGTTGCGAAGGATGGTTGAGAACTTATAATCTTGTGGCTCACTTCCCGAAGCCTAATGCTGATTGCGAGTTGTGAACAGAGCGACAACTAGTACCCTGTAACCCATAATCTTTCGCACCTTGCTTGTCCTTTGCCGCGTCAGCGGCGTTGCGCCTTCAGCTGAG
>JAVVDT010000108.1:0-7916 GCA_032250875.1 Desulfuromonadales bacterium | reverse complement strand
CAGCTGAAGGCGCAACGCCGCTGACGCGGCAAAGGACAAGCAAGGTGCGAAAGATTATGGGTTACAGGGTACTAGGTCAGAAACGTAAACCGACCGGCGCAACGGAGAAGCAAAGGTCATAACAATGGCGGAGGGAGTCAATATGTTTGAATTTGACGAAAATGTAGATCAAGTAGCAAAAATCAAGGTTATTGGTGTTGGTGGTGGCGGTAGTAACGCTGTCAATACAATGATTGTCGCCCGCATTGATGGTGTGGAATTTATGGTGGCCAACACTGATGCCCAGGCGTTGCGGGCCAACCAGGCGGCGCTGCGCATTCAACTCGGGCCCAAGTTGACCAAAGGGCTCGGCGCCGGCGCAAATCCTGAAGTCGGCCGCGAAGCGGCTGAAGAGGACCGGGCCCGTCTGAAGGATCTGTTGCAGGGTGCGGATATGGTCTTCATTGCCGCCGGTCTCGGTGGAGGTACCGGCACCGGTGCCGCTCCGGTTATTGCTGAGGTTGCCAGGGAGGTCGGTGCATTAACCGTCGCTGTCGTCACCAAGCCGTTCGCTTTCGAAGGCAAGCAGCGCATGGCCAAAGCCATGCAGGGCGTTGAAGAGTTAAAGCAGGTTGTCGATTCACTGATTCTGATTCCTAATGATCGCCTCACCGGGCTTGCCGACAAGAAGATGGGGATTCTTGACGCCTTCAAGCCGGCAGATGATGTTCTGCGTCATGCTGTACAGGGAATCTCGGATCTGATTACCACACACGGTATGATCAACGTCGATTTTGCCGACGTCAAGGCGGCGATGAGTGAACGCGGCATGGCCATGATGGGCATCGGTGTCGGAGAAGGTGAAAATCGTGCCGTGGCTGCCGCGCAGCAGGCAATCAGCAGCCCGCTGCTGGAAGAGATCGATATTTCCGGTGCCAAGGGTGTGCTGGTCAACGTCACCGGTTCCTCAACGATGACCATGGATGATTATCAGGCTGTGGCCAACATTATTCACGATAAAGTTCACGAAGATGCCAACATCTTTATCGGCCTGGTGATCAATGAGGAGATGGGCGAGAAGATTCAGGTCACGGCGATTGCCACCGGTTTCGGCTGTAGTTTTGAAGCCAATCAGCGCTCTAATGCGGCGTTGGGGCGACCGAACATTCCCAATCCGACCAAAATTGATCGCGATATCCCGGCTTTTATCCGTAATCAGAATCAGGGCAAGCCCCGTGCCGGCATGCGTCTCGGTGCCTACAATGAAGAAGAAGAATATGATATCCCGACCTTTTTACGTAAACGCGTCGATTGATAAAAAAGACCAATTGCTGACGGCACAATCATCAGGGTCCCGTCAGCCAAACACTGTAATTTAATTCGGTGCTTGTCAAAGAGTTGCTAACCGTGCCGGTTCTCCGCCCGGCGTCTACGGTTTGCTCTATTACTCTGCGCTTGCCTGTGATGTGACTCCCTCAACTCCCTTGGACCGCCTTGCGCGGTCCTTTTTTTGTCCGAAAGTCCTGGATAAAGCATTGCCCGGGTGGCTAAGGGCAACCTGATTCATTGTACCGGGATCTGTTAGAGAAGCTGAAATTTAACGGGTGTGAACTGCACATGCTTTCCAGCTTTGCATTTGACATGACATATGGCCTATTGTAGAAGATGACATCAAGGTAAAAATGTGTAAACTAGCAAACCCGGAGACTATATATGGTCCTGTCCAAAGATCTTCTCGCGATTCTGGCCTGTCCACAATGCAAGGGCGAAATTATTCCGGATGACAAACATGAAAAGTTGTTATGCCATGCCTGCAAGTTGGCTTATCCAGTGCGTGACGGCATTCCAGTTATGCTGGTTGACGAAGCCATACCACTGTCCTGAATGCGTGCGCAAATGACGGTCGATAGTGCAGCTCCGATTTATGCAGAGCCATCCAGTTGGATACCTTTTTGTCGAATCATTACAAAACATTTCCGAGATTGATTGAAGTCTCGCCTCTCTCCACTACAAGCGGTGGCTGATGTCGCGTCGCCTGATCGAAAAATACCGTCAACGCTTCCTACTGGAAACAGGCATGACCGCCAATCCCTGGGGTGGGCGCCTGAGCGTTGCCCTGGTGTATCCGAACACCTACCATCAGGGCATGAGCAACCTCGGTCTGCAGACCATCTATCAGATGCTCAATACCCGAGACGACACCCTTTGCGAACGTTTCTTCCTCCCCGACCCTGAGGATCTCGACGAGCATCGACGAACCGAGTTCCCGCTGGTTTCGGTAGAATCGCAGCGACCTCTTGACGATTTTGATCTGGTCGCCTTCTCCATCTCTTTTGAAAACGACTACCTTAACCTGCCAACTCTGTTTGAACTCGGCCGTTTACCGCTCTGGCGAGCAGATCGCCTTGAACATCAGCCGCTCGTGCTCTGCGGTGGTGTTTGTGCCTTCCTCAATCCGGAACCGCTGGCTGAGATCATGGACCTGTTTGCGGTTGGCGAAGCTGAAGTGATCCTGCCGTCATTGCTGAAGGTGCTGCTGGCTCAGGATACGAGCGGTCGCAAACAACTTTTGCGTCGCCTCTCACAGTTGCCGGGAGTTTATCAGCCGGGCGGCTACACCCTCAATTATGGGGATAACGGCGAGCTGCTGGCGATGACGCCTGGAAAAGATCACCCGCAGCACGTCAAGCGTCTGTGGCAGAGCAATCTTGATGACACTCAGAGTCGTACCTGTGTGGCGACGCCGGATACGGAGTTCGGCAGTATGCACCTGGTCGAGGTCTCCCGAGGTTGTCCACGAGCCTGTCGTTTCTGTGCCGCCGGATTTATTTACCGACCGTTTCGCGAACATTCACTGGCACACCTGCATCATGCGATTCTTGAGCAACCGCATGAGATCGGCAGGGTCGGCCTGGTGGCAGCAGCTGTCTCCGACTATGGCGACCTGGCAGAAATTGGTCGTGCAATCCTTGACCACGGTGGCGAGGTGTCGGTTTCAAGTGTCCGCATTGATGCGATTACGTCAGATCAGGTCCGCGTTCTCTCCGATGCGGGGCACAAGACCCTGGCTCTCGCTCCGGAAGCCGGCAGCCAGCAGATGCGCGATGTGATCAACAAAGGCATTGATGAAGGGCAGATTCTCGCCGCCGTCAAACTGCTGGCAGAGGCAGGCATTCCGAACCTCAAGCTTTACTTCATGATCGGCTTGCCGACAGAAGCAGAGGCTGATGTTGTCGCGATTGCCGATCTGACGGTAAAAATACGGCAAATCTGGGAGGAGATCGGTAAACAGCGCGGACGGCTCGGGCGTCTCCATCTTTCGGTAAATCCTTTTGTACCAAAGCCCTGGACGCCGCTGCAGTGGGCGCCCATGGAACCGCGTGGACAGCTTGAAAAGAAATATCGACTATTGCAGAAGCGGCTCCGCTCACTGCCTAATGTCGATCTGCATTTCGAATCGCTGCGCCAGGCTGAAGTTCAGGGCCTGTTTGCGCGCGGCGACCGGCGTGTCGGCAAACTTTTGCCATTGCTTGCCGAAGGAACGAGTTTGAAAGCGGCTTGTCACCAGATCGGCATCGACCCGGCTTTCTATCTGCATCGAGAGCGTGGAGCCGACGAGCTTTTCCCCTGGGACGTTATCGAACAGGGTGTTCAACGCGGGCACTTGCGCAAGGAATACGAGGAGGCCTTAGCGGGGCGCTTGGGGTATGTCTGCCATCCTGGCTGCCGACGCTGTGGTCTGGTCTGCTGACCTTGATCGCAACGTTTCTTTAAGCTGATAAACAATAAACCCTGTGAACAGCCACAAACGGCTACTATCTGGTTTATATGTTAACGGTAATATATTTGCTATCTATTGGCTTGACTTAATGGGTTTGCTGTAGTAGCTTTGCTCCATAAAAAGTATGACACTCTGTTGCGCCCCTTGGGGCCACAGAGCTTTAGCCCCGGCCTTCCCCTCCAGGAACCGGGGCATTTTTTATTTGTTTCTGGTGAGTTTGATTCAGAAGGCCGGACATGGATTAAGAAACATTCAGGATGACACACCGATTGTTCCTCAGTTATACTGACGACATGTTTTGGACAATAACACTTAATGGCGATAAAGGCCTGATAACGAATCGTTGCAAAGGAGTACAAGGATGACTGAAGCAAGCCTGCTTCTTGAAAAAGATGGTGCTCTGGCAATCATCACTTTCAACAACCCCAAAGCACTCAATGCCCTGACGGTGGCCACCTTCTACCGCCTGGAAGAACTACTCGATCAACTGGAGCAGGATGCGGACATCCGCGTGGTGATTCTTACCGGCGCCGGTGACAAGGCTTTTATTGCCGGTGGTGATATTGGTCACCTGGCGACCCTTGATGCTGAAGGCGCTCGTCAATTCGCCCTGCTGGCCCAGCGTGTGATTGATCGTATCGAAGCGTTTCCCAAGCCGGTGATTGCAGCCATCAACGGCTACGCGCTTGGCGGCGGCTGCGAACTGGCCATGGGTTGCGATATTCGCATTGCCGCAGATTCGGCGCGATTCGGACAGCCCGAAGTCAAACTCGGCATCATCCCCGGCTTTGCCGGAACCCAGCGCCTGGCACGCTTGGTCGGCAAGGGGCGAGCCAAGGAGCTGGTCTTTACCGGCGAGATGATCGGTGCCGAGGAGGCTTGCCGAATCGGGCTGGTCAACCGCGTCGTCGCCAGGGATAAATTGCTGGAAGAGACCCGCGCCCTGGCATTGAAGTTGTGTGACAAAAGTGCTTCGGCAATCAGTTTCGCCAAGGATGCGATCGACAACGGTCTGGAGATGGACTTTGCGCGCGGGGCACGTTATGAAGCGGATCTTTTTGCTCTTTGCTTCACAACGGCTGACTGCAAAGAGGGAATCAGTGCCTTCATGGAGAAACGCCTTGCCAGATTCTGAGCTGCAACCTCAAAAATCCAGGAGTTGGGTGTTGTGGAGCGTGCTCCTGATTCTGCTTATTGCTTTTCCCGGCATAGTGCTGGCGGAGCAGGACCTGAGTCTTCCGGATAATGCGGGAATCCTCAGCTTGCAGATTGAGAACGATATGTGGGGAAACGGTACAGACCAGAATTACACCCATGGAACCCGTATCTCATACCTGTCAAGCGAAGAAACCCCCAACTGGCTGAGAAAGGCAGCTGCCTTTGTGCCGGTTTTCAGCCGACGGGGGCATCTGCGCACCAGCTATGCTATCGGTCAGAGTATCTTTACCCCTGACGATATCTCTCGCAAGGATCTGATCGAGGACGATCGACCTTATGCCGGATGGCTTTACGGAGCAATCGGCCTGATTTCCGATCACCGCTTGCGCGACGGTAACTTGCGCTCGGGACGACTCGATTCTCTCGAACTGAACCTTGGTGTCGTCGGCCCGTCTTCCTTGGTCGATGAAACCCAGTCATTCGTGCATGACGTTATCGATTCTCCGCAACCGCAAGGTTGGCGGCATCAACTGCACGACGAATTCGGGATCATGCTGGTCTACGATCGGCAGTGGCAGGCCCAGTATGTCTCTCAAGTTTATGGAATGGGGATTGATCTGACGCCCCATGTCGGCGGTACTCTCGGCAATGTTATGACCAGCCTTGCTTGCGGCGCGACCCTGCGTGTCGGCCGTGATCTGCCGAGTGATTATGGGCCGCCTACAATCCGTCCGAGTTTGCCTGGCTCGGGATTCTTCCGTCCGACAAAAAAGTTCGGCTGGTATCTGTTTGCCGGATTGGAAGGGCGTTATGTCCTGCACAGTATTTTTCTCGATGGCAATACCTTTAAAAGCAGTCATAGCGTTGATCGCGAACCCTGGGTCGGTGATATCCAGGCCGGCCTGGTGCTGACCTGGAGGGATGTCCGACTGAGTTTTACCAACATCTTTCGCAGCGACGAATTCGCCGAACAGAAATCATCTACCGAGTTCGGTTCGATCAGCCTTTCGTTTCGTCTTTGAAATCCGACAAGCTCCAGAGGCAATCTGGAAAAATTATTCCCGTTTGACCTTCTTTTTGGTTATGCCTGTTGACGATTCAAATTCTCACCGATTGAGCTTGCGGACTATCTCCGCCACATGCTTCCCCTGGAAACGGGCGATTGCCAGTTCATTTTCACTCGGTTGCCGTGAGCCGTCGCTATCGGCCAGAGTTGATGCGCCGTAAGGTGTGCCACCACTGATCTCATCCATCTTCATCAGTCGCGCCTCGGAGTAGGGAACCCCGACAATGATCATCCCCAGGTGCAGCAATGTGGTGTGAAAACTGGTAATGGTGGTCTCCTGGCCACCATGCTGGGTGGCCGTTGAGGTAAAGACACTGCCGATCTTGCCAACCAGCGCTCCGGACATCCAGAGACCGCCGGTCTGGTCGAGAAAGTTGCGCATCTGCGCACACATGTTGCCGAAACGGGTGGGGGTGCCGAAGATGATGGCATCAGCGGCAGCAAGATCGTCGACGACGGCAAACGGAATGTCTGCGAAAGCTGCTCTGGCTGCTTTGGCACCACTTTTCTCCAGAACTTCTTCAGGCACCAGTTCCGGAATCTGCAGAAGTTTTACTTCAGCGCCGGAAACCTCACGCGCGCCCTCTGCCACCGCTTCGGCTATTTTGTAGACATGCCCATACATACTGTAAAAAATCACCTGAATCCTGGTTGCCATAATCAATCTCCCTGGTCACGAAAACGAGTGTTTTAGTTCGTTGATTTGCACCGGTTGCAAAACAATACTTCTCCAGTCTAGCAGGTCCTGCCATTTTGCAAATCGCCTCCTGTTAAGAAAACCGGGCAATGAACCCATGTTGTCGCCAGGCAATATGGCTTGAAGTTGGTAGAATGTTATATGTGGAGAGTCTTGATGAGTTATGTCTGCGCAAGCAATAAATTTCGGGGACTATTCAGCTCTCTTACTCAACAGCACAGCATGTGGGCTGCAGCAGTTGCCTGCGGGAAGTTAAGTGACAACGTTGGACGCAGGCAATGGCTGCAGACCACATGCACTCGCTTATGTTCTGAATCGTTACCAAATTTCATGAACTGGCAAAACCACCAGGGAGTCGATCATGATCAGAGATAACCGCTGGATTCGATATGCAATCATGACGTCTGCTGCACTGTGCGCACTGCTTGTTTGGTTTCTGATTCGTCCTTATCTGGGGCAGACCAATCTTGAGACAATCATCAGTGCGCCCGCACCCAGCACAGTCAAGGTCCCTCCGGGTTTTCAAGCCGAGTTGTTCGCAAGCGGCCTGCAGGGGCCGCGCTTCATCGCGTTCGGCCCCGACGGAGCCCTCTATGTTGCCGAACGCGGTGCTAATCGTATTGTGGTATTAGTCGACAAAAATCATGACGGTAGCGCAGATCAGCAGACGACCTTCGCCGAGAACCTGTATCGGCCGCATAGCCTGGTCTATCATCAGGATGCCTGGTTTGTCGGTGTCCCCAGCGGAGTCGTGCGACTCAGAGACAGCGATGGTGATGGCCTGGCAGATGAGCGTCAGTTGTTGATCGACGACTACCCCACAGGCGGCCACAGTACGCGCACGGTGGAATTTCTGCCGGACGGGCGCATGGTGGTTTCGGTCGGATCGAGTTGCAATGTCTGTGATGAGAGTGACCCGCGTCGCGCTACCGTCATGATTTATGATGGTCCGCAAGCCAGCGGTGAGAGGATCTTCGCCCGCGGATTGCGCAATGCGGTCGGTCTGGCGGTTCATCCAGACACCGGAGAACTCTGGGCCACCAACAACGGCCGCGATCTGCTCGGTGACGATTTGCCGCCGGATGATCTTTACATTGTCCGCGACGGTCTGGATTATGGCTGGCCACGCTGCCATAGCGGCACCGTCGAGGATCCTGATTTCGGCGGACCGGGAGCATGCCGCGATGTCCCGATGCCGGTTGTCAAGATACAGGCCCATTCGGCACCGCTCGGCT
>JAVVDT010000107.1:0-7984 GCA_032250875.1 Desulfuromonadales bacterium | reverse complement strand
AGTTTTCGAAAAATTTTACCAGATCGATCCGCACCATACCGGGCAGATCCGCGGCTTCGGCCTGGGCCTGTTTTATGCTCGCCAGTTTATTCGTGATCATGGCGGCGCCATCCATCTCAACAGCACCCCCGGCAAGGGCACGGAAGTCACGCTCAGCCTGCCGATTAAAGCCGTTGATTGATATGTGGCAAGCAGCACAGTTCCCCTGTCCTTTCGATATCTTCCTGATAACATTCAGTCCAGCAGCCTGTTTCTCGCCCCATTCACGACCTTGATATCTTGAACGATGACAGGCATTTTGCTTTGTCTAACCGCAAGCTTATGTTATATTTATATTTTTTTTCGCAAGGGTACATAAGGCTTTAAGGCTTTGTTGAGAGGTTCAGGATGTTCAAGGGAACGACTATTCTTTGTGTGCGACGCGGCAACCAGGTTGCCATGGCCGGTGACGGTCAAGTCAGTCTGGGCAACACCATCATGAAACATACTGCGAGGAAACTGCGGCGCATGTATGATGACCAGGTGATCGCCGGGTTTGCCGGCAGCACTGCAGATGCCTTCACCCTCTTTGAAAAGTTTGAGGCCAAGTTGCAGGAGTATCGCGGCAACTTGCAGCGGGCGGCCGTTGAACTGGCTAAGGAGTGGCGCAAAGACCGCATCCTGCGTCACCTTGAAGCGCTTCTCATCGTCGCTGATCGTGAAACAACCCTGGTGCTCTCCGGAGTCGGTGATGTGATTGAACCGGAACACGGCATCGCCGCAATCGGCTCCGGCGGCACATTTGCACAGGCGGCGGCACGTGCCCTGATCTGCCACACAGAGTTGCCCATGGCACGGATTGCCGAAGAATCATTGAAGATTGCCGCGGAGATCTGTATTTACACCAACGACCGGATTATTGTGGAGACCTTGTCGTGAACAACTTCACCCCCCGGGAAATTGTTTCCGAACTCGATCGATATATCGTCGGCCAGAACAACGCCAAGCGGGCAGTGGCCGTTGCTTTACGCAACCGCTGGCGACGTCAACATGTTGGTCCGGATCTTCGGGAAGAGATCGCGCCGAAAAATATCATCATGATCGGTCCGACCGGGGTTGGTAAAACCGAGATTGCCAGACGCCTGGCGCGACTGGCCCAGGCCCCGTTTGTCAAAGTCGAAGCCAGCAAGTTCACCGAGGTCGGCTATGTCGGCCGGGATGTCGAAAGCATGGTACGCGACCTGGTCGAACTGGCTATCCTGATGGTCAAAGCCGAGGAGGCGAAAACCCAGCGGCTCAAGGCCGAGGATTTGGCCGAAGAACGCCTGCTCGATCTGCTGCTGCCCGGCGGCGACACAGCAGGCTCGTCCGACGAAGCCAAAGGCGAAGGCAAAACCCGCGATAAGCTGCGCCGCCTGCTGCGCATGGGCGAACTCGATGAGCGCATGGTCGATATAGAAACACAGGACACCCAGATGCCGAACATGCAGATTTTCGGACCTCAGGGGCCTGAAGAGATGGGCTTCAACTTCAAAGAGATGTTCGGCAATATCTTCCCGAAGAAAACCAAGCAGCGCCGCATGAAGGTCGCCGAAGCCAGAGAAATGCTGATTGAGATTGAAGCTGAGAAGCTGGTAGACATGGACAAGGTTCAAACTCTGGCCAAAGAGCGTACCGAGCAGAACGGCATCATTTTTATCGATGAGATTGACAAGATCGTCAGCCGCGAAGGCGGTCATGGCCCTGAAGTCTCCCGCGAAGGGGTACAGCGCGACATACTGCCAATTGTTGAGGGGAGCACGGTCAACACCAAGTATGGCCCGGTCAAGACCGACCATATTCTGTTTATTGCGGCAGGAGCCTTTCATGTTGCCAAGCCCTCGGATCTGATTCCGGAGCTGCAGGGCCGTTTTCCCATCCGGGTCGAGCTCGACAGTCTTGAAGAAGCCGACCTGTTCAGGATTCTCACGGAACCGCACAATGCCCTGATTCGCCAGTACCAGGCACTGATGGCGACGGAAGGCATCACGCTGGAATTCAGCGAGGATGCGATCCGGGAGATTGCCAAAACCGCGGCCAGGGTCAATGAACGCACTGAGAATATCGGCGCCAGACGCTTGCACACAATCATGGAAACGCTGCTGGAAGAGCTGTCTTTCAGCGCTCCGGAGCAATCTGAAAAGCGCTTCAGTATTGACGAGGCATTTGTGCGTGGGCGACTCTCGGCGATTGCCGATGACGAGGATCTGTCGCGTTATATTCTCTAAATGTAACGATTCAGTTCCTCCCTATCGCTCCGGTGGACAAATATCTTTTGTAGGGGCGCTGCTTGCCGCGCCCAGGGCGGAGCAAGCGCCGCCCCTACATTTCAATATTTAATCGCCGCAGCAATAATTCAACGGCAGAGCATGTGGGCTGCAGACCACATGCACTCGCCTATGTGCCGAAGAGTTACCTCTAAACAGGATAAACCATGCAAGAGTTGATCAGAAAAGCCAATGTCCTCATGGAGGCGCTGCCCTACATCAAGCGCTTTGCCAACAAGACCATCGTCATCAAGTACGGCGGCAATGCCATGGTTGAGGAAAAGCTGAAAGAATCTTTCGCCAAAGACATCATCCTCATGAAGTACATCGGTCTTAACCCGGTCGTAGTGCATGGCGGCGGTCCGCAGATCGGTAGCGTCATGGCGAAGATGGGCCTTGAATCCCGCTTCGTGCGCGGCATGCGGGTCACCGACAGCGCAACCATGGATGTCGTTGAGATGGTTCTGGGCGGTCGAGTTAACAAGGAGATCGTCGCCAACATCAACCGGCATGGCGGCCGCGCCGTCGGCCTGACAGGCAAGGACGGCGGGCTGATCAAGGCCTGCAAAATGGAGATGACTGCGGTCAATCCCGATACCCTGACGCCTGAGATCATCGATATCGGCCATGTCGGCGAGGTGGTCGCAGTAAACCCGGAGATTATTCGCGCTCTTGAACAACACGACTTCATCCCGGTGATTGCCCCGCTCGGCGTTGGTGACTCCGGCGAGTCTTACAACATCAATGCCGACCTGGTTGCCGGACAGATCGCTGCAGCTCTCAAGGCGGAGAAATTGATCTTGCTCACCGACGTTGAAGGAGTCAAAAATAAATCAGGAGATCTGATTTCGACTATTGACATCAGTGACGCGCAGGATCTGATCGACGACGACACCATCAGCGGTGGCATGATCCCAAAAGTCACCTGCTGCCTGGATGCTATCAATGCCGGTGTGCGCAAGGCACATATCATAGACGGCCGGGTTGAACACGCCTGTCTCCTCGAGATCTTTACCGACCTGGGAATCGGCACGGCGGTCGCGAAGTTCAGGTAGGATTGTCGGGTTGCCGGATACTCACTATTCAACTTTTACGGATAACCGTTATGAGTACATCAACTAAGTGGATTGCAAGAGCAGACAAACATGTCATGAAAACCTATGGCCGCTACCCGATCGTCGCCCAGCGCGGCGAGGGTTGTCGACTGTGGGATATCGACGACAAAGTCTATCTCGATTTCCTCGCCGGAGTAGCAGTCAACAACCTCGGCCATTGTCATCCCAAGGTGGTTGCCGCTCTGCGCGAGCAGGCCGGACGTTTGCTGCATTGTTCCAACTTTTACCATATCCCCCAGCAAATTGAATTGGCGGAATGGCTCTGTGAGCACTCGTTTGCCGACCGGGTTTTCTTCTGCAATTCCGGTGCTGAAGCCAACGAAGCGGCGATGAAGCTGGCACGCAAGCACAGCAGGGAGAAACACGGTGAAGATCGCTTCGAGGTGATCACCGCGATCGCCTCTTTCCATGGCCGCACCATAGCCACCATCAGTGCAACCGGTCAGGAGAAGGTCAAGGCCGGCTTTGCGCCGATGCTCGACGGCTTTGCGCATGTGCCCTTCGGTGATCTGCAGGCGATGCGCCAGGCGATCACGTCGAACGTCTGCGCCATCATGCTGGAACCTCTGCAGGGTGAAGGTGGCGTCAACGTGCCGCCATCAGGCTATCTCAAGGCCGTACGGGATCTCTGTGATGAATTCGATCTGTTGCTGATCTACGATGAAGTTCAGGTCGGCTGCGGCAGGACCGGCACCCTGTGGGCGTATGAACAGGAAGAGGTGAAGCCTGACATCATGACACTGGCCAAGGCTCTGGCCGGCGGTCCGCCGATCGGCGCCTTGCTGACCACGGAAGACCTGGCCGCAACACTCGGCCCTGGAACCCACGGTTCGACTTTCGGCGGCAATCCGTTGGTCTGCGCTGCTGCTTTGGCCGCGATACAGACGATAAGCAACGACGGCATCCTGGACAACTGCCGCGCCATGGGTGAATACCTGATGGAGAAGCTCGTAAAACTGCAAAACAAATATGCCTTCATCAAGGAAGTTCGTGGCCGCGGTTTGATTATCGGTATGGAGATGACGATCGAAGGCGGACCTTTGGTCAATGCCGCCATGGAGCGTGGTCTGCTGATCAACTGTACCGTCGGCAAGGTCTTGCGCTTTGTTCCGCCGCTGATCGTCAGCCGGGCAGAGATCGATGAAGCGGTGGCGATTCTCGATGAAGTCCTGGCTACCGTCGACACAACGGCTCATACTGGCTGAACAGTTAGTGTTGTTTATTAAATTTACACTCAAAAAAACGGAAATGTCTGCCACCAAGGCTCAAAGTCACCAAGAAAAAGTATAGAAATAAATTCTCAAGGCATTGCCGTTTTGTGACATCCGAATAATCCACAGGGCTATGCGTGCCTTGGTGACTTGGCGGCTAATCCTGACGTGAATCACGGAACATTCTCTTAAGGAGTCATTATTGTGAATAAAGATTTTCTCTGCCTCAGCGACTGGAACCTCGAATCTCTGGAAAAAATCTTTGACCTGGCTGGCGACTTGAAATCCAGGCAAAAGGCCGGCTTGCAACATCACTTGTTGTCAGGCAAAACCCTCGGCATGCTCTTCGAGAAAAGCTCGACACGCACCCGCGTGTCCTTCGAAGCCGGCATGTTTCAGCTGGGTGGGCACGCGCTTTTTCTGGAGGGTGGCAGCACCCAGATGGGACGAGGAGAGCCGATCAAAGATACCGCACGTTGCATGGCCCGCTATGTCGACGGAGTCATGGTCCGCACCTATTCGCAGCAAGCCGTCGAAGAGTTTGCTCAATACAGCGCGGTGCCGGTCATTAATGGCCTGACCGACCTATATCATCCATGTCAGGTGATGACCGACCTCTTTACCGTTAGCGAGCACAAGCAGAATTACCGTGAGCTCACTTACTGCTGGATCGGTGACGGCAACAATATGGCCAACAGCTGGATCAACGCCGCCGCCGTGTTCGGTTTCGAACTGCGCGTAGCCACCCCGGCAGGTTATGAAGCGGATGCCGGGGTCTGTAAGCGGGCAGCTAGTGCCGGAGCCCGCGTTCATTACACAGACGACCCCCGCGAAGCTGCACGCGGCGCTCATGTTTTGAACACCGATGTCTGGGCCAGCATGGGTCAGGAAGCCGAGCAGCAGGTACGTGCCAGGGCTTTTGCCGGCTACCAGATTAATATGGAACTGGTTGCGCTGGCAGATCCTGATTGCGTGGTCATGCACTGCCTTCCGGCTCATCGTGATGAAGAGATAACCGACGAGGTCATTGAAAGCGATCATGCGATTATCTACGATGAAGCCGAGAATCGCCTGCATGTGCAGAAAGCCATCCTGGCGACATTGATGGGATAACGCCTGCAAGCGTGAGATGCTGAGTACGAGGCGGGAAAAGCCTCTTTACCATATACCTGAATCCGTGAATTAAATTTGACTCTGCCGATTTCAAGCTGTTTTGCAGACCCCAGCAGGTGAGGCGTGAGGCGTAAACCTTCAGGCGAAAATTGGGCCTTTGGCTTTCTCCTCACTCTTCACCCTTCACTCCTCACGGATTCAGGATAAAGACCCGAGAGCAAATGAACATTATCTGTCCACATTGTAATTTTTCCAAGGCTGTCGATCCTTCCAAGGTTCCGGATCGACCGGTCAGGGTGAACTGCCCCAGATGCAGCAAGGGATTTACTTTTGACAAAGCGCTCTCCCCTGTTCCCACGGCAGATACCAGACAAGAGGCTGCCACTGCAGAAAAGCAGGTCATCTGCCCTGCTTGCGGCCTTGTACAAAACAATAATAAACATTGTACCGGCTGCGGCGTCGTTTTTTCAAAACTACTGGCCCGCTGGCAGGAAAACGGCCATATGCTCCGAAGTTCTGAGATTGTGGATATCAACCTCGCCGAGCTGCGCCGCAAAGCAGAGAACCCGTCGTCTCTCCATCAATCGAAAGCCGGCTTCTGGATCCGCATGATTGCCTCTATACTCGACTTTTTCCTGCTTGGGGCGGTGCAACTCGTGCTCAGCCTGCTGATCGACCAGGTGATCGGTTTGCTGGGCATCGTCAGCGAAGGGGATCCGGCTGTCAATCTGGTGCTCTGGCTGTTCGGTGCATCACTCAGCATCGGCTACGCGGTCTTCTTTATCGGTTACTGCGGGCAGACTCCGGGCAAGATGGCCCTGCGCATCAAAGTCATTCGCACCGATGGCAGTTCGCTTAGCTACGGCCGCGCTTTCTTGCGCGAAGTGCCGGGCAAATTCATCTCCAGCATCCTGCTCGGCATCGGCTATCTCATGGTTGCTTTCGACGGGGAGAAGCAGGGCTTGCACGATAAAATTGCCGATACATATGTCATTAAACTCTGAGGCCAGAGAAGCGAGAGGCCTGTGAAGAGTAAAGAAATCACGCATCACGTCTTACACTGCACAGTTCCATAAAACGATAAGGAGCATTTGATAATGAGCAAAAAAGGAACCGTTAAAAAAGCCGTCCTCGCCTATTCCGGGGGACTTGACACTTCGATCATCCTTAAATGGCTGATCGAAGAATACGATTGCGAAGTCATCGCCTTTTCTGCCGACCTCGGCCAGGGAGAGGAACTCGACGGCATTCCGAAGAAAGCCAAGGATACCGGTGCGAGCGCCTGCCATATCCTTGATCTGCGTGAGGAGTTCACCCGAGACTTTGTTTTTCCGATGTTCCGCGCCAACGCCATCTACGAAGGGCGTTACTTTCTCGGCACCTCGATCGCCCGGCCGCTGATCGCCAAGGCGCAGATGGACATTGCCCGTCAGGAAGGCGCTGATGCGGTTTCCCATGGTGCCACCGGCAAGGGCAACGACCAGGTTCGGTTCGAAATCGCCTACTACCACTTTGATCCGGCGGTCAAAGTTATTGCGCCCTGGCGCGAATGGGACATGAACAGCCGCACAGCTCTGGAGGAATATGCCCGCAAGCACGGCATCCCGGTGCCGACCAGCAAGAAGTTCCCCTGGAGCTCCGATCGCAATCTGCTGCACATCTCCTTTGAAGGCGACGTGCTTGAAAACCCCTGGGCCGAAGCTCCGGAAGAGATGTATGTACTGACCGTGCGTCCTGAAGAAGCACCTGATAAGCCGGAGTATGTCGAGATTGAATTCGAGAAGGGCGATGCCGTCGCCGTCAACGGCGAGCGCCTGTCACCGGCCAATCTGCTCGCCAAGCTCAACGAGATCGGCGGGCGTCACGGCATCGGCCGGGTCGACCTGCTCGAAAACCGCTTTGTCGGCATGAAGAGCCGCGGCGTTTACGAGACACCCGGCGGCACAATTCTCGAAGAGGCGCACCGCGGCGTGGAATCGATTACGATGGATCGCGAAGTCATGCACCTGCGTGATTCGCTGGTTCCCAGCTATGCCAGCATGATCTATAACGGCTTCTGGTTCGCTCCCGAGCGTCTGGCCTTGCAGGCCCTGATCGATCAGACCCAGCAGAATGTCAACGGCAAGGCACGCATCAAGCTATACAAAGGCCACTGCCGCGTGGTCGGTCGCGACTCGTCTACCGACAGCCTCTTCAATGTCGACTTTGCCACCTTCGAGGCGGACGCGGTCTACAACCAGGCTGACGCTGAAGGCTTCAT
>JAVVDT010000106.1:0-7998 GCA_032250875.1 Desulfuromonadales bacterium | reverse complement strand
ATCCAACTGCCGTTTCTAGGTTTAATCGCTAACAAGGAAAATCCCGATGGAAAACCATGAGCATTTTCGTAAACTGGAGAGGATGTACGTAACTGCACCGATTAACGAATTTTATCAGCCAAACTTGAAGGTTTCAGCCGGAGGCGTTGAGCTTGAAATTCTGGTGCAGGAAAAATTTTACAATGCCGCCGATAGGTATTGTCAACTTAATACTCTTCCCTTCAGTATGGAGGAATGAACAATCAATTCTCAGTTTACTTACCCGGTTTGGCCGGCCGCTTTATTTGCCGCTATAATTGCTGCGTAAATTGATTTATAATCGACTATCTGCCGTCTCTGGCAGTCTCTAAGCATGCAGGAGGTTTTTATGTCGCTGGTTAAAACCTGGTACACCCCCGAGGAAGCAGCCGACAAGTTCGGAATCCAGATCAGGCAGTTAATGCAGTGGGTTACAGAAGGTCTGGTGCGGGCTGAGAAGGAAGGCGAAAAGGTCGTGCGAGTCAATATCGATGATGTGCGTATAGAAGTTGAGACCTTGGTGAATCGGTCCTGATTATAGCCGTTTGTCAACAGCGTGAGTTGCTTAACCTGCAAGAAAAGAGCCCTTGTGCCGGACTAATCGTCGCGGCACGAGGGCTTTTGTCCAGGAAATCTCGGCCCTGGTGGCCGGAATATCTCTTGAAATCCTCTCAAAGTACCGTTGTGAACGGATTCGAGGTTGTCAACAGCTGCCGCCGCAATCGCAGCTCGGTTGCTTGCCGGTCAGCCAGCCATTGATGATGGCGCTGGCACAGCCGACCCCCGCTTTGACACTCAGGGCCTCGACCGGGCAGTTGCCGGCGCAGGCCCCGCACTCGATACAGGCGTTACGATCCATTAACCGTGCCTTGCCTTCCTCGATGGTGAAGACGCCGTGGGGGCAGACCTCTGCGCACATGCCGCAACCGATGCATTTCTCAGCATTCAATCTCAGAGTGACAACATTTTCCAGGTAACGCAGTGATGGCATCCTTTATGTCCTTTACTTAAGACTCGCTGAAGTTTTACGCTTAAAAGGCCGAAGCCAGCCAGCATAGTCCACCAATCAGCAATGCGGCGGCCTGACCGGGGATCGCCTTGCGCATCTCTTTTTCAACGCCGGATGGCGAGGTGAAGGTCGATGAGCCGGTAAAGTGCATGGCGCACCAGGAAGAGATGGCCGTAATCGTCATAATCAGCGCCAGGGTGTTCAGCCAGCGGAGAGAATCAATAAAAACCAGAGCCCCGAAAACACCTGCAGCTAAGCCGGCTGCCGCGCCTTTTTTGGCAAAAGCGCGCCCCGGCAGCCAGGGAAGCAGCAGCGGGACGATGACTGCACCGGTCAGCAGGCCGACCAGACCGGCCGCCACAGCTGCGCTGCCGCGGATCGATGCCGCTGAGAAGGAGAAAATTTGCGGGCCGATGCCGCCGAGGATGAAGAGGGCCAGCACGCTCCACAGGATGTGCCGCCACATGCTGACCAGCTCCACCGGAGTCAGGATCAGGCGTTCGCTGAGACTGAAAGTCACCCGGCGCATTGCCGGTGTGACCTTCATGCTGTTGTTCAGAAAGTCGGGCAGATCACGACTGCGGACCGGGCCATATACAACCTTGAAGCCACAGGCCTTACGGACCTTGTGCGCGGCAACTCCGGGTGCGCCAAGCTGGGGTACGATCAGGGTTCGATGATTGACCACCTCACCCAGGTTTGCTCTGTGCACCTGGTTTAAAATCTCGTCCGTACCGAAAGTACCCTTGCCGGCGGCGCACCAGACATTGACTCCCTTGGTGTCGAGCACCAACAGCCAGACATCATGACCGTGCATGTCACGGCGGACGATATCAAAGGTCATCTTGTAGTTGGCTGTCACCAGGACCGGGCTGTCGCCAGAGGGCGAGCCGATGGCGTAGAGCCCTGGCGCAATGCTGTAACGCGCACGACCGAACCCCCAGCGCATTTGCCAGCGGCCAATAATATCCGCAATGGTCAGGCGCGTTGCAATTTGCGGGATTCGCCCGGCCGGGCTGTCCTGCCAGCCACAGACAAACGGCCAAAGCTTGTAACCCGGCCGATCGTCAGTCGGCTCGGCAGCGCTGACCTCTGAATTCTTTCCAGAAGAGCCGCAAACATCGGCAGGTGATGGCGGACAGCAGCTGGTTTCATTTCCCGGTGGCGGGCAACAGCGGTTTTCACTCATCAGTTTCCGGACACCTTGCGGCCGCCGCACTCGCTGAGCTTGCCATGAGCATGACGCAGCATACGCTCAGTCGTCTCCCAGTTGACGCATTTGTCGGTAATCGATACGCCATAGGTCAGGTCTTCGAGCCTGTCGGCCATTTTCTGATTACCTTCCTCGAGAAAGCTTTCAATCATCACTGAGCCGATTTGGCCATTGCCGTTGGCAACCTGTTGAATGACGTCTTTCAGGACGATCTCCTGACGGGCGTGGTCCTTGCAGGAGTTAGCGTGGCTGCAATCGACCATGATGGAGGTTTTGATCCCGGCCTTTTGCAGCATCTCCATGCTCGTCGCGATATCCGACACCTGGTAGTTCGGCTGGTCGTTGCCGCCGCGCAGGACAATATGGACATCGGGATTGCCGGTGGTCCGCACAATGGAGATCCGGCCTTCGCGGTTGACGCCGATGAAATTGTGCGTATGACGGGCGGCGCCCATGGCGTCGATCGCGATCTGCAGGTTGCCGTCGGTACCGTTCTTAAAACCGACCGGGAAGGAGAGACCGCTGGACATCTCCCGATGGGTCTGGCTCTCGGTGGTGCGAGCGCCGATCGCTCCCCAGCTGATCGTGTCCGCCATGTACTGCGGGGTGATCGGGTCAAGCATCTCGGTGGCTACCGGCAGTCCCATGGCGGTAATGTCAAGCATCAATCGGCGAGCGATGCCAAGGCCCTTGGGAATCTGATGAGTGCCATTGAGGTCCGGATCGTTGATCAAGCCTTTCCAGCCGACAGTCGTGCGAGGCTTTTCAAAATAAACCCGCATCACCAGCAGCAGCTGGTCCTGCAATTCAGCATTGAGCTTCGCCAGGCGGCCGGCGTATTCCATGGCGGCTTTCGGGTCGTGGATGGAGCAAGGGCCGACCACTACCATCATGCGCGGATCGCGTGACCAGAGGATATCCTTGATCTGCTGGCGGGAATTGGCAACGAATTCGGCGGCTTTCTCCGAGAGAGGCAGAACCTGCTTAAGATCTGCCGGGGCAATCAACGGCGTCAAGCCGCTTACATTGAGATTGTTGGTCCGAACCATGTGTCTCTCCTGAGCTGTAATGTAGGGTAAAGAACGTATTATGTCCTGGAAAACGAGAAAAAATCAATAAGATTTAAGGATTTAGCTGCAGCATATGATTGACACATTTCCAGTGAACACGTTATATATCAGCATTATTATGACTTTTTTTATTATGACTTAATTTGAACCAGATCTTGAACAGCATCCTGCCCAGGAGCCACTATGGATATTATGATCAGTGCCATTTTCCAGGTTTTGCAAGCGATTCTCTCTATCTACTTCTGGATCGTAATCGCCCGAGCATTGATTTCCTGGGTCAATCCGGACCCTTATAACCCCATTGTCCGCTTTCTGCACAATGCGACAGACCCGGTACTCAACCGTATGCGGCGGATTCTGCCATTGCAGTTTGGCGCCATGGATTTTAGTCCAATCGCGTTACTGATTCTGATCAGTGTGCTGCAGAACATATTGGCTCAGATTCAGTACAAATTGACTTACGGCGGATTCTAGGAGACTGTCGGACTGTTCATGAACCGGCTGCAAATTCAGCTTTTCGGCACATATTCCAGCGCCTTTTTGCTCTATAGCGACGGCTATGGAACTGCAAACGAGTTAAAATCTGTTCTCATACATCCAAATTATTGCTTCGGTCCGTATAATCCGACAGCCTCCCAGGAATTATCATGCGAATCAGCCCGATTGATATCCAGCAAAAACAATTTAAATCGCGCCCCTTCGGTTACGAAAAAGCCGGCGTCGACCAGTTCCTCGAGCTCCTTGCAGAAGAGCTGGAGCGAGTGATGCGCAAAAACCATGATCTCCAGGAGGAGCTGGCCCGCACCAACACGATTCTGGCCGAGATGCGCGAACGCGAAGAGACCCTCAAGGAAACCCTGGTGATCACACAGAAAATCACCGAGGAGCTTAAGTCGACTGCCCGCCGTGAGGTCGATGTTATGATGGCAGAGGCTGAGATCAAGGCGGAGCGTCTGATGCATAATGCAGAAGAGCGACGTATGCAGCTGATCGATGAGGTCCAGGAGATCAAGCGACAGAAGATAGATTTTGAAGTCGGTCTGCGGGGCCTGCTGGAAAAGCATATCCGCATGCTTGATCTGAATAACGTTGGCATTGAACAGCAGAATCTTGATGCCAGGTTGCTTGAAGAACCTTTGCCTTTCATAAAACAGACGGATAAAAAAAATGATGAACAGGCCTCAGAATCTGTCGGACATATGGAGAGGGCGATTGAGGAGGCTGAATTCACCGACACGGATCAGGATAATCCACAAGCAGAGGGATCCGTCGATCCGCTCTCAGGCGTTAAAGTCCCGGAGCTCTCATTCGAGTTTGATCCGGATGAAGACAACGATGAAGAGGATTTGCTCAAGTGATCCTGCCGTGCCTGCGTCAAGCCGACGCGGGCGTTGTAATTTTCGTCTATCTTCAGCCCCGTGCCAGCCGCAACAAGATCGTCGGCCTGCAGGGCGAGGAACTCAAGCTTGCCTTGCAGGCCCCGCCGGTGGAAGGCGCCGCCAACAAGGCCTGTTGTGTTTTTCTTGCCAAATGCTGCGGCCTGTCCAGGAATTGTGTTAAACTGATCTCCGGTGACAAATCCCGTCACAAGCGTGTGTTGCTTGAAGGAGCCGACCTTGAGAAAATCAGTTGCCTGCTCAATGAGCAGTTGAGGGGTTGACATCTGCTTGCAAAGACATTAAATTGCGTACGAATTTTACCATGAGGTGATCCGCCATGCCGATGTACGAGTATCAATGTAAAGATTGTGGACTGGTCTTCGAGGCCCGTCAGAAGTTTGCCGATGCACCCTTGACCGCATGCAGAGAGTGCAGTGGCCAGGTGATAAAAAAGATTTCCCAGACAGGATTCGCTCTCAAGGGGAGCGGTTGGTACGAACAGGGTTATGGCACCAAGCCGGCGGCCTGTCCATCAGCGGACAGCGGCGGCGGTTGCGCAGGTTGTCCGAAAGCGGCAAACGAGTAGCACTTTGTGCCATAGAATAATGCAGAAAAGGGGACGGAATTCAATTTCGTCCCTTTTCTCGTTGATCATTTTACGCTCCCGGTGTACTGGAGGGCTGGCCATGTTGAGTAACAGAGTCTTCATTCAGTGTGTGGACAACTAGATGCCCAAAACGTCTATTTCTTTACCGGAGCTTGGTTGGAGCCATTTCTTCCAGCAGCAGTTAAGCCTTGAGGAATGGCAGTCAACGACACCGGTGCGGGTTTTTGCCCTCAACCGTCACCTTGTCGAGGGTGTGGGCGAGAATGGGCGACAGCAGTTTGTCCTGCCTCACGCCTGGCTGCGCCATGCGCTGGTCGAATTGCCGACGGTGGGAGACTGGCTGCTGCTCGACAATGATGGCCAACCGTTACGAATCCTGCAACGTACCAGCCTGTTTAAAAGGATGGCCGCCGGACACGATGCCAGGGTGCAATTGATGGCGGCGAATGTCGATACCTTGTTTATCGTGACGTCCTGTAATCAGGAATTCAGCCTTTCCCGCCTTGAGCGTTATCTTGCTTTAGCGCTGGACGCCAGAGTCGAGCCGGTGCTCGTACTCACCAAGGCGGACCTGATTGATAATGTCAACGACTTCTGCGCTCAGGCCGAAACACTGCGCCGCGGTCTGGCGGTTGCCGCTGTTAATGCCAAGGACGCCGGAGTCATCGAGATTCTTCGCCCCTGGTGTACGACCGGGCAGACGGTGGCTCTGGTTGGCTCAAGCGGGGTAGGCAAGTCGACCCTGGTCAACGCATTAACTCGTACTGCGATCCAGGAGATCGGCATCGTCCGTGAAGGTGATGCGAAAGGACGCCATACAACCACATCACGGACCCTGCACCTGATCCCCGGAGGCGGGCTTCTGCTTGACAGCCCCGGCCTGCGTGAGCTGCAATTGAGTGACTGTGAAGCCGGTGTCTCCACGCTGTTCGAAGAGATCGAGGCTGTGGCTCGCAACTGTCGTTTCAGCGATTGTCGTCACCATGGCGAAGCCGGTTGTGCTGTACAAACGGCTGCTGAAAACCATGAATTGGATCCCCGCCGATTGGCCAACTATCTCAAGTTGAAAGAAGAGCAGGAACACGCGGACGAAACGCTGGTGGAGAAGCAGCGCAAAGACAAAAGTACCGGCAAGAAGTACAAGCGACTGCAGGCTCATGAATGGCATGATGAAGAATAGCCGGCCTGTGGCGCGCGGCGAAACGGGCTCAGTCTACCTGCAAACCACAGATTCCACTGGCTTAACAAGGCATTAGCAACTTCCAGATTGAAAACTGCCAGCGTTCCCGTCCAAAGATTCCGAACGGGCACTGACATGTGAATCGCAGTGATTGTCTGTCGGTCTGTTTTTGTCAATTAATTCATCCTTCAAACTTTACAAGCCAATCTCCCTTGAGTATAGTCGTACTCTCATTTTAAAGGAGTTTTTTGCGTGAATAAAATCATTGATGGCAAGGCAATTGCCGCTGATATTCGTAAACAGATTGCTGCCGATGTCGTGGCTTTGCAGGGGCAGGGAGTTACTCCCGGGCTGGCGGTGGTGCTGGTTGGCGATGATCCGGCCAGCCGGGTTTATGTGTCGATGAAAGAGAAGGCGTGCGAGCAGGCCGGGATCTTTTCTGATGAGCACAAACTGCCCGTGGAGACAACCGAGGCACAACTGCTGGCGCTGATCGAGGAATTAAACAGTGATCAGCGCATCGACGGTATCCTCGTGCAGCTGCCGTTGCCCGATCACATCGATGAAAACAAGATCCTGGAAGCCATCTCGCCGGCCAAGGATGCCGACGGTTTCCATCCTTATAATGTCGGACGTCTGGTGACGGGCAATCCGCTTTTTCAGCCATGTACACCCTACGGTATCATGAAGATGCTCGATTATATCGGCGTTGATCTGACCGGCAAGGAAGTTGTTGTGGTCGGGCGTTCCAATATCGTGGGCAAGCCTGTGGCTCTCATGTGCCTCTCCCGGCATGCAACCGTGACCCTTTGCCACTCGCGCACCAGAGATCTCCCGTCCAAAGTCGCCCAGGCTGACGTGCTGATCGCTGCCGTCGGTCGTGCCGAGATGATCAAGGGGGCATGGATCAAACCAGGTGCGGTCGTGATCGATGTCGGTGTCAACCGGGTCGGCGAAAAGAAGCTGGTCGGCGATGTCGAGTTCGAAGCTGCCAGGGAGCGTGCCGGGGCCATAACCCCGGTACCCGGCGGTGTCGGTCCCATGACGATCACCATGCTGCTCTACAATACCGTGGAAGGTGCCAAGCGTCGCGCCAACCCGTAAGCTAAACGAGCATAAGCCTTTTAATCTCCGGATCAATATGATTATCAGTAAGCTGAAACCTCTTGAAGAACTCCAGCAGAGCTTGTCAGAATTTGACAAGCTTTTCCTGGTTGGTTGCGCAGCCTGTGCGACCGCCTGCAAGGCAGGCGGTGAGGAAGAAGTTTTCAAGTTGCAGGAATGGCTGGTTGACCAGGAGAAGGAGGTCACCGGCAGCGTGGTGATTGACGAAGCCTGTCATATCATGCGTGCGGCTCGTGACCTGCGCCATCACAAGCAGGCAGTGCAGAGCGCCGACGCACTGGTCGTGCTCGCTTGCGGTTCGGGGATTCAGTCGATTTCCTCCAATGTCGGTAAACGCGTGGTTGGCGGGTTGAACTCGATGTTCCTTGGTAATGTCCGCCGCTTCGGCCATTATGAG
>JAVVDT010000105.1:0-8046 GCA_032250875.1 Desulfuromonadales bacterium | reverse complement strand
AGCAGCCAATCTGAGTCTCACTTGAGTAAAGTTGATAACCAGACTGAAAAAATATTACAAGAGAGTGCAGATTATGTCTTATCTCCGTAAGAATATCGCCGACATGGCCGGTTACGTACCCGGTTTTCAGCCACCTGACGAGGCGAGTTGGATCAAACTCAACACCAACGAGAATCCTTACCCGCCGTCACCGCAGGTGATCAGGGCGATCCGGGCTGCAACCGGCGATGACCTGCGCAAGTATCCGGATGCGGCCTGTCGTGCCGGTCGCGAGGCGGCATCCGTGCTTTACGGCTACCCGATTGACTGGGTAATTATGGCCAACGGCTCGGATGAGTTGCTCAACAACCTGATCCGGGCGTGTGCTGGCGAAGGCGAGGAGGTCGCCTATCTGCATCCTTCTTATTCCTATTATGCAACCCTGGCTGCGGTTCAGGGCGCACAGATAAAAACCTTTACCCTTTCGGAGAGCGGCGACATCAAGGATTTCCCTGAGCGCTACACCGGCAAGCTGTTGTTCCTGACCAACCCCAACGCACCCTTGGGCCTGCGTTGGGATATCGAAGCTGTTGCCGCACTGGCCGACCGCTGCAGCGGGTTGCTGGTGGTGGATGAAGCCTACGCGGATTTTGCCGAAGGCAACTGTCTGGAACTTGTCCGGCAGAAGCCGAATGTGGTGGTGACCCGTACCCTGTCGAAGAGTTATTCTCTGGCCGGCATGCGCCTTGGCCTGGCGATTGCCCGCCCTGAGATTATTGCGGCTCTGGATAAAATACGCGACCATTACAATCTTGATCGCCTGGCCCAGGTTGCCATTGCTGCGGCTTTGTTAGATCAGGATTATTTTCGTGAATGTATTGAACGCATCTGTACGACGCGACAATGGTTCAGTGCCGAATTGGCCAAACTTGGCTACCATGTCATTCCATCAAGTGCCAACTATATTTTTGCCAGCCCCCCCGATCAACAGGGCAAACGGGTTTACGAAGCACTCTATCAACGCAAAATTCTGGTGCGCTATTTCAGTGATCCGGTTCTGGCTCATGGCCTGCGCATCTCGATCGGCACGCCTGAGGAGATGGAGAAGATATTGGCGGTTCTTGCGGAGATCGGCTGATGGCGAAACCTTGTAAGTGCGATGTGTGCGTCGCCCCTCTGCCGTTCGATCCCGTCGAAATCGCCTTGCGCCTGCTTGCCTGGTATGGTCTGGAAGGCCGTGACCTGCCGTGGCGCAACACTCACGATCCTTACCGCGTCTGGCTCTCCGAAATCATGCTGCAGCAGACAACCGTGGCTGCGGTCATCCCGTATTACCAACAGTTTCTTGAACATTTTCCTGGCATCGGCACTCTTGCCAGAGCGTCTCTAGATGACGTCATAACCTTGTGGGCCGGACTTGGCTACTATTCGCGTGCCCGCAACCTGCATCAGGCGGCCCGGCAGGTTGTTCTGGAACGCGAAGGTGCTTTCCCCGATGATCTTAGTTCCCTGATGGCGCTGCCTGGTGTCGGTCGATCTACAGCCGGGGCGATCCTTTCCATCGCTTTCGACAAACCGGCGCCTATTCTGGACGGCAATGTCCGCCGTGTGCTCGTCCGTTTGTTCGCCTGGATGGATGACCCTCGCAGCAGGCAAGCGGAAAAGCAACTCTGGCTCTGGGCGGAGGCCTTGACCTCCACAGAGAGACCCCACGACTACGCTCAGGCGATCATGGACCTCGGAGCGACGGTCTGCACGCCACGCGAGCCAAAGTGCGATCATTGCCCGTTACGGGAAATCTGTCAGGCCTGTCAAAAAAGCCTGACCGGAATATTGCCCGTATCGCACAAGAAGCAGAAGGTTCCGGTTCGTCAGCAGGTTGCCCTGATCATCAATTCTTTGGATGGCATCTTGCTGCGGCAACGGCCTCCCGAAGGTTTCCTCGGCGGCTTGTGGGAGTTCCCGACACTTGATATGTCTTCTGGCCTTGAGCCTGAGCAGGTTGCTGCCCGCCTGTTCTCTGACCTGCTTCTGCACGGAAAGATTGCAAGGCTCGGCGATGTTCGCCACGCGTACAGCCATTTCAAGCTGGAATTGACGGTTTTCACGGCGGAAGCAGAGCCTGCGAGAGGCATTGCTGAAGGCAGCGCATTTCGCTGGTGTGGCGATGCTGAGCTTGAACGTCTGCCGCTGCACGGCGCCCATCGAAAGGCTTACAAGCGGATTGGCAGTGAAAGCTGAACGTCGCTTGAAAGCAAAATTGTCTGTAGTCTGAATCGGGTCTCGGGTCTTAGTACCAATACGTGCCTCGCACCAGCTTGTTCTCTATGTCTGATGAAACGAAAACATACCAGCTGATTGTCCGCCGCCGGCCTGCAGCCAACGCGGAACTGAACACCCTGTTGCAGGTGCTGTATAACGATTTCGGTCTTGATACCTACACGGCCCGCCAGCGTCTGATCGGTCCCGGGCTCGCCTTGTTCGGCAAGGGGCTGCTTGAGAGAACCGGCAGGATTTCGGCTCTACTGCAACAATACGGATTTGCCTGCTGGCTGATCGAGCCGCAGAAACCCGCTTTTGACCCTGATCTTCTGCGCAGCCTGGAAATACATAGCGACCATATCGTGTTTACCTGCCAGCAGGGATTGGTTCGTCTCGAGCGTGGCATGTCTGTGGTCGGCGTGCTTGCTGACCTTTCGGGGGGGCTGGCAGACAAGCATATCAAGCGGCTGCTGGCCCAGAATACTTATCGCGGCAGCGATGCCTTGGCGGTTATCGGTCGTGATGAGATAATGCGCATTACGTTGCAGGGGCAACCGATTTTCGATTTTTACCTGCTCGATCAGGAGGGCAAAGTCCAGCAAGCCGTTCAGGCAATGCCAGGCCGTTTCAATGTTGACGGCCTTGGCTCCCGGGCCACCATGAGCGCCGCGCGGAACTTGCAGGCGCTGGTTAAGCTGGTTGAGGAGTATGCTGGTCCGTTCCGGTTATATTGCGACTTTGGTTTGAGTCAATTGCCGAGATGTGACATCAAGAAAGCTTCTGACAGCCCCTCGGCAACTATGGAAAATCTCGACAGCCTGACTCGTTACGGCTGGCTGGTCACCCAACTGCAAGGCGAGGGTCGTCCCGCCGCGGATCAGTACCCTGCAGACGCGGATCCGCTGACCGCAATCGCCGCTGCTGTTACAGTAGGACAAGCGACTCTCGGTGGACTCTCGGGATTGGACTCAATATCGAGCCCGGGTGCACTGCTGGAGGAGCTCCAGGGTGTTCCTGAAGCTAGCAGCGAGAAAGTGACTGAACAACCGCCCGTCGAAACGCGTGCAGAGCGTCGCGACCTGCCTGCACCCCCTGAACGGCCGCTAGCAAGGCCGTCTTGGGGTAAGTCGTTTATTGTGGTGTTTGTAGCTGCTGCCGGGTTTGCAATTGCAGCAGGCAGCGGTGGTCATGAACTGTTCCGGCTGGTCTCCCGCTATGGGATGGTTGCTGGAATTATTCCGGCGATAGTGGCCGTGCCCCTGCTCTGGGGAGGGTTCCATTACCTTCGCCTCAAGCGTCGCATTGAAAACACGCCGACCAGCAAAGTACGTTCAGTGGCGATGGGGTTGGTGGAAGTGCATGGCCGGACGCAGCGCCTCTACGCTCTGGTGGCGCCGATGACCCAGTCCGCCTGCGTATGGTACCGGCTGCGCAAATACCGCAAATACAAAAATAACAACTGGAAGCTGGTCAAGGAGGTCAACAGCAGTCATGTCCCCTTTCAGGTCGATGACGGTACGGGGCGGGTGATTGTTGATCCGGCAGGGTCTACTGTAAAAGCCAGGGTTCAGCAGGCCGGTTTTCCCGGCCAGTCTCCGCTGACCTTTACTGCGTTCGGCAGCGGCTATGATGAGGAAGAAAAGTGGATCGAGGAGGTTATCTACGAGGGCACTTCTATTTATGTCCTCGGATACGCCCAGCCGTTGCGTGAAGAGCGTATGAGTCTGCGCGAGCGAGCAATGATAAAGCTGCGTCAACTCAAAGTTGACCCTCAGGCGATGCACCGTTACGATACTGACAGCGACGGCGTTATCGACGAAGCCGAATGGCAGGTTGCCCGTAATGATGCCGAACTGGAGGCGATGCATGATCATCTCGCGGAGGGTAATGCACGCAAACGCCAGGAAGAGCATGTGGTGATTGGCAGAGATCCGCATCACGGCCTGCCGTTCATTATCACCGAAACTGTTTCAGAGGCCGATCTGGTTCGCAAATATGGTCAGATCAGCCTTGCCCTGCTGATTGCCGGTTTGGGATCGACAGGACTGGCTTTGTACAAGTTCCTGCAGTACATCGGGGTTTAACTTTTATCGAAGGAGGCTTGCTATGAACATCGGCTGGATTGTTCTCGGGATTCTGGCAATTATTGTTGTCGCTTTGGTAATCTATGTGATCACCATCTACAACGGTTTTATTCTTTTGAAAAACAATATCGAACGCAACTGGAGCAACATCGATGTTTTGCTCAAGCAGCGTTACGATGAACTCCCCAAATTGATCAAGGTTTGCGAAGGCTACATGCAGCACGAGCAGAAGACTCTGGAAGCGGTTGTCAAGGCCCGCTCCATGGTCAATCAGGCCGGTAACGATACACAGAAAATGCAGGCTCAGAACATGTTGACAGATACCTTGAAGTCTCTCTTTATGGTGGTTGAGCAATATCCTGATCTGAAGGCTGATAAGTCGTTTCAGCAACTCGGCTACCGGATTACCGAGCTCGAAGATCAGATTGCCGATCGGCGGGAATTCCTCAACGCATCCGTCAATATCTACAATATTCGCCTTGACCAGTTTCCCGACGTGATCGTTGCGCGCATCTTCAGCTTTGCCAGGCGTGCTCTTTGGACGATTGATCCTGAACACCGTCAGGATGTCGAAGTCGGATTCCAGCACACCTGAGCGACAGGCTCTCCTGGTTTTGTCCGGAGTTTTGATTACAAAAAAAGGCTCCACAGCCTCTCCTGACTGTGGAGCCTTTTTCCCTTTTGAGCAACAGATAGAAGAACCTCCCATCTCTGAACCGACCATTCTGTTATGCACAACTTTCTTAACAACCTTCAGTCCCGACCATCGGGGGCATTAAAATCATCCCTGCCCGCTTAATTTGTCTCCTTATAAAGTGGAAGTTTCTCTGCTCATCGGATTATTCAAACAATGTTGTGAAGATTTCTTCACTGAATAGCGGAATTAAATTTTTTAATTTATCTGGAACCCGGTTGGCAGGCTAAGAGATATTAGCCATGGTTACAGGATTGGCTGCGTAAAGCCCTGAATGACAGAGCAAAAGAAAACAAACAAACAAACAGAAAGACAGGAGGTTTCATGACACGGGACAAGAAGATTTTGAAAATGTTGGCGTATATCGCGATCGTCGCGATCTGCACATTGTCGTTTGCAGGATGCGATTCCGACGGCAGTTCGTCGAGTACTCCAGTTGATACGCCAGATGTAGTAGAAACGCCAGTAGAGTCGGTCGAACCGACGGTTTCGGTGACAGATTCAGCCGGAGTTGCCATTGAGGGCGCAATCGTTTATGCCATCCCGGCTGCGGATGTCGCTGAACTGGCGGCCGTGCCGTTGACGCTGGAGGCCGGCAACTACGACGAAGCCAGCCTGAATGTGGACGAGCCACTCGAGGATCTGATTAACGCCAACTTCACCCCAGTAAGCGGCGGCGTGGCCAACTACGTCACGGCCACGACCAACGCCGATGGCGAGGCCGTGCTCGCGGGACTGGCAGTCGACGCGACCGAGTATTTCATTTATGTTGCGCCTGCTACGGCAAATCACCTGCCGGGCGGCAGCCTCAGCCGTAAAGCTGTTACCGGCGCGTCGCTAACAGAAGCCGTGACGGCTATTACGATTTCGGCGACACCGAGCGCTGAAGCGACCTATGTCGGCTCGTCGACTTGCCTGCTTTGCCATACCGACTACAAAGATCAGAAGAAAACCGCCCACAAACATGGCATTATGGCCACGGGCCAACCCAGCGGTCTTCAGGATCTGTCCAATTTCGATGCGGATGATGGCATCTACGATTACATGCTCGGCGTCGACATGTTCACGACTGAAGGCACCACCGTCTGGTTCTACAATTACAATGGCAGTCGTGGTTTCGATAAGTTTGAGACCTCTCTCACTGAACCGACTGCAGAAGGTGACGTGGTCTATGCTACTGTGCGCGCCTACCAAGATGCCACTGACAGCAAGTACTACATGCAGTTCACCAACATAATCAACCCAGACGATGCGAACAACGGTATGATTCGTGAGACGATGCTGACCTACGGTGGCGGTGTTTACAAGCAGCGCTACATGACCTCGATCGAAGGGAGCGAGAGCCTCTACATCCTGCCTCTGCAGTTCCAGCCGGAAGGCGATGAGGCAAACACCGACCGGACACGCAAGGTGTATCGTGACTATCATCTTGATTTCTGGATGACAGTCGATGCGGCCACTCCTGTGAACAGCGTTTTCAAATCTATTCCCGAGGCAAAGAGGAACTTTGATATCAACTGTGCGTCCTGCCACTTCACCGGCTTCAATATCGCAGCGGGCACTCTTGTTAACGGGGAACACGTCGCTTCGGCCGTCGAAGATCCCAATGGCACCATGCATCCTCTGACCGGCGTGAGACAGGAACTTAATGTCGGTTGCGAAACTTGTCATGGCCCAGGGTCTGAACACTTGGCAGCGCGCGGCGGACTGGGCGTGGCGATCGTCACCCCGGGCAATCTTACCGCGTCACGTGAAAGCGTCATCTGCGGCCAGTGCCATGCTCGTGCCAAGGGCAACGACTCATTTGGTGCCAAGACCGATGCAACCCTCAATAAAAATGACAAAATGATGTTGTCTGGCATCAGTCGGGCAGCTTACCTGTTGGAAAATACCAGCCGTGACGATGCGAACACATCTGATTTCTGGGCTGACGGGATTCATTCAAAATCACATCATCAGCAGTACACGGACTTCATCAAATCTACCAAGTACCGCAATGGCAGCTCCTTGCTGACCTGCACCAGCTGCCATGATGTGCATGCTCCGGGCACCGATCGTCATCAGTTGAGCGGCGTCAGTGATAACAGCCAGTGCCTGAGTTGTCATACGACCGTTGTCAGTGGCGATCATCAGCTGGCAAAAACCGGTTCCAGCTTGCATGCTGGTGGTCCGGCTTTGTGCATCGAGTGTCATAATGTCAAAACAGCCAAATCAGGCGCCGGCAGTCAGTTCTTAGGCGCTGGGGATATCAGCTCCCATGTGTTCGATGTGCCTGTGACCGCTACAGATGCGATGCCGACTGCTTACTTGAATAGCTGTCTTGGTTGCCATTCCCCTCTTTAACTAGGGGAACTAAAATATTCACTAGATGAACGACAGCACCCCCGGAATTCCGGGGGTGCTGTTTTACTTCGTTCTGTGTCTGGCCGGCTACCGGGGCGCCTGAGGTCTTTGACATTATTGCAAGTCGCTTAAGTCCGCTTAAGCGGTGTGGCAAGCCTGGAAACGGAGCAACCTGATGCAATGAGCCAGCAACGGTCCCTTGAGGAAGAGGGCGTTCAATTCAATTGCAACGGCATTGGCCGACAGCTATATTTAGCGCAAGCTTAAAATGGTGGTGAATTGATGATTGCGGAAGCCGGTTACTTTATTCTTTACCTGATCTACGGGCTGGTCTTTTTCATGATCGGTGCCGCGATTACCTCAAGGGATCTGAGCTTCAGCGACCTGAAGGTGACCCGGATTCTCTGGATCTTCGCCTTGTTTGCCTATGTGCACGGCCTGAACGAATGGTTCGTGCTCTTTCTCAATATGAATCACCTGTATGTGGGGGGGAATCTTTATGCTTACCTGATGACGGGGCAGATTCTCCTGCTGTGGCTTTCGTTCGTTTTCCTGTTCTGGTTTGGGCTTGAGTTGCTGCTGCTGAACAAATCCCACAAAAGATATGGGATATTGATTACTTTTTTGGTCGCATCAATTATCCTCGGGCCTCCTGTCGCAGCTCTCCTGCTCAAAAACTACGGG
>JAVVDT010000104.1:0-8075 GCA_032250875.1 Desulfuromonadales bacterium | reverse complement strand
CTCCGTACCGCTGTGTTCCAGAAGAAAGATTCCCCCTCCTGATATAGCAAAGCTGTTGATGACTTCATCGAGAATGATCTCAAGGGTGCGCTGCAGATTATGCCCTTCGGCAACCCGTTGCGAAATCTCGTTCAAAAGGGTGAGATGCCGGTTGTGCCGCCAGAGCTCGAGCTGCAGATTGGCTGCCTGGGTCACATCACGAAAGCTGCCATAGATGATCTGGCGATCTTGCATGCGCCCGGTTCTTGCCTTGATTTCACCAATGAACTGGCTGCCGTCTTTACGTCGAAACTTGATCTTGCTGATCTCCGCTTCTCCCTGTTTAACGACGCTACTGATCATGCGCAAGACTCGCTGCCGATGTTCACGGGAAAAAAGCACCCTGAATGTCAGGTGGGTCACTGAGCCCTGAGTATAGCCCAGCAGATCCTCGGCTTGACGATTGATCTCAATCAGTGAACCGTCTTTCTGGTCAAAGATAAACAGGGCCTCGCCGGCATTCTGGATAAACAGTTGGTCGCGGCTGCGGAAACTCTCAAGTTGATCAACCTGTTGTTGGCGGGACTCTTCGCTGGCCAGCAACCTTTTCTGAAGACTGTCTGCCTGGACCTGGTTACGTCTGGCCCAGGCAGCGGCCAGGATTACTAAAATCGTAAAAACCGCCAGAACAACAGCATCCATAGTCAAAGTCCCTGCCCTGTTCCGGAAAGACGGGCCATGGCAAGGCGCCGTAGCCAGTCCAGGGCCGTGCAGGCTGTATGCAGACGGATCTGTTCACGGTCGCCGGAGAAACTGAAGCGCTCAATGCGTTCTCCCCAGGGGCTGGACATGGCCAGGAAGACCGTACCGACCGGCTTGTCGGCAGTGCCGCCATCAGGGCCGGCAATGCCGGTTACGGCAAGGCTGATATCGGTGTGAGCTGCCGCGCGTACGCCTTGGGCCATGGCCTCGGCACACTCGGCGCTGACGGCACCATGACGATCGAGAATCTTCTGCGCAACATTCAAACTGTTTACCTTGGCCGAGTTGGCGTAGGAGACGAAGCTCCGTTCGAGAAATGCCGATGCTCCCGGTTGATCGGTCAGCAGCTTGGCAATCAGACCGCCGGTACATGATTCAGCAAGAGCAACAGTGAGGCCGGCGGTTGACAAAAAGCGTGCCGTGGTCGCGGCCAGGGTGTCACGGCCGATGCCGACGACATAATCGTCCAGTATTCTGGATACCGCCAGCTCGGCACGGTCGATCCGTTTCTGGACATTCTCACCCTTCGCACGCAGTTTGACCTGAACCATCGGGAACTCGACATTGAAGGCCAATTCCAACCCCTCCGGCAGGCCGTTGCGGTTGATGCGCGCCTCGACCTCAGGCTCCGACAAGCCAAAAACCGTTATAACCCGTTGACATTGCGCTGGCGGATTCGGAAAACGCTGCAACAGCGAAGGGATCACATATTCATCGAGCATAGCCAGCATTTCCCGGGGAACTCCAGGCAGGAAATACAGATCAGTCCTTTTGCTCTGTAGATGGAACCCCGGTGCTGTACCATTCCGGTTGGCAATAACTGTGCTTCTGCCAGGCAGAAGTGCCTGTTTTTCGTTGCGCGGATGCATCTGCCGTTGCCGGGCACTGAAGCGGGCTTTGATCTGCATGAGCGCATGGTCATTCAGGCTCAGGGAACGCTCAAAGGCGCGAGCTGCTGCTCTTGCGGTCCGATCATCCTCCGTCGGCCCGAGTCCGCCCGTTGCCAGGACTGCATCGTGCGTTGTGGCCAGATATTGCAGCGCGGCAACGATGTCTTCCTCGCGGTCGCCGATTGTGCATGCTGCATGCACCGGCAAGGAATGGTCCAGCAACCTCCGGGCGATTGTTGTTGTATTGGTATCGACCAGATCGCCGTTCAGAAGCTCGTCGCCTATGGTGAGGATTGTGATTTTCATTGCGTTTGGAGCTCTTCCGGATGGCAGTTCGGCACTGCGACTGCCGTCATCAAGTCAGGTTAAAAAACCATAAGGTCAAACGTAATGCAATGGCTGCGTAGATGCCTGCGGCAAGATCATCAAGGACAACGCCAACGCCATGCTTCAGATTTTTGTCAAGCCACCCGGCCGGTGGTGGTTTAACAATGTCGAAAAGGCGGAACCAGAAAAAGCCTAGCAGAGCCACGGGCCAGCTCCAGGGCAGAAAAGCAATGGTTGCCAGATAGCCCACCAGTTCATCGATGACGATGCGGCCATCGTCAGCGACACCATAAATGTGACCGGCGGCGTCAGCCACCCAGAAGCTGAGAAAAAGCAGTGCCGTAAAGGTTCCCAGAAACAGCCACCAGGGCCAGCTGCTGATCAGGTAGAAAATGGGGATTCCGGCAAGCGTGCCGACAGTCCCCGAGGCCAAGGGGGCGTAGCCGAGTCCGGCATTGCTGGAGAAAAACAGAATCAGCTTGCGCACTTATTGGCTCTCCAGGCCGAATCGGCGGTTGGCGGCGGCTGTGACAACCCGGTAGATCTCCGGCAGCGGCCGGCCTGTGGCTTGCGCCAGTTTTCGACAGCTGGCGTGCTCGGGGCTGATGCGCAGCAGTTGCTTGTCTTCGTAAATCAATTTCACGGCTGCTTCGCCGAACTCAGTCTGCACGGTAGCCGGTTCACGCCGAAGTTTCATGCGGCGGGTTTCGTACATGCGTACACCGATCGCACTGCTTTCGCGCAGGATCATCTGTGCCAGCTGTTCTGCTTCATGTGGCCGAGCCACGACAGTCAAGCGCGTTCCCGGACGATTCTTTTTCATCTGCAGAGGAGCCAGGGCTGCATCCAGGGCGCCGGCGGTTATGAGTTGGTCGAGCAGGGAGCCGAGCCATTCAGGCGACGAGTCGTCAATGTGAGTTTCGATGACGGTCACGGTATCATGTTCGAAGCGTGTTGCAACAGGCGTTGTGCCGATGATTCCACGCAGCAGGTTGGGCCGATCCTCCAGCTCCCAGCCGCCGACACCGTAACCGATCTGCTCAATAATCATGTCCGGCATGGAAGCAAATTCTGCGATTTCAGTGGCGATTGCTGCTCCGGTGGGAGTCACCAGCTCACGGTCGCTGCCGGCATCACGAACGGGTTGTCCCTGGAGTATCTGCACGGTGGCCGGGGCAGGTAAAGGCATGGCACCGTGCGATCCTCGGATCATGCCGCTGGAAAGCGGCAGGGGAGTACAATATCTTTGCTGTACCCCCAGCAGAGACAGACCGATCGCGCTGCCGACGATGTCGACAATCGCGTCAACGGCACCGACTTCATGAAAATGGACGTCATGCAGATCAATTTTATGGACATGCGCTTCCGCGTCACCGAGACGCCGGAAGATGCGGCGTGCCATGCTGCGAACCGCATCGTTGAGCGAGCACCTCGCAAGCATAGTGTCGATATCCGTCCAGGTCCGTGTCGGTTGATGGCCATCGCACAAAACTTCAATGCGTGTGCCGCCAATGCCGTGGCGTTTCTCACTGCGCCGCTCAAGCTGATAACCGGATACGGGCAGTCGAGCCAACTCTGTCTTGATGGTGTCCAGGTCAACGCCCAGATCTACCAGCAGGCCGAGCATCATGTCACCGGAAATTCCGGAAAACGTATCGAGATAAAGAAGTCTCATGATTGCTTTCGTCGATTGATACGAGTGGCGGCGAAGGCGGCACCGAAGCCGTTATCAATATTGACCACCGTGATGCCGCCGGCACAGGAATTGAGCATGCCGAGCAGGGCTGCGATGCCATGGAAAGAGGCTCCATAGCCGACCGAAGTGGGGACTGCGATCACCGGGACATCGACCAGGCCGCCAACGACAGACGGCAGAGCGCCTTCCATACCGGCGACTACGATAATAACCGTCGCTTCGCACAGGGCATTGGTGTGTGCGAGCAGGCGATGGATCCCGGCGACGCCAACATCGACAAGTTCTTCCACCTGGTTGTTGAACATGCGGACAGTTACCGCAGCTTCTTTAGCGACGGGCAGATCAGAGGTGCCCGCACAGATAATGAGGACTTTACCTCGGCCGAGGTCTTCAAAAGGCTTCTGCTGCAGGGAGAAAGTCCGGGCGAGCGGGTTATATTCTCCTTGAGGGTGGTTCTGTGACAGGCTTTTTGCTTTTTCAGCGGAAATGCGCGTGACCAGAACATTCTCACCATGCTCGGCCATATGTCTGACAATCGTGGCAATCTGTTGCGTCGATTTCGATTCACCCAGAACCACCTCAGGGACGCCCTGACGCAGGGAGCGGTGGTGGTCGATCATGGCGATACCGATATCTTCAAAGGGCAGAACTCGCAGCCGCTCAAGACCTTCGTCAATGCTGAGATCTCCGGTTTGCACAGCGGTCAGCAAGTGCTTTAAATCGGTGCTGTCCATTTTTTAATCTCCATTCCTTTTGCCGAGATCACATGTTAGCACTCACGGGGGTATTTTCAAATCATTCGTCGCAGGTGAAATAGACCTTTCCTCACGATTGAGTGGAAACATCTCGCTGCCCAAACCGTGAACAGCCCATCCTGATTAAACCGGAATGGGCTGTTGACTGGGTTTACCTTAAAGACGGGGTCGAAGACAGCTTCGTGGCCGACGCTCTCACTCGTCGACAGCAATCTTGCTGATAAAAACCTCACGGGGACGGCTGGTGCCGTCGGATGCACCAACGATCCCTTCGGCTTCCATCTTTTCAATCATGCGAGCGGCACGATTGTAACCGAGGCGCAGGCGCCGCTGCAGCATGGAGATCGAAGCCTGCTTGGCGTCAGCGATGATTGCCAGGGCTTCATCCCATTTTTCATCGTATTCGTCATCACCATGACTGCTGCTGTCAGCCGACGCCGGCGTTGCGAGTATGGTCTTGTCGTATTCGGGTGTGCCCTGTTTCTTGAGAAACTCGACCACACGCTGGACCTCAATCTCCGAGACGAAGGCTCCGTGAACGCGCTGGACGGCTCCGGTCCCTGGTGGCAGAAAGAGCATGTCGCCGTTGCCGAGCAGCGTCTCAGCGCCCATCTGATCGAGTATCGTGCGCGAGTCGATGCGCGAGAAGACTTTGAAGGAGATACGGGTCGGGAAATTGGCTTTGATCAGGCCGGTGATGACATCGACGCTCGGCCGCTGGGTGGCAAGGATTAAATGAATGCCGGCGGCACGGGCCATCTGGGCCAGTCTGGCAATTGCTTCTTCAATGTCGCGGCCGGCGACCATCATCAGGTCGGCGAGTTCGTCGACAATCACGACAATGTAGGGGAGGTGGCCATGATCGAGTTCCTCGCCGTCAGCGACCTCGATTTCCGGCAGTTCCTCTTCCATCAGATCGACGACGTTGTCGTTGTCGGCCCCCGCCTTCGGCTTGCTGCTTTTCTCTTTCTCTTCCTTGGCCAACTTGCGGTTGTAGCCGTCGATGTTGCGCAAGCCCTTGTCGGACATGAGTTTGTAGCGACGCTCCATCTCGCGCACCGCCCAGTTGAGCGCCAGCGAGGCCTTCCCATGCGACAACGATGATGACCGTGGCTTCGAGCAGGCAGTCGGTATGTGCGAGGAGGCGGTGAATGCCGGCGACGCCGACATCGACGAGTTCGATGACCTCGTTATTGAACATGCGCGCGGTGTCGCGGCTTCTTTAGCGACGGGCAGATCAGAGGTTCCGGCGCAGACAACCAGCACCTTGCCGTGGCCCAGGTCCTGCAGCGGTTTTCGCTGCACCGCAAAGGTCCTCGAGAGTGGCTCCTAAACCCCTTCCGGGTGGTCATTTAACAGTATCCCGGCTTTTTCGCGGGAAATCCGCGTCACCAGCACGTTGTCGCCGTGAACGACCATGCGTTCGACGATGGTTGCGATCTGCTCCGCTGTTTTGGCTTCGCCGAGGACCACTTCGGGAACCCCCTGGCGCAGGGCACGGTGGTGGTCGATTTTGGCGTCTCCGGTGTCCTCGAAAGGAAGAGATCTCAGCCGCTACAACCCCTCTTCGATGGAGATGTCACCAGACTGGATCACCGTCAGTAAGTGTTTTAAATCGTTTATGTCCATAATCTGTCTCTCAAACGTGCAAAGAATTCACATGTTAGCATTCTCAGGGGGTTTTTCAAACAGGAACTCATCTTGCCTGGTATCAGTTTTCAGTTGTCTGCCAACCGGTGTAACCTCACGGATTTACAAGGGCCTGCCGTTGAGAGGTATCCTGTAGATGATATCATTGTCTCAAGACCCTGCTATGCAGATGGTGTTGGTTGCGCCCGGCACGTTTTTTGCTTTTAAGATACTTGAATAATTAATCACTCTCTCTTGGTAATGTGTGAGGTGTCCCATGCTTGAAACTAAAATAATCTACAAACTTTTCAGGGTCACGCTTTTTGCCGCCGTCTTTTGGGGATTACCGGGCCAGACTTGTTTGTTTGCGATGGGAATGGATTTTTTCAACAGCTCAGCGGCTGTTGTCGAATGTACCCCTGAAGAGAACCCGGTCATCATGCCAGGCGTGTTTGGTTCCCCCTTGCGATTGCAGACATCAAGTAATGAGGGTTTCCTGATCGCGGATTACAAAAAGCGAGCGGTTTATTCTGCAGCCTACGGTGACAGCGCAAATCCTGCGATCTTCTTCGAGGTTAGTGGAAAACCCTTGAGTCTCGTGACTGTGCCCTCTGGCAGGCGGACGGTTTATCTGGTCGGCAATGATGCGACCAAAACGATAGACGTTTATATAGAAAGAAAGAATCGAGTCAATCTGCGTAAAAGGTGGTTCCGCAAAACACCGGTCCAGGCCCAGGATATGGCAATCGATGAAACATCAGGGAAGATCTTTATCGTGGATGGGCTTGCATCTCACATCAAAGTTATCAAAACAGATGGGCGACTGGTGACGACTTTCGGCAATTTTGGCCAGCTTGTCAATCCAAAGGCAATAGCGCTGGACAGTGTCAATCAGGAGATAGTCGTAAGTGATTACGGAGACTCAGGCCTCGGGATCTCGGCATCAATTCAAGTTTTCGATTTTGATGGTCGTCATCTCAGGACGATCACCGGAGCTTTCTCCCGGCCGCAGGGAGTCGCTGTTGCCGGTAACATGATTTATGTTGCGGATGCGGTGTTGGGGCAGATCCTGAGTTTTGATCGAAGTTCAGGATCCCCTGGTGAGTCTTATGGTTGTTTTGGCAGCAGCGCAGGACATCTTTTGCTGCCCATGGATATCCTGATCGGGCCAGCAAAGAACAACCTTTATGTCGCAGATAATCGTAATGGGCGGATCACGGTCCTGCCGCTAGCGCCTTGAGAAAGGAGGTCGGCTATGCATAAGATCAGAATCACAATGGTTTGCCTGATGACGGCTACTTTCTTGATGGTTGGTGGAATAAACAATAAAGCTCACGCTCTGTTGGCGCAACATGATTGCTCTTTTTGTCATATTTCTCATGGTGCTCCGGGATTTAGCCTGCTCAATAAAACCGATGTCGAAGTGCTTTGTTTAAGTTGCCACGCAACTGCAAATGGCTCGACAGATGCGGCAGCTGTCCACAATCCAGCCGGGGTTTTATCTACCGAAGATGGTTATATCACCTGCCGTGAATGTCATGATCCACACGATAATTATGTGAATGCCAACGGCAATCCAAATATCAAACTGATCGGGATTCGTTACGATCCAGCCACCGGCCAACGTTTTAGCAGTGCAGTGATCCGGGAAGAGCTGCCGGGTGGTTCTGGGCCTTATCGTTCGGTGATTTTCGAAGATCGTACAGATTTCAATATTGATGGATCTTACCCCGGCCCTGGAGCATGCCAAATCTGCCATACTCCACGGCATAATCAGGGAAATGCCTGTACGGATTGTCATGGTGGCGGTGGTACCCAGCATGATCATGCTCTCGGTTTTGAGTAAGTCCTGAATCCCGAAACTAATGCGAAGGCCGGATATTTAACCCGGCCTTCGCATTGTCAACAATTTACAATTTTTCCATTCTTTCCAGGAGCCAGTCCCTACTCGTCTCCACCGATCTTGCTGATAAAAACCTCACGGGGACGGCTGGTGCCGTCGGATGCACCAACGATCCCTTCGGCTTCCATCTTTTC
>JAVVDT010000103.1:0-8133 GCA_032250875.1 Desulfuromonadales bacterium | reverse complement strand
GGATGAATTTCTGAATAATGCCATGGTTGCTTTTGCGGTTCTGGTAGATCGAAACGGATATCTGCCGACGCATAACAGCAAATTTACCCAACCACTGACCGGAAATCCCGAGCAGGACAAGCTTGGCAATCGCACCAAGCGAATATTTGACGATCCCGTTGGCCTGGGGGCTGCTCACTACGATGGTGCTGATGGCAATGGATATCTGCAGCAAGTCTATGAGCGCGACACCGGCGAGAAGATGTGGGACATCAGCGCCCCGGTTTACGTCAAGGGCCGGCGTTGGGGCGGCTTCCGAATCGGTTACCAGATGGATTGATATTGATGACGCAACGGTAGAGCCCGTTGTCTCATTACGATGCGAGAGAGATGAAAAAAAGCAAGTACGTCGACATATTTATCCGCGAGGCTGAAGAACACCTGGAGGCATTACGCAGGGGCTTCCTGGTGTTGGAAAAACAGGGTGTGAGCGAAGGGCAGCTCAATGAGTTGCTGCGCAGTGCCCATACCCTCAAGGGATCAGCCAACATGGTTGATCTGGTCGAGCTCGCTGGAATTGCTCATCGCATGGAGGACCTTCTCAAGGGTCTGGAAAGTGGCGAGAAGGAATGCAATTCAGATTTGATTGACGTTTTGCTGGTCGCTACTGATGCGATTGAGGCTCTGATGGCGCAAGCTCAAGCCGGCGGCGGTATCAGCGTAAATGTCGACACAGTGGTCAAAGCCCTTGAATCCGGCTCTATTGCCGATGATCACGCAAAAACCGAAACCGCACCCGACTACCATGGGACCGAACGCCGGACATCGGTACGGGCGAGCGTGGAGCGCCTGGATCAATTGGTCAATCGCATGGGCGAAATTCTGCTCAGTCAGAAGGCGATGGAAGCGCGACAGAAACAGATGACAGCCTTGCTCTATCAGTTGGACGCTGCGATGGGACGTTCGCTGGTTGCCGGTGATCATTCTTTGCCGGCTCTGCGCAGCAATATGGTTTGTCTGATTAACGATTTTGAGCGAGACCGGTTACAGCTCGGTTATCAGGCTGAAGATGTTTACCAGAGGACTATGGAATTACGGCTGCTGCCTTTGGCGACCATTACCGATGACTTTGAACGCTCACTGCGCAATTTGGCCCGTAATCTCAAAAAAGAAGTGAACTTCATCGTCTCAGGGCAAGACGTTGAGCTGGATCGGAACATGCTCGATGCGGTCAAGCCGATACTTTTGCATGTTCTCAATAATGCCATCGATCATGGCATCGAAGATCCCGACGCGCGCATACGAATGGGCAAGCCAAAAGCCGGGCAGATAGCTCTGCACGCTCAATATGAGGGAAGTTTTATTCAGATCTCAGTGCGTGATGATGGTCGGGGCCTGGAACCGGACATGATTCGTTCTACTGCTGTCAAGAGGGGTGTCCTTTCCGCAGGGGCGGCCGCTGCGATGTCGGACGATGCGGTGATTTATCTGGTTTTTGAGCCGGGTTTTTCGACCCGTGAGTTCATTACCGATGTTTCAGGACGTGGCGTCGGTCTCGATGTGGTCAAGTCGAATCTGGATCAGATCAAAGGTAACCTCTCGTTTCGTTCCGAGTCGGGAGTCGGTACTGAACTGGTCTTAAGACTGCCTTTAAGTATGGCCATCTTTACCGGACTGATGGTCGAGTGTTGTGGCGAGACCTATGTTTTCCCCCAACATTACATTACCGAGATCCTGCGCATTTCAGCTGGGGACATCCGCGAAGAGATGGGCCGGGACGTCGTTCGATTCCATGGCACCTCTATTCCTTTAAACGGTCTGTCTCAATTCCTGCAAGAGGAACAGCAGACCACGGTTGCCGGGCGCTTGACCGTGCTGGTTTTAAGCTTTCGCGAGCAGACGATGGGGTTGCTGGTTGATCGAACCCTTGGACTGCAGGAGGTTGTTGTCAAAGATCTTGGTTGTCAGCTGAAAAGTCTCGAAAATTTCTCCGGATCAACAATCCTTGGTGAAGGCACGCCAGCCTTGATTGTCTCGGTCGCAGACCTGTTCGGAACCAGCCAGGGTCGACAGGCTCAATCTCTGCGCGCGTCCTATGAAAAAACCCGCAGAAAGGCCAAGCGTGGACGGATTCTGGTGGTTGATGACTCGATTACGACCCGGACCATGGAAAAAAACATCCTGGAAACAAATCAGTATGAGGTTGTGGTTGCCGTGTCGGGTTTTGATGCTCTTGATAAGCTCAACGCTGGTTGTTTTGATCTCATGATCAGTGACGTGGAAATGCCGGGGATGACCGGTTTTGAGCTGACTAACAAGATTCGACAGCGTGAGGATACCCGCGATCTGCCGGTTATTATTGTCTCGTCACTGGCCTCCGATGATCACCGGCGACAGGGGATGGAAGCCGGAGCCCAGGCCTATATTGTCAAAGGCAGTTTCAAGCAGGGTGTCCTGTTGGAGACTGTAGAGACGTTAATCTCTTGAAAAGCCATGATTCGAATTCTTATAGCGGATGATTCCGAACTCACCAGAATTGTCCTGCGTGATCTTTTGTCGCAGGATGCCGATTTTGAAATTGTCGGCGAAGTCAATAATGGTCGAGCGGCGGTAGAGCAGACCGCCAGGCTCAAGCCGGACCTTGTCATCATGGACGTCATGATGCCGATCATGGGTGGCCTGGAAGCGGTTGCCGAAATCATGGCGGCAACGCCAACACCAATTTTGATGCTTTCCGCCAATACTGATCCGCAAGACAGTCGCAGTGCCTTTGCGGCCGTCAAGCTCGGTGCTCTCGATGTCATGGCAAAGCCTTCCGGTGTGGCAACCAGGGCCTTTTCGCAGATCGCCAGCCAATTGATTGTCAAAGTCAAAAGCCTTAGCCGCATCAGGGTGATTCACCACTACCGCGCGCAACGCCCAAAATGGGAAAAAGCGACGGTTCCTTTACCGGTTGGGCCACGCCGGATCCTGGCAATTGGCGCCTCTACCGGTGGGCCCAAGGCCGTTCTGCAACTGCTGCAGGAACTCCCGGGGGATCTGGATGCGGCCGTTTTGATTGTCCAGCATATTGCTGACGGTTTTGCCCCGGGATTTGCTGTCTGGCTGAATCGTGAATCAGCTCTGGCTGTTCGCCTGGCTGAGCCCGGAAGTGAACTGCAGCCCGGAACGGTTCTGGTTGCTCCTAACAAAGTGCATCTGACGATTAAGTCGAATCGGATTGTTCTGGAAAATTCGCCACCCCTGCATAACTGTCGTCCGGCGGTGGACGCTATGTTCCATTCACTGGCAGGCCAGCAATTGGCGGCAGAAACAGTGGCCGTGCTCTTGACCGGCATGGGTACTGATGGTGCCGTCGGCTTAGGGGCCTTGAAGAAACAGGGTGCGTACACCATCGCCCAGAATGAAGCCAGCTGTGCGATATTCGGAATGCCCAGGGCAGCGATAGAGAGCGGTGCGGTAACCCGGATATTGCCGTTGGAAGATATTGCAGAGGTTGTCTGTCGTTTGTTTGCCCGTTAACTGAAGGTTGCGAGCTGAGTGCTTTTCCTGTCGGCTGTTCTGTGATATGAAAGACGGTCACTGCAGACACTAAAACTGGCCAGGAGACTGTCGGACTCCTGGACATCCGGAGAAGAGCTTATGCCGTTACGCGTTTTCAATACCCTGTCTGGGAAAAAAGAAGAATTCCAGCCGCTTGTCCCTGGTAAAGTGGGGATGTATGTGTGCGGGGTGACCGTCTATGACTATTGTCATATCGGTCATGCCCGTGCCAACATTGTCTTTGACATCGTCTATCGTTACCTGCAGTACAGCAACTATGACGTAACCTATGTGCGCAATTATACGGACGTCGATGACAAGATTATTGCTCGAGCCAACCAGCGCGGCATCTCCAGCCAGGAACTGTCCGAGAAGTTCATTCAGGCTTTTGACGAAGACATGGCGGCTCTGGGCTTGCGCAAGCCGACTCATGAGCCGAAAGCGACCGCGTATATGGCCCAGATAATCACCCTGGTTGAACGGTTGATCGATAAGGGTCTGGCCTATGAATCCGCGGGTGATGTTTATTACAGTGTAGACAAGTTTTCGTCTTATCTAAAGCTTTCCAAACGCAACATGGAGGAAATGCTGGCTGGTGCACGGATTGCTGCCGGTGAGCAAAAGCGCAACCCGATGGATTTTGCCCTCTGGAAAGCTGCCAAGCCAGGAGAACCGAACTGGGAGTCACCCTGGGGCGCTGGTCGGCCTGGCTGGCATATCGAATGTTCGGCAATGAGCTCAAGCCTGCTCGGTACGACCTTCGATATCCACGGTGGTGGCCGCGACCTGATTTTCCCGCATCACGAAAATGAAATTGCCCAGTCGGAGGGCGCCACCGGCAAACCCTTTGTCAAATACTGGCTGCACAACGGTTTTGTCAATGTCAACCAGGAGAAGATGAGCAAATCGCTGGGAAATTTTTTTACAATCCGCGATATTCTGAAAAGCTACGATCCGGAAGTTGTCAGATTCTTTATCCTGTCCGCCCACTATCGTTCGCCGATCGATTTTTCCGACCAGAACCTGGAAGAGTCACGCACCGGTCTAAGCCGCTTTTATGAAGCGCTGGCGTTACTCGACAAAAACCTCGCCACAAGAGTTGCTGCCGACACAAAGCGAGGCCAAGTGCCGGAAGCACTGACCGAACCTGTTGACAAGCTGGTCCGACTTGAGGAACGATTTCGCAATGCCATGGACGATGATTTCAATACGGCTCTGGCGATTGGTCACATGTTCGATGCGGTGCGCGCAGTGAATCGAATCCTGACGGAAGAAAACCTTCTGCATGGTTCATTGGCGGCCATTTTGAGCAAGGCACACGACGATCTGTTGCGGCTCGGCGATGTCCTGGGCATTCTCGGCTCGAATCCAGCGGCCTGGCTGGCACGCAGCGCCCGGGAGGGGCTGGCTGATGCCGGTTTGAGCGGGGCAAAGATTGAAGCGCTGATCGCAGAACGCCGTGAAGCACGGGCACGCCGGGATTTTGCCCGCGCGGACCGGATTCGTGATGAGTTGGCCGCCAAAGGCGTGCTGTTGCTGGATAGTCCGGAGGGGACGACCTGGAAAGTGAAGTAATTCTGCATACTCTGCATTGGAGCTTGTTATGGCGAAAAAAATTCTGATTGTCGACGATTCTCCGTCAGTTCTGGCTGTTCTTGAAGATATGCTGGATGATCTCGGTTATGAAGTCACTGTGGCCGGCAACGGCAAGCAGGCCTGCGAGTTGCTTGAAACCAATCGTTACGATCTGATCATTACCGATCTGACCATGCCGGTTATGGACGGTATCGTCTTTGCGCAGACGGCAAAGCAGATGGCGAACTGTAAATTTGTGCCGATTGTCATGCTTTCTTCGGAAGACGATGCGGGCAAAATTGCTGAAGCTAAACGGGTCGGCATCTCCACCTTCCTGCGTAAACCGGTTAAAGAGATGCAGTTAAAGACCATTCTTCAGGTCGTCCTCGGTTCCTGAGTGACTGCAGACAATACCCAGCCGGTCTGATGTATGGCGAACTTTATTTTAAAGACCGATTTCAAACCTCGCGGCGATCAGCCGCAGGCCATTGCCGAGTTGATTGCAGGCCTGCGCCGTGGTGATCGTCACCAGGTTTTACTCGGCGTGACCGGCTCGGGTAAAACCTTCACCATGGCCAATGTGGTGCAGGAAGTCCAGCGACCAACCCTGGTGCTCGCGCCAAACAAGACCCTGGCTGCCCAGCTCTACGGTGAATTCAAAGAACTCTTCCCCGACAATGCCATCGAGTATTTCGTCTCCTATTACGATTACTATCAGCCTGAAGCCTACGTTCCGACAACCGACACCTATATCGAAAAGGATTCGTCGATCAACGAGGAGATCGACAAGCTGCGGCACAGTGCTACGCGCAGCCTGCTGACCCGGCGCGATGTCCTGATCGTCGCATCGGTCTCCTGCATCTACGGACTTGGTTCACCAGAGGCCTATCATGGTCTGCTGATTCGCCTGGAGCAGGGCATGCAGCTTGACCGTAACCAGCTGCTGCGCCGCCTGGTCGATATCCAGTACAGTCGTAACGATATCGATTTCCATCGGGGCAGTTTCCGGGTGCGTGGCGATACGGTGGAGGTCTTCCCGGCATACGAGGAAGATCGCGCCTTGCGCATCGAATTTTTCGGCGATGAAATCGAGGCGATCAGTGAAATCGATCCCTTGCGTGGCAAGGTTATCGATCGCCTGTCGGCAACGGCGATCTTTCCCGCCAGTCATTACGTCGCCACCAAACCGACCCTGGATCGGGCCATTCATGAAATTCAGGAGGAGTTACGCGAGCGGATCCAGTTTCTGCGCGGCCAGAATCGCCTGGTGGAAGCCCAGCGTATTGAACAGCGAACCCTCTTCGACATAGAAATGATGGAGGAGATGGGATTCTGCCAGGGCATCGAAAACTATTCGCGATACCTGGACGGCCGACCGGCGGGCACGCCTCCGGCAACTCTCTTTGATTACTTCCCCGAGGATGCGTTGCTTTTTATCGATGAAAGTCATGTGACCGTCTCGCAGATTGGCGGGATGTATCGTGGTGACCGTAGCCGCAAAGAGACCCTGGTTGAATACGGTTTTCGCCTGCCGTCGGCTCTTGATAACCGACCACTGACGTTCGAAGAGTTCAGTGCCAAGAACCTCCCGACGGTTTATGCTTCAGCGACGCCGGGTGATTATGAACTGACGCAGTCAGCCGGAGTGGTTGTCGAGCAGATTGTCCGGCCTACCGGCCTGGTCGACCCGCCGATTGAAATTCGATCGGCCAGTAATCAGGTCGATGATCTGATCCATGAGATCCGTCAGGTGGTCACGGAGAAGGGTCGGGTCCTGGTGACCACTCTGACCAAACGTATGGCCGAAGATCTGACTGGCTATCTGGATGAGGTCGGTCTGCGGGTTCGTTATCTGCATTCCGATATCGATACGATGGAGCGCATCCGGATTATCCGTGACTTGCGTCAGGGAGTATTTGACGTGCTGGTCGGCATCAACCTGTTGCGTGAGGGTCTCGATATTCCCGAGGTTGCCCTGGTTGCCATTCTGGATGCCGACAAGGAAGGTTTCCTTCGCAGCGCCCGTTCCTTGATCCAGACCTGCGGTCGCGCGGCACGTAATATCGATGGACGGGTGATCATGTACGCTGACAAGACCACGCGCTCCATGCAGGCCTGCCTCGATGAAACCGGGCGGCGCCGGGAGGCGCAGCTGCTCTATAACCAGGCTCACGGCATTACCCCGGAGACGATCCGCAAATCGTTCCGCTCGATTCTGGATGTTCTCGGCAAGTCAGACACCTCAACAGAAAGTCTGGTTGCCGAAGCCCTTGCAGAATATGAGTCTCCGGCGGAATTAACCGCTGCTATCCATCGAATAAAGTCCGAGATGCTGCAGGCTGCTGCTGAACTTGAGTTTGAAAAGGCTGCGGAGTTACGGGATCGTGTTCTTCATCTGGAAAAGCAGGAACTTGCGTTGCGCAGCTGAACGGAAGACCCAGTCAGGACGGCATGGGCCGATGTTCGCTGAGATAGACCCACCCTTTGATGATCCGATAAATCAGCCAGATTGAGGCAGCCAGCAGAATTGCCCAGCCGATCAGGATAATAGTCGTGACAAAGCCGATAACCATCCACAACAGCGAGTACCAGAAAGTTCTTGTCTGCCAGCGGAAGTGGCTTTCGATCCAGCTCCCCTGCACATCTTCCCAACGGACGTAATTGATGATGACCCCGGCAAAGAGGGTCAGGGTGCCGGTAAAAAGGCTGGCCGCCTGCAGCGCATAAACAATTGTTGCCAGCCTCCTCAGGCTGATTTCGCTTGGTTTTGCGACGAGTTGTTCTTGCCAGTCATTTTGCATCATGCTTTTCCTGAACGCGCTGCTGTTTGTCAGTTTCCCATCTGTTTTGCCATGTACTCTACGGCCTTCGGAACGACATCCTGGAACAGCTCCTTCACAGTGACTTCGATGACCGTGGTACCACCGCTGCTCAAGTTGAGAAACTCCAGGCGGTAAGCGACCGTCATGATGACGCCATTAGCCGGTGCGGCCACCATTTCGCGGGTTAAAATGGTCCCGCTCATGATGAATTCAG
>JAVVDT010000102.1:0-8172 GCA_032250875.1 Desulfuromonadales bacterium | reverse complement strand
GAGATTCACCAGTGCAGAAATAACGTCGTTGCTCAAGATCCTCGCCGTTGTGCCGGCTGCTGTTTTCTCTGTAGTTAATGGTAAGCTGTCGCTCGGCCCGACTTTGTCTTTGAGCTCAAGGACCAGACGTTCGGCGGTTTTTTTGCCGATGCCGGGCAGCCCCGAAAGGCGTTTGATGTCACCGGCTGCAATGGCTTTTTTAAGGTCTCCTGCGGGAATGTGCGAGAGAATGTTAACTGCCAGCTTTGGGCCAACCCCGGAAATTCCGATCAGGATGACAAACAGGTTTTTCTCTTCAAGGGTCAGAAAGCCGTAGAGAAGCAGTGCATCTTCCCTGACATGAGTATGCGTGAAGAGACTGACCTCGCCGGTTTCCGGAAGAGAGTAGAAGGTTGATAATGGAATGGACAGCCGGTAACCGACGCCACCGACGTCAATAATCACGTGGTCGATCGATTTGTAAGCCAATGTGCCGCGAACCAGGGCAATCATCAGAAACTACTCTCTTTAAAAGTGGACAGGTTTTGCTTGTGAGTGAATCATCTTTAAATATATTAACGTCTGCTGGAGTTTGCGACAGCCAACTTCAAGGTGCGGCTGTTGGCATGGCAGATGGCTACGGCCAGCGCGTCAGCCGCATCCTCCTGAGCGACTTCCGGAAGATTTAACAGCACCTTGACCATCTGCTGGACTTGTTGTTTGCTGGCATGGCCGTAGCCGACCACGGCGTTCTTGACTTGCAGAGCGGAATATTCATGGACGTCCAAGTCGAGATTCACAGCTGAAAGCACCGCTGTGCCGCGGGCATGTCCAAGCGTTAATGCCGCTCGCGGATTTTTTGCCATAAACACCTGCTCGACAGCAACAGCTTCAGGTGAGAATTCTTTGAGAATTGATGTCAGGCCGTCATAGATGGCTTTCAGCCTGAGCGGTAAGACCTCGCTGCTGCGAGTTTTGATGATACCGTTATCGATATGACGGATGCGATTGCCTTCAACGTCAATGATGCCGTAGCCGGTAATTCCGGTGCCTGGGTCGATGCCGAGTATTCTCATAAGTCCGAGTCGCAAAGCGCTTGGCGCAAGGTAACAAAAGGCTGGTTTGCCTCTCGTGCTTTGCACTTCGACATTCTACATGATTTTGTCCAGTTCATCTTCACTGATGTCGAAGTTGGCATAAACGTTCTGCACGTCATCATTATCCTCAAGAGCATCCATCAATTTCAGCATGGTTTCTGCGGGTTTGCCTACGAGTTGCACCTGGGTCTGCGGGATCATGCATGTTTCAGCTGTTTCCCATTGCAGGCCAGCTGCAGCCATGGCCTCACGGACCTCTATAAAGTTGGCGGGTTCGGTGATGACTTCATAGACATCTCCTTCATCTTTAACATCTTCTGCGCCTGCTTCCAAGGCGATCTCGAAGATCTTATCGAAATCGTTTTCTTCTGAAAAGGAAATCAGCCCTTTACGATCAAAGAGAAACGCAACCGAGCCGCTGACGCCAAGATTACCGCCATATTTACTGAAGCAGTGGCGTACATCAGCTACGGTGCGAGTCCGATTGTCAGTGAGAAACTCAACAATCAAGGCAACGCCACCGGGTCCATACCCTTCGAAGATGCCCTCTTCGTAATTGACGCCATCCAGGTCGCCGGTGCCCTTCTTGATGGCCCGGTCAACGTTGTCTTTCGGCATGTTGGCCTGTTTGGCCTTGTCGATCGCAGTGCGCAAGCGTGGATTGAGATCCGGTTCGCCGCCACCGATGCGGGCTGCGACCGTAAGCTCTTTGATGATTTTGGTAAAAACCTTGCCGCGTTTGGCGTCTTGAGCGCCTTTGCGATGTTTTATATTGGCCCATTTGCTGTGTCCGGCCATACCCTAACTCCTTAAAAAGTAGTGATTATTTAAAATCCGCCTTATCCTAGCATAGAGGTTTGTCGGGAAACAAGCCAAGGTGTGTCCGAACAAAAAGGTTCCTTCAGCTTCGCCGGATTCCTGAACAAAAGAGAAGCCGACTATGGCAGGTCGGCTTCCTTTCGGGATGACTCTATCGCTTGAGGGCTTTAATGTTCTGCAGGGATGGTGCGATATTCGACGACTCCGATCTTGTTCTGCACAGCAGTGATGCCTTTAACCGCTCTGGCATGTGCTTCAGCTGCGGTCTTCTCTGCGCGTGAGTGGACTTGTCCTGACAGCGTGGCAACGCCATCTTCAACTGATATTTCGAGCAGATAGGCGTCTATATCGGCTGCAGAAAACGTCGCAATCTCAACGCGTTTGCGCAGGACCAGATTGGAGAGAACCTTCTTGCTGTCGGCCTTGATGCCTACCAGGTTTTCGTCTTTAACACCGGCGCAGATAAGCTGGACAGCCACCTCTTCAGAAAGCCTCTGGGTATTGATAATCAAATCGTAATGAACACTGTCTTCCCAGTCCCGATCGAAATAATACTTGATGAAACCGGCTCGCTGCTGATCGCTTTTACGCACCAGGTAACGGGCGCGGTCCGGATCGAGCCACTCGCGTTCCGCCCAGCGTTCGACCCGGTCCTCGAAGGGAGCGATGATCCTGGTTCGCAGAACACTGTTGATTTCCTTGAGCAGATCCTGTCCGCCGCGTCCATAAATAACCACATTGCCTTTAAGGGCGGCTTCGAGAATAATCAACTCAATCAGGTGAAGGTCCAGAAACTGTTTCGAGTCGAGAGTGTCTACAAAGTGTGGAGGTTTTTCATCGGCCTGTTCCACGGCTTCGGGAGACAGACCATACGCTTCAGCCTCTGCCATGATGGCTTCGCCGTCGATCAGCCGATATCCCAACTTCTCGGCGACCCTGTGTGCAATCGGAATGCCGCCACTGCCCATTTCCCTGGAAATCGTAATAATCGCCATGTATAACCTCACTTTACGCAATGAAAACTGGAGCAATACTATCAACTTGTCACAAGTCTGGCAAGTCCAAAGCCATCAGGTGTCTGCTCAGTATTTGGGTTTAAAATCAAAGCTGTGACGGGTTTCGACAAAGCGGATGGTGCGAGTTTTCGAGCGCATAACAATGGAGTGGGTTTCCGCGCCGCCGGAAAAATAACGGACGCCACGCAACAAATCCCCGCTGGTCACGCCGGTTGCTGCGAAGACAACGTCGCCGTTAGCCATTTCGTCACATTGATAGACTTTTTCAAAGTCGTTGATACCCATGCTTTTTGCCCTGTCGCGTTCCCCGTCGTTCATAAAAATCAGGCGTCCCTGCATGTCGCCACCCATGCACTTCAGTGCGGCGGCGGCAAGAACACCTTCCGGTGCACCACCAATGCCGAGCAGCATGTCAACGCCGCTTCCTTCTACTGCCGCAGCAATCGCCGGCGCGACATCACCGTCGCTGATTAAATGAATGCGCGCTCCTGCCTTGCGAATTTCGTCCACGATTTTATCGTGACGCGGGCGATCGAGAATGACAACAGTTAGATCCTCAATATAACATTGCTTGGCGTCGGCTACCCGCTGCAGGTTGACTGTTGCGGACATATTAATATCAATGGCTCCGCGAGCTGTCGGCCCGACGGCAATCTTTTCCATATACATGTCGGGGGCATGCAAAAAGCCGCTGCGCGGGGCCAGGGCAATGGTCGCTATCGCGCCATTGAGACCTTTGGAGCAAATGTTAGTGCCTTCAAGCGGGTCAACTGCGATATCAACATCCTGGCCATTGCCGCGGCCGAGTTTCTCGCCGATGTAAAGCATTGGCGCTTCATCCATCTCGCCTTCGCCGATCACGACTGTCCCGGAAATATCCATTGAATCAAGTACACGTCGCATCGCCTTGGTGGCGGCATCGTCTGCAGATATCTTGTCGCCTTTGCCCACCCAGCGACCACAGGCAAGGGCAGCGGCTTCTGTGACTCTGACCAGCTCAAGCGCAAGATTGCGATCCATCTCATCCCCCTTGGGTGGAACCGTTAGACAACGGTCGCTATGATTACATTTTTCATGGGTAAAGACAAATTTTTTTAGGGTAGAATAATATCGTTTTTTGAATATAATAATTCCTTGGTTTGATTTGTTGAGTTATGCTTTATGCAGAGACCCCAGATGAAAATGATTCAAGTATCAGGAGTCTGTCTACTTGGGAATTATAAACTGTTAAGAGGTGTCTTATGAGACGTCAATTCATGTGTTGTTTGCTTGTGATGCTGGCTTTGCTGCCGGCTTATGCTGATGCCGCTGTCAGCGGCAACCTGACTGCTGAAGAGGCTTTTAACCTGGTCGGTCAAAGCAGCGACCTTTTTCTGCTCGATGTGCGCACTCGTGAAGAGTCTCGGCAGGCTCGCCTTGAAGGCGCCCGCTTGATTCCCATTGATCAGTTTGCACGTCGTCTGGCCGAGGTGCCGAAGAATCGGCCGATTCTTGTCTACTGCGCGGTTGGCTCACGCAGTGCCCAGGTTGTCAACTACCTGGCCCGACAAGGGTACTCTGAGGTTTATAATCTGTATGGCGGGATTTATTCGTGGCAACAAAACGGATATCCGGTTTTGGGGGGCAAGGAGTGAGTCGTGAGATGGCGACAGCATGGTACTCTGCTCTCCGCAGGAGAGTGGAGCAATCACTCCGTAGCCATGGCGACTATGCTTTTTGCCGAAGAGCAGGGTCAGCGCCATGCCTGAAATTAACAGGACGATCAAGATGACTATGAAGAGATCATATCGCATGTACTGCCTTTTGTGCGGCCTTTCTTACCTGAAAGTATACCAGAGATGACTCGTCCTTTCCTCTGGGCACATCGCGGGGCATCGTGTTGCGCCCCGGAAAATACAATGACGGCATTTGCTGCGGCTGTCGAGAGCGGTTGCGATGGCCTTGAACTGGACATCCATTTGTCTCGCGACGGCATTCCGGTTGTCATCCACGATGAAACCCTGCAAAGAACAACAGATGGTTGTGGCCCGGTTGCCGCCAGGACGTGGCAGCAGTTGCAGCAGCTTGATGCCGGCAGCTGGTTTGCAGCAGAATTCGCCGGTGAATCAATCCCCGCTCTTGAAGAGGTCCTGCAAACCTTTGGCGGCCGGTTATGCCTTAATCTTGAGATTAAAGAGTTCCGTGCCGGAATGGCCGTACTCGAATTGCTCGGTCGCTATCCTGCTGCGGAAATCGTCGTCTCTTCGTTCAATGATAATCTGCTGCAGCGTTTGCGATCCACAAATGCTCAGCTGCCAATTGCCGTCCTTTTCGATTCCGGCAATTGGCGCAAGGCCGTTCAGATTGCCCAAGACATCTCGGCATGCGCTTTCCATCCGGCGGTTAATCTGGTCTCGCGTCCGATGATCGCTGCCTGTGCGCATGCCGGTCTGCCTGTATCCGTCTGGACGGTTGATCGTGCCTGCGTTGCCAGAAGCCTTCTCAGGGCCGGTGTCTCAGGGTTGTTTACCAATGATCCGGCAACGCTCAAAGCTGTCTTTTCAGACCCGGCGTTCTCAGCCTGATAGAGCCTTGTGCTCCATGATAGACTGCGCTAAACTGCCGCTCAATTTCGACAGACTCCCGGACGGAAGACTCTTATGACACAAAGCATTTCCCCGCAAGCCAAGGCTTCGCCGCTGGCCAAGCTGCTGCACCAGCAGGCTCAAACAGCCAACGGAATCAGTTTTGCAGATTTCATGGCGCAGGCACTCTATCACCCGCGGTACGGTTATTACATGGCGGCACGTGATCGGATCGGCAAATCCGGAGATTTTTTCACCTCCAGCAGTGTCAACGCGCTCTTCGGTCGATTGATAGCACGCCAGTTGCTGCAGATGTCCGAATTGCTCGCTGATGAAACGTTTCAGATCGTGGAACAGGGCGCCGGTGAAGGACACCTGGCCCTGGATATCCTTGATGCAATAGCTGAGGAAGCGCCGCAGCTCTATGCCCGGTTAACGTATACCCTGGTTGAAGTCAGCCAGGACAACCGTCAGCGCCAGGCCAAAAATCTTGCTGACCACACTGACAAGCTTGCCTGGAGTGATGAAGAGGACTGGTCGATCACGTCCGGCTGCTTTGTTTCGAATGAGCTGGTTGATGCCTTCCCGGTGCATATTGTCGAAAAACATGCCGGTGTGCTTCAGGAAGTTTTTGTAACCAGCCAGGATGATGTTTTTGTTGAAGAGCTGCGAGTCATAACCGATCCCCGCCTGGCTGCATATTTCTCCTGGCTGGGTTGCGGTCCAATGGATGGAAATCGGGTTGAAGTGAATCTGGCGGCTCTGGACTGGATGCATCGGGTCGGCCAGCGTATCAGCCGGGGTTTCGTTCTGACGATTGATTACGGCTACCCGGCGCAAGAGCTTTATGCTCCACATCGACGGGCAGGCACCCTGATGTGTTATCACCGCCACCAAGCAGATGATAATCCCTACGATCGCGTCGGCGAGAAAGATATGACTGCTCATGTTGATTTCACCGCTCTGCAAAAAGCCGGAGACGAGGTCGGTCTGCAAACCTTATGTTTCTCGGAACAGTACCGCTTTCTATTGGGACTGGGCTTTTTTGAAGAGTTGGTGCGACTCGAGGCCGCTGCTGCCAGCGAAAAAGAGGCGCGTGCCCTGCGTTTGACCCTGAAGAATCTGATTATGCCGGAAGCGGGGATGGGGGAAACTTTCAAGGTGCTTGTGCAGGGAAAAAATGTCGGTATGCCGGAGTTGCTCTGTGGACGAAGCATTGAGACCATCGCCGTCGGCTGAATGGTGGAACGGTGCCGATACAGCGGAGAGCTTAAAAATCGTCTGGACGCTTTGGCATATGCAGGCCCTTTCTGTTAGACTGAACGTGTCCCGGTTTACCGGGAGGTATAGTGAGACTTAAATAAAAACGATAAGGAGAATTGTCCGATGAAAGCAAAAGTACAGGAAGTGTTGGAGTTGATTCGCCCTGCATTGCAGGCCGATGGTGGTGATGTGGAACTGGTTGATGTGAGCGATGACGGGATTGTCAGTGTCAGGCTGACAGGGGCATGTGGTTCGTGCCCGATGTCAACCATGACACTCAAGATGGGTATTGAAAGAACCCTCATGGAAAAGCTTCCTGAGGTCAAAGAGGTGGTCCAGGTCTGATCTCCTGGCTGCCAGAGGAGGTTGTCATGATCAAGGTCAAAACCTTTGGTGAACCACTGCAGCCTTTCAAGGCGCAACGAGAACTGGATGAACTGGACGAGCGTGTGAACCAGTTTATCCAGAACAACCCCGTCAGGAGAGTTTTGTCGGTCAGTGACTCAACGACGGTTGAAGCGGGAAATACCTGCGGCTTGATCCGTGTGCTGGTTTACGAGGAGTGAACCGGCGTAAATTTCAGGTTCGCTTGAGTAACGTTTGCGGGGGGTCCTGTCCAGGGACCCCCGCTTTGTTTGCTTCATCGGAAAATGCCATGTGGGTGCGTCACTTATGTATCGGTTGACTGTCGCCTTCGGTCAGTTTCTACGCCTGTGTGTCCAGTTCGATGCTCTTTTCCTTGAGGTGGGGAGCCATTACCTGGTCAACTACGCAGATATGATTTTTCAGCCAGTCTCGCAAAAAAGCCAGGGTCTGCAGGGAGATGGCTGCCTCGCCCTTACGGTGCCTGCTTTCCAGATCGGCAAGTCTTGTCACCATTAGTTTGTGTTCCTGGAAGTGTTTTTCCTGGTCCGGGGCATCACACTCGATCATGTAACGCTCCTCTTTGGCGAAGTGGGTTTCCGTGTAATGCTTGAGCGCCGAAAATATCGGCAGAAGAAGGGCGCCGCCGCTGCCATCCTGCATGGCTTCATAGAGATCGTTGATCAACTTGACCAGGGTCCTGTGGTCGTCGTCAATTGCGGCGATGCCGGTCTTGTAGTCGTCATCCCAGACAAACAGCATAATATTCCTCCAGACTCCTTGTGCACAAATAATAGCCTTTGTGCAGACACCTTAATCCTCAATAGCAGAATATTGAAAACTATAGAACACTGTTTCTTTTTTGTCGAGGAGATTTGACAGTCAGGGAAAGTTTATTGCTGCAGAATCGGTTTCTCAGACGGATTCAGGGGCTGAATTAGCTGGTTGTCGGGCCGCAGCTGATTCAAACTGCCGGTCAAAGGCAGGATTCCTTCACGTTCTATGGAAATTGTTCTGCCAAGCAAACCAGCACCATCGATCCTGACCTCGCCGGCGATTCGAAACGTCACC
>JAVVDT010000101.1:0-8184 GCA_032250875.1 Desulfuromonadales bacterium | reverse complement strand
GACGCTGTAGGAGCCGCCTTCAGGCGCCATTGTTCGCGGCTAAAGCCGCTCCTACGAAAGTGGTGAATAGTTACAAACTTTCTAGACTCGGTTCACCAGCTGTGATATAGACTAGAACGCTTTTTCAGACTCAGAGTTTTTGGGCCCGGAACTTGTGCCGGAGCCAATGCGAAAGCCGGGTCGATCAACATACCGCCTGGATCCGTGAGACCGGGACGGCAGTCGTAGCAATGAAACAAGACGGGTGGTCAGCACCGGTCATGCCACTGTCTTCCGTAAATTTACGGAAGACATTTCTGTTTTTAAAACGACTGATGAGAGGTTGAGGCCATTGAGCGAAGCGCCGAAGAAACGCCGCACCATTCTGGATCTGCAAGCCATGAAAGTCAGCGGCGAGAAGATCGCGGTATTGACAGCCTACGATTATCCCTTTGCCCGCATTATGGATCAGGCAGGAATCGATGTCATCCTGGTCGGTGATTCGGCAGGTTCCGTGGTCTCCGGTTATGACAATACCCTGCCGGTCACCATGGATGAGATGCTTTATCATACCCGCGCCGTGGTTCGTGGTGTTTCTCAGTCTCTGATTGTTGCAGACATGCCTTTTATGTCGTACCAGGTTGATCTCGCCGAGGCACGGCGTAATGCCGGGCGCTTGATCAAGGAGGGCGGTGCCCAGGCGGTCAAGCTTGAAGGCGGTGTGCACATAGCCGAAACCATCCGGACGATCGTTGCCATGGATGTGCCTGTCGTTGGCCATATAGGTCTGACACCGCAATCGGTACATCGCATGGGGGGGTATCGCGTGCAGGGACGCGAAGACGTACAGGCGAATCAATTATTGGCTGACGCCAGATCGGTTGCCGATGCTGGTGCCTGCGCTATCGTTCTCGAAGCGATTCCGGCCAAACTCGCCGGATTGATTACCTCTGAACTGTCGATTCCGACGATCGGCATCGGTGCCGGTGTCGATTGTGATGGCCAGGTTCTGGTTATCCACGATATCCTGGGCTTGTGTGATAAATATTCACCCAAGTTTGTCAAGCGCTTTGCTGATGTCTCAGGTACGATTCGTCAAGGGGTTGATGACTATATACGCGAGGTAAAAGAGGGCCGTTTCCCCGGACCGGAGCATTCTTTTTAGGATTCCGTGACGCGACCCCTGGGACATATGGAAATAATTTCAGATATCAGCGAAGTGCAAAACCTCTGCCTTGCAGCCCGTTCGGCAGGGAAGACGATCGCGTTCGTGCCGACCATGGGCTTTTTGCACGATGGGCATCTTTCCTTATTGCAAGAAGCCCGCAAACGTGGCGATCTGCTGGTCCTGTCGATTTTTGTCAACCCGACCCAGTTCGGTCAGGGTGAAGATCTGGATCGTTATCCACGCGATTTTGAACGGGATGAAAGTCTGGCCCGCGCATGCGGTGTTGACCTGATCTTTTATCCAGAGGCAGAATCTATCTACCCGGCCGGTTATGCAACCTATGTCAGCGTGGAAGGCCCATTGACGACGACCCTTGAAGGCGCTTATCGTCCCACCCATTTTCGTGGAGTGACCACGGTCGTTACCAAACTGTTCAATATCATCCAGCCGCATGTCGCACTGTTCGGACGCAAGGATTTCCAGCAACTGGCGGTGATCCGGCGCATGACTACTGATCTCAACATGCCTGTGAAGATCGTCGGTATGCCGATTGTGCGCGAAGCTGACGGTCTGGCGATGAGCTCCCGTAATGTTTATCTCTCCCCAGGCGAGCGGCAACAAGCGCCGGTTCTGTCGCAAGCGCTGGCCCGCGGGCGGCAACTGGTTGCTGACGGGGTGCGTGTGGCTGCCGAGGTTCTGACAGTCCTGCACGCGATGATCGACGCACAGCAGGATGCACACATCGACTACCTGCTCATCTGTCATCAGGCGACGCTGCACAAACAGGAGCGGATCGATGCCGATTCTGTGCTGCTGCTGGCGGTGTCTATCGGTAAAACCCGTCTGATTGATAATGGGTCCCTCCTGAATCCGCAAGACTTCTAGGCGATACTATGTCGAAAAACCGTGAAACAGCGCGCGCGACTCTGGAAAACCTCTATCGGATCTTCACGGTCCCCGAAGCCCCTGATTCGACCCTCGGTGGTATAGACCAGGCCATAAGCAGGGACGTCGCCGGATTTCTAAAGACACATATCGTCGTCCTCGAACGCAGCCTTGATGAAATTGAGGCTGATTTTTCCTCATCAATCATCCCCGAGGAGCCAACCTACGTTTCCGAGTACACAGAGTTTGTCAAAGAGAAACTGGTCGCCCAGTCGGTGCACACAGCTGCCCCCGGTTTTATCGGCCACATGACCTCGGCGCTTCCATATTTCATGCTGCCGCTCTCGCGCCTCATGACAGCGCTGAACCAGAACCTGGTCAAGGTGGAAACGTCCAAGGCGTTTACGCCTCTGGAACGACAGGTTCTTGCCATGCTCCACCGTCTTGTCTATCAGAACGATAACGCTTTCTACGATCAGTGGGTCCACAACAGCGAACATGCCCTTGGCGCCTTCTGCTCCGGAGGTACGATTGCCAATGTTACCGCGTTGTGGGTGGCACGCAATCGCCTCTGCTCGCCTTCCGGTACGTTTCGTGGCATTGCCCATGAAGGGTTGGCCCGCTCCCTGAAGCACCTGGGCTGCGATGGCCTGGCCATCCTGGTCTCGCGTCGTGGCCACTATTCGTTGGGGAAAGCCGCCGACCTGCTCGGTCTCGGGCGCGACAACTTGATGAAGATTGACACAGATGCCAACAACCGTATTGACCTGAAACAGCTTAAGGAAACCTGCCGCCGTCTGCGCGATGAAAACATCCGTCCTCTGGCACTGGTCGGCATCGCCGGCACCACCGAAACCGGCAATGTTGACCCTCTGCGGGAAATGGCCGATTATGCCAGTGAACTTGGCTGCCATTTTCATGTTGATGCCGCCTGGGGTGGTCCGACCCTGTTTTCCGAGCGCAATAGCTACCTGCTGGATGGGATATCCCTTGCCGATTCGGTGACGCTCGATGCTCACAAACAACTTTACGTGCCGATGGGGGCGGGGATGGTCGTGTTTAAGGATCCTACTGCCCAGACAGCTATAGAACATCATGCCGCCTATATCCTGCGACACGGCTCCAAGGACCTCGGCAGCCATACCCTCGAGGGGTCGCGGCCAGGCAAGGCATTGCTGGTGCATGCCGGCTTGTCGATCATTGGCCGCAAGGGCTACGAGTTGCTCATCGACCTGGGGATTGAGCGTGCCAGGACCTACGCTGAAATGATCCGACAGCACCCAGATTTCGAATTGACCAGCACGCCACAACTGAATATTCTTACCTATCGCTATTGCCCGGAGTACGTGCAACAGTCACTTCTCCGGGCAAGTGAAGAGCAACGCCTCAGCGTCAATCTCCTGCTCGATCAGATCAATCAGCTGTTGCAGAAGGATCAGCGCGAAGCGGGCAAAACCTTCGTTTCCAGGACTCGGCTACAGGTTTCCCCTTATGCGGAGGAAATCACCGTCCTGCGTGTTGTCCTGGCCAATCCGTTGACCACTGATGAAATTCTCGAGTCTGTTCTGGCTGAGCAGTGCCTGATCGTGCTGCAACAGGACATACAGGCTCGGTTGAAACAGGTAGAAACCATCTGCGATCAAATCGACGGCCCTCCTGCGGAGCTTTGTGCCGAGGTGAATTGATCTTGAAAAACCTCATGGAAAAGCCGATTCTCTATCGCGCCCGGTTTCTCCTGCCGATCAGTGCGCCTCCATTCGAGAATGGTGCCCTGCTCGTTACCGGCGGGCATATTGTCGCTGTTGATACCTTTCATAATCTGAGCACTGCTTATCCTGAAGCAGCAGTCGTCGACTTTGGCGATTCGGCTCTGCTGCCGCCGATGGTCAATGCCCACACCCATCTCGAGCTCAGCTCTTTTGCCGATTGGGCTGCATCTGCCGCAGAGCCGGCGGCACCGCAAAACTTCGTTGACTGGATCCTCTGGCTGCTGCGGGTGCGGCGAAGCGTCACCGCAGAGCAGCTCGACAAATCTCTTGCAAACGGCTTGAGAGCCTCGCTGCTCGCCGGGACCGGAGCCGTCGGCGATATCTTCACCGGACTTGGTTCTGTCTCTGCTTATCAGCATTCACCTTTGCGTGGACGTGTTTTTGCCGAGGTTTTGGGACGCGATCCGCGGGCAGTTGCAGAACGGCTTGCTGTGATCGCCAGATTCATCGAACATGTCCCCGGTCCAGATCTCGACTGGGGACTGTCGCCCCACGCGCCCTACACCCTGTCATCGGCAGCGACAGATCAGGTCTTTGCCTTTGCCGACCGCCAAGCCTTGCAGTGTGCTATTCATCTGGCGGAATCTGCGGACGAGACAGCTTTCCTGCAGGATGGCTCAGGAGCAATTGCCGAGAGATTATATGCTGCGGCAAATTGGAATTCTGCTGTCGATACCGCCCCCGGCTGCAGCCCGGTCAAAGCGTTCTGCCGACAGGGGAGGTTAAGGCAGGGTGATCTTGTGGTGCATGGCGTACAGGTTGCTGCCGCAGAAGTCGACCTTCTGAAACAGACCGGTTGTTGCGTCGCCCTGTGTCCACGTTCCAATGCAGCTTTGAATGTCGGCAAGGCACCGCTGGCCGCCTATCTTAAAGCCGGCGTTGCTCTGGCCCTTGGCACCGATAGCCTGGCCAGCTCAGCGAGTCTGTCCGTCTGGGACGAACTCGCTTTTGCCAGGAACTGGTTTGCAGGCGAAGCCGCTCCGCGCGACTGGCTGGAGATAGCAACCCTCGGTGGTGCCAGAGCTCTCGGTCTGCATGATCGGATGGGACAGCTAGCGCCCGGCTTCGAAGCCTCTTTTCAGGTGGTCGCCCTGCCGGAAATGCCTTGTATCAATGAACTCGAAGAAGCCCTTTGCGCTGCTGGTGCAGATATCGAGATTACTCATCTTTACCTCGCATCACAGAACGTCTTGCCGGCAAGCTGACCTGCCTCTATAATGCTTTTATTTACGGTTCTATAATCCAAAAGAAGGTTTAACGCGGAGACGCAAAGTACGCAGGGTACGCAGAGTAAAAAACATTTCGAGGGCAAAATGACGGACACCTTGGTCATTCTTCTCAGCGCCTCCGTGTCTGGTTTATTATTGAACTGACCTTTGTTTGGGTTGTAGGTCCGTTTATTTAACCACGTTAAAACCTTGAGGAAATATGGAGCGTATCTTTAAATTAAGCCGGATCTTTCATCTCAAGCTGAAAAGCTATTTCCTGACCGGCCTGCTGGTGCTTGTGCCGATCACCCTGACGCTTCTGGTGGTCCGCTGGCTGGTGCGTCTCATGGACAACCTTTTGAAGTCGGTGTTGCCGATGGCCTTGCGTCCCGAGCAAATATTCGGCATTTCGGTGCCTGGTATCGGTCTGGTCGCAACGCTGCTGCTGATCCTGATGGTCGGTGTGCTGACGGCCAACATCTTCGGCCGTTCCCTGGTTAATTTCACAGAAAAAATGGTTGACCGGATTCCTTTCGTCAAGGGGATTTACACGCTTTTTAAACAGGTCTCCGACACGGTTCTCAATCGGGATCGCGGTGCTTTTCGCAAGGTGGTCCTGATCGAATATCCGCGCAAGGGGATCTGGGCTGTCGCGTTTGTCACTGGAATCACCCAGGGGGAAGTGCAGTTGCTTACGGAGAAAAAGCTGATCAATATCTTCGTGCCGACCACACCGAATCCAACCTCCGGTTTCTATATCCTGGTGGCGGAAGATGACATGATTGAACTGTCGATGACAGTCGAAGAAGCTTTCAAACTGATCATCAGCGGTGGTATGGTGACGCCGCCGGTACGCAATACTGAGTTCACCGGCAAATCAGCCGATGTGGTAAACTGAGAATCCTTAGAATGCTGCCGGGAAAGCCAGAAAGAATCATGGACTCATATCGTAATATAGGTAGCAAGCTTTATGATTGAAGAAACCGGTACAGTTGTCGAACTGAAAGGCAAAAGCACCGCGGTTGTGATGTGCAAGAAAAGCAGCCTCTGTGAAAACTGCGCGACGCACAGCAATTGCATGCTTGGTGATGATGGCCGCACGCGCCTGATCGAGGTGCAGAACAGCCTTGGCGCCAATGTCGGTGATCATGTTCTGATCGCTACGACGACCAGATCTTTTCTGCAATCGTCTTTCCTGCTCTACATCGCGCCCTTGATTGCCCTGGTAATCGGAGCTGCCAGCGGTAAACTGGTCGGTGAAAACCTGGACACCGGTCTCGATCCGAACCTTTTGTCTGCCATTTTCGGAGTCTTTTTCATGATCGGCAGCTTCGTGCTTCTGCGTGTCGGCAGCCGTGTCCTGACGCAGGAAAGCTATATGCCTAAAATTGCTGCAATCCTTCGAGATGATGCTGCGGAGTATCCGGAGCGATACGAAACATAGCCTTTGTTCAGTGTATAGCTCCAAACACTATTTGCCAAACAACAATCAGTTCGAGGTTTTCGCGTTTTGCATGCCTCGTTCTTCTTATGGATTTTATGAGTATAAAAATTATTGCCAACAATAAAAAGGCTTATCACGAGTATTTCGTCGACGAAGTCTTTGAAGCCGGCCTGGCTCTGCAGGGCACCGAAGTCAAAGCGGTGCGCATGGGGCAGGTGAGTATCAAGGAAGCCTATTGCCGTATTCGCAACGGCGAGGTGTTCGTTGATAATATGAACATCAGTCCGTACGAGCAGGGTAATCGCGAGAACCACGATCCGCTGCGGCAGCGCAAGCTGTTGCTGCATCGCATCGAGATCGACAAGCTGATCAAAAAGGTTGACGAAAAAGGGCTGACTCTGGTGCCGACCAAGATTTATTTCAAGGGTCATCTCGTCAAACTGGAAATCGGCGTCTGCCGCGGCAAGAAACTCTATGACAAGCGCGAGTCACTCAAGGCCAGGCAGGCAGATCGTGAAGCCTCACGTGCTATCAGAGATCATTCCGGGTAATTTCCTTAACCTTGGCATCAACCGTTCTATACGATAAAATATTGACTTACAGCTTTCAGAATCTTGCGGACTATGTGACTTGGCCAAATGCACCGCTGCCGGCTCTGTAAAGAACCCTGCAGGCTCCTGAGAAATAGGGGGAGGATCTGTAATGACAGGCCTTTTAGTCAGATGGCTGATACTGACCGTCGCGATTATGACGGCTGCCTATCTCTTTGCCGGAATTCATGTGAGCGGTTTCGGCTCCGCGCTTTTTGCCGCTTTGATTCTGGGGATTCTGAATGCGCTTTTTCGACCAATCCTGTTTATTCTGACCCTGCCGATCAATATCTTGACCCTGGGCTTATTCACTTTTGTCATCAACGCACTGCTGCTGATGATGACTTCGGGCGTCATTGGCGGTCTGGTGGTGGATGGATTCGGCTCCGCTCTGTTTGGTTCGCTGATCATAAGTCTGGTAAGCTGGCTGCTCAGTTCGTTTATCAATGACCAGGGACGGGTCGAATCGATCGACATCGAATTGCGTCGGCGGCGTGGCGATCGCTGGGAATAGATCAGGGCTGACAAGGCAAAAAAAACTGTTGAATTGTTGAATCTCAAAACCTCAATGGGACGCTGATCAAATCTGATGAACGCTGATCGGGCAAAAGCCAAAGACCAAAGTCTTATGGTTAAGCAATTCAACGATTCAACAGTTTTACCTGATCAGCGGCCAATGCCTTTCGCTTTTCTGCTTCTCAGCAGCCAACCTGAGTCCTGCTTGAGTAAAGAAGATAACCAGTAAAGGATTTTTAGATGAAAATTGCCATATTGGGACTCGCTCAAGCGGGTAAGAAGACCCTGTTCAGCTTGCTTACCGGTCGGTCTGTGCCCGACAGCCGCAAACCCGGCGAAACCATTGAGGGTGTTGCCCCCATTCACGACAGCCGCGTCGATGCCCTGAGCGACCTTTATCAACCTAAAAAAATCACCTATGCCGAAAACCAGTTCGTCCTCTGCCCCGACATCACTGTCGGCAGCAATACATCGCGCCTCTGGATGGATCCGGCGCGACGCTGCGATCTTTTATGCCTGCTCATCCGTTGCTTCGACTCAGCGGATATCTTTCACCCTCTTGGTTCGGTAGATCCGAAACGCGATCGGGCCATGATCGAGACTGAACTGATCCTGGCCGACATGC
>JAVVDT010000100.1:0-8191 GCA_032250875.1 Desulfuromonadales bacterium | reverse complement strand
GCGGCGAACTCGCCGCCGCTCTCCCCCAGGCCGGTAAAATCGAAGCGCAGCACCGCAATCCGCCGCCGACTCAGCGCCCGGCTGATGTTGACAGCGGCGGCGATATTCTTGGTGCAGGTAAAGCAGTGAGCGAACAGGGCAAACCCTTGCGGTTGCTCATCTTCCGGCCATTCTATGACGGCGGCGAGTTCTGCTCCAACATCATTTTTAAAGCGAACCTTTTCGGATTTCATAACACCTCACCTTCATCGTTTTCTGCTTTGTGGTTCAGACAATCAAGTCGTCCAGCAAGATAGGTTGTCCCCTGACCTCACGCTCACTCTCTGGCAAAACATCCATGCTCGGCCAGAGGCCGGTTTGCAACGTGTCCATATAGCCGCTGACGAGCCCGGCAGACTGCATTGCTGTCACTGTTTCTTCGACCGGATAACTCAACCTCTGCCAGCGGCAGATCAAACTGTCCCCCTCGGGAGTGAGCAGCAGGTACCAGCCATCCGGCGTGCCGTCGTTGGCCGGCAGGCCAATGGCGCCGGTATTCAGCCAGACTCTCTCCTCGATTCTTACCCCAGACGGGATGCCGCTGTGACCGCCGATTAAAATATCCGTGCCAGCCAGATCGAGTTCTGCCTGTTTGATAGCCACTGCCGACGAAGGAAAAATGAAGCGGTTGTTCTGTCGAACGCCGCCATGTACAACCAGGATAATCTTGCCATTCAAAGTGAATCGGATGGATTCAGGCAAATCCCTCATCCATGCGCGGTCTTCTTCAGAGATTCGTTCATTGGCAAAACGATACCAGTCGACCGACAACAGGGAGCAGGTCGTTCCTTCATCGAAGCCACAGCCACAGTCTTTAGCCCCCCAACCAAGGGACTCTTCGCAGTTCCCCTGGACAACCGCGATCCCCCAGTCACGGATCATGGCAACCGTCTCTTCTGGCTGCGCACAATAAGCCACCACGTCACCGGTGCAAAGCGTTCGTTCCGCAGGGATGCCAAGTGCATCGGCGCGCGCACGCATGGCGCGGGTCGCTGCAAGATTGCTGTACGGACCGCCGAACAACATCACCGTCCCATCGAGGTGACCGAGATCAATCTGGAGCTGCGCTTTGCTCATGCTGTTTCATCCCCACGCTTCATACAGCCCCCGAGCCAGAAACCAAGACAGCCAAATCCCATCACGGCAACGGTCAGCCAGAGGAGCTTGGTGTATTTATGGGCCTCGCCCAGCAGCTGGCTGTAGCCGCTCGATTCGGTGAAGTAAAGAATCGCCGCCGCCAGCGCCAGTACAAAGCTGAGCAGGTAGCTCCAGAGCGGGATATCCCTGCGTTTGCCCCAGAGCGAGAAAAAAATCACCGGCGCCAGATAGAGTGAAGCGGTGCCGCTGACCGCCACCGCGCTGAACAGGTCCTTGTTGCCCCAGAAAACCAGCAGCAGACCGATCAGCATGAAGGCCGCCATCACCGCCCGACCGTTGCGCAGGGTCATCTTCATCACCCGCATATCGACCGCCAGCAGCTTGGCCGAGCTCGACAGAGTGCTGTCCAGCGTCGACATGGCCGAAATCACCAGCGTTGCGTTGAACAGCAGCATCGGCAGCGTGCCGAGCAGCTGCATCAGGGTTTCGTTCATGCTCGCACCCTGAGTGGCGTGCGCGCCGGCCAGCACGCCGAGGCAGCCGAAGGCGATGATACAGATGACACTGATCCAGGCCGCATGCAGAAAACTTTTGCGGGTGGTTTCCCGATCAGCCAGAAAACCGCGATCCATCATCACCGGATCATGCATCGGATAACTCCAGATCTGTAACAGCGCCACCAGCATCAGGATCGGCCCCGGCTCATCGAACACAAAAGGTTTGAACCAGAAATCCTGCAGCTGTACCGTCTGGCTACCAATCACCAGCGCAATCAGCAAAACCAGGGTGCCGAGAAAGATCACCATCTGGAAGACGTCGGTGCGCAGCGAGGCGCGCAGCCCCCCAAGCATCGAGTATAACAGAGTAACAGCCGAGAAGCCGATGATGGTCAGGGTATAGGCCTGACTGCCGGCGACGCCGAACAAGATGCCGATCACCAGCAGGTTGGCAAACACTTCGCTGATCAGGCGAACGCCGATGACGAAGTTGTAACAACCCGTTCCCCAATGGCCAAAACGGGATCGCAGGAAATCCTGCACGCTGTGAAAGCCATGTTCGAAGCGCAGGCTGTCAACGATCTTGCCCCCGGTCAGAAATGAAAAGTAATAGAACGCATAGGCCAGAGTGCCCCAGATGCCGTAATAGAAACCGAGGATCGCGGCATTCATCAGCGAGCGGGCAAAAATCCAGGTGGTGACCTGGGAGAAGGTCAGACTGAGCAGGCCGGGTTGACTGCCATTGGCGCCGAGGCCGTGATAGAAAGCCCCTTCACTCTCGGCGCGGGGCGAGAGGATGACCGAAGCCAGAGCGACAAAACCGGCAAAAGCGGGAAGAACGTAATCCATGGCATTATGCTCCTGGGTACAAAAGGTTGTTGTGAAGGTCCTGGCACAGCCCGTGATCAGCTATGGTTACGTCCCTGTCTCATCCGCAATGGCGGCAGATCTGTCTCAGGGCGCAGCGATTGTGCCCGGCACCGGCTTTGTCGCCGCTGCACAGCCACACTCGTCGCCGGCAGCGCTTTTGGCCTTCATCTGCGGCTCCACCACAAACGCACACGGAATTATTCACCTGCTCGTCTAAAGGTCGTCATCCCCGAGTGATCCTGTCGGGGGATCCAGGCTTTCAATTCTGAAACCCCTGAATTCCGGCTGAAATCATGCCGAAATGACGCTGTAGGAGTCGCCTTCAGGCGCGATTGTTCGCGGCTAAAGCCGCTCCTACAAAAAGAGCGGTACAATGCATCAAACCTTACTCTTCGCGAAAGGTGATCTGACAGCAACCCAAGTCGATGGAGCGGCCGCTGACGGCACAGTTCAAACCCTCGGCCAGAGAGTAGTTGATCATCTTTCCTTCACGTCTCGCTTCGACAAACCCGGCCTCACGCAGCACCCGCAGATGGTGCGACAGCAGGGTTTGCTCAATTGCAAGCCGGCTGCTCAGATCCCCGGCGCAGCATTCTCCACGCAGCAGTTCACCGACCACGGCGAGCCGATTGGGATCGGCAAGCACCTTGAATTTCTCTGCCCAGCTCACATCCATCTTCAGATCCTCCGAGATTAAGTCACCACCATAGCAGCTGCGGCGACTTCCGAATATGAACCATACTACAATTGAATGATTTTTCAACTGACGACGTCTGTTCTTAACAAAAAGAGTTATTTTGGGATGCTCTGTCGCACACCTTAACCCTCTCTTCGCTGGTTCTGTGTGCTTTTTGGGACGTTGCGTGGCGATCCTCTTTTTGCCGCGCCATTCATTTTGCCCATCGCGCGATCGTCCAATCGTAGGGCGTGAATCGCACCCTGAAGTCCTTCGGGGCCGTCGTCGGCGCGTAACGGTTGACGTAGGCGATGAGACTCGGGGCCGCCTCCGGCACAAAGTCTTCGGTGTAGAACTTCAGGATCTCGCTCAACCAGACGACTCGGTTTTTGTGGTCGATGCGATAGTTTTCGGGGCGCGCGAAGAAAGCCCGGGTTTCGCGCTCGAGTTGGCGGTCGAGTGAGTCCGCCGTGAAGGGCGTGCGGGGCAGCTCGGGACAGGCGACGGCGGAGCAGTTCAGGGCGAAGTGAACCCTGGGATCGTTCAGGCTGCGCGTGAAGGGACGGATAATGTCGTTCTCGAAGTGGTAGAGAGATAGCGTCCGGCCGTCGACGGGCAGCTTCCAGAAGACGAAGAAGACCAGCTTGCGCCAGCCCGCATGGGAGCCGGGAAAGCCGCTCTCGATGACGTTGAATATCGAGAGTGCGTTGTAGGCATTGATCATGTGGGCGAGTCGTTCATCGGGTTGATCGAGCTGACTCAGTGGTGTGTCGGCGACATAGCGGAGATAGCGATCGAAATCCGCCCGCTCCTCGGACAGGCCCCGGAAATCGACCTCGCCGCATTCGTTGACGAAACGCTCGAGCACCCTGGCCCAGGTGGACTGAGCCGCCTCGGCGGACGGCGGTGGTACGTTCGGAGCAGGTCGCACGGCGAAACGGGTCGTCACGACGATCAGGACGAGGGCCGCGATTGACGTGGCGACGAGGCCCATGGTCGTGAAGATCTTCATGCGAGAGAATCCTTCCTGCTCTGTGCAGTCTCTCGTAGGGACTGCCTGGCGCACGAGCAAGTTTTCAGGGGGCGTCGCAGATAATCGTCCCGCTTGGCATTGTAGCGACACATGCTGACCGGACCGTCCTGGCTGATGGCCATGAAGATGCAGGCATCGATCCGCTCCTCGTCGAGCTGGCAGGCATCCATGAAGTCGTGGATGACGAGGGTCAGCTTGTGCACCCGACCGCGGGCGGTGACAAGGTCCCGGCGCGTCATCCAGCCGAGCCGAGCAAGCCAGTCCAGGCTGGCCGCGAGCAGCGCTGGTCGTTTCAGCGCAGCGAGGATCAACGCGCGGGTCCCACGCCAGGGCGTTTTCCGATCAATCGAGACGGACGTCGTCGCGTGCATGAAGCGGCGGATGAAGGAGACATCGGCGTAGGCATCGTAGGCCCGGTTGCCGATCACCAGGGCCACTGCGCAGCGGTTGCAATCCTGATGACCCGCCGAGAGGGCGTCAAAGCGTAGCGGCGTCCTGAGGCCCTGCTCCAGGCGAGCGGCGATGCCGTCGCTGTGCACCGCGTCCGCGCGTGCGCCGAGCACGCCGCGTCCGGTTTCGGCCTGGAGCAGGAAGGATGCCAGCCGGACGACGTCGGCGTGGGCGGCGAAGAAGGCCGCCAGCATGGGCACGTCCTCAAGGTTGCCGGCATGGACGGTGGTATTGAAGAAAACCCCGATCGAGAGGCCGCGGGCCCGCTCAATGTACTCCTCGCGAAGGACGTTCAGGTCGGACTCGCTGCGATGGTCTTTGCGCTGCTGGGTCGTATCTAGGTGAAACGCGACGTCGACCAGTCCCGCCTCGGCGAGTTCCTCGAGCAGCGAGCGGGACGCCCGGATACCGTTCGTGAACAGCGTGGGGCGCAGACCGACCTCGGCCAGTCGGCGCACGATCGCCACGAGTTCCGGACGGCGCCGCAGGGTGGGTTCGCCACCCGAGACCTGGACGTCGGTGCCCTGTCCGTAGTGCTCGAGGATCAGCTCGATACGCCGGAATATCTCCTCCAGCGGCAGGTCTCGGACCGACTTCGAGGCTTCGCTCAAGTAACACAAGGTGCAATCGAGGTTGCAACGTTGGCTGATCTCGAGCGACACGCAGCAGATGGGCCAGCGCCGGCCGGCCAGCTGGCCCGGATGCCATTGCCCCGTGCGCTGCATGCAATCCCGCATCGCGCCCAGGCCGCCAGTTTGCCGGGTGGATTCAGCCCAGTCGTTCATCCAGTCGTCCGTTCTCATCCAGCTCGAACAGGTCATCACAGCCGCCAAGCAGCTCGCCGTCAACAAAAATTTCCGGCACTGAGCCGCGACCGGAGCGCTGGCGCATCTCCTGTTCTTTGGCGGGATCCCGGGTCACGTCGTATTCGACAAAAATACTTCCTTTCTGTGTCAATAGCTCCTTGGCGCGGTGGCAGTAGGGGCAATAATTCTTGGTGTAGATTTCAATCGTTTTCATGGTATCTCCATGGGTAAATTCGGTGACGGGATGTGGCAACAACGATAAAGCCGGGTTGACCTGTATCCCTTGATCCGGCCAATGTGGTCCACAACGCTTTCGTTCGCGTTGCTGGACCGACATCGGCCGGAGTTATGAGAATAGCATTCACACGTCTCACGGATCTGTCAATTGCACGAAAAGTAGCTCGATTTGGTGTTGAGGCGATTCTCCTTCGCCACCAGTCCGCCGAGAACGATCGATTTAAGATGATGTGTCATGATTTACCTCCGTCGTGGGTTGAGGTTTGCAGTCTCTCTTTTCCCGGTTAGACGGTGAAGGTGGTAAATCCTGACAATAAAAAATGCTGGCGGCGCTTTATTTTTTCAAGACTCAGATTCGGGCGGGTAGCGCTTTGCGGATGCGCTCCCGGGCGTCAGGGCCGATGGTGGGGCGTGAGGATCATCGTTCCGGGCGCCTTCGTCGGCAACGGCGGCCAACTGCTTTATGACCAGCAGATGCAGGCGGAGTTGCCAGCGTTCCCGGAGCGAAAGCTTCCGCTCAAGGGAATCCGACAGACTCCGGCAGATCGTGACGCAACCGGGATCGATCAAGGCCATCAAGCGTCTCATAGGTCTCATGTGCTGGCAAATTGTCGGACTGAACAGGCAGGAGGTGGTGCGGACTGCCTTTCACATCACCCGGCTGCTGCTTTGTGCCAACCTACCCGCAGGGTGAATCCTGCGTGCTTCCCCCGTCAGCCGAAATCGATTTCAACACGATCAGCTTATCCTGCAGCATGTCACGCATGGTGTAGCCGATGCCGCCGACCCCGTAGCCGGAGGTGCGGCGCCCGGCAAATGGCATCCAGTCGGCGCGAAAGGCGGTGTGATCGTTAATCATTACCGCCGCGGCATCGAGGCGACGGGCAGAGTCAAAAGCCATTTCCAGATCGTTGCTGTAGACCGCCGCCTGAAAGGCGACATCAAGGCTGTTGGCGCGGCGGATCGCCTCGCACCGATCCTGGTAGGGATAGACGCAGACCACCGGGCCAAAGATCTCGGCGGTCGAGACCAGCGCGTCGGCCGGCGGATCGTAGAGAACCGTGGGCCGATAGAGGGTCTCTCCCAGCGCTTCGCCACCGGTCAGTTGTTCGGCGCCACCGGCCAGCGCCGCCTCGACCCAGGTGTGCACCCGGGCAACTTCGCGCGGCAGAATCAGCGGGCCGACGTCGGTGATTTCTTCCATGGGATCACCGACCACCAGCTGTGCCGCGCCAGCAGCCAATTGCTCAGCCAGATCACGGGCCAGGGCAACGGACGCAAAGACCCGCTGCACCGAAACACAGACTTGACCGGCATGGTAGAAGCCGCCCTTGAGCAGCGAGGGGATGACCTGGTCCAGGTCGGCCGTCTCGTCGATGATAACCGGCGCCGCGCCACCATGCTCCAGCGCGCAGCGCACGCCGGGCGCCAGTTTGGCGCGCAAAGACCAGCCGACTTTAGCTGAGCCGATAAAGGTCAGAAAGGCCAGCCGCGGGTCGGTGGCCAGCTGCTCGGAAACCTCATTGTCACAGACAATCGGCTGGCACCAGCCCTCGGGAAGTCCGGCTTGTTGCAGCAGTTCGCACAACCGCAGGCAGTTTAATGGCGTGGTCAGCGCCGGCTTGATGATCACCGGACAGCCGACCGCCACCGCCGGAATCACCTGATGGACGATCAGATTGAGAGGGTGATTGAAAGCGCTGATCGCCAGCACCACTCCGATCGGTTCGCAGACCATGAAGGCAGTGCGGCCGCGGGTCGCGGCGGTGTGCCCCATGGGGATCTCTTCGCCGCGCATCACCCGCAGCAGCTCGCGAACCGCCAGCCCGATGCCGTCGACGGCGCGGCTGACCTCGACCCGCGCGTCGCGCAGCGGCTTGCCCCCTTCAGCGGCGATCAGCCGGGCAAAAGCATCCGCCTCGGCAGCCACCAGGTCACTGAGTTTCTGCAGAATGGCGATGCGCTCATCAACTTCCAGCCAGCAGTCCCGATCCTGTGCCAGACGGGTCGCCGTTGCCAGCATCCCCTCGGCATCGGCGGCGGACTGTAGGGGCAGGGTTGCAATCAGGTGGAGGTCAAAGGGGGAGACGACGTCTATTTGTCCCGTTTTTTTACGGTCCGGTTTGCTTGTCATAGCAGACACACTTTCTGTTTGAGTTCATCGATCAGCACCCGTTTATTTTCGCTGTAGTCGACCGGCAGACAGATCAGATGCACACTCCCCTCGGCCAGACAACGCTCCAGCAGGGGAGCGAAGTCCGCAGTGCCGGTGATCCGATGACCGGTTGCCCCGTAGCTGCGGGCATACAGAACAAAATCGGGGTTGTTGAATTCGAGGCCGAAATCGGCGTAGCCCATGGCTTCCTGTTTCCAGCGGATCATACCGTAGGCACCATCCTCAAGTACCAGCACAACCAGGTTCAGCTTGAGACGCACGGCGGTCTCCAACTCCTGGCTGTTCATCATGAAACCTCCGTCTCCACAG